>CAYQYG010000098.1:7113-22750 GCA_964421485.1 uncultured Polyangiaceae bacterium | reverse complement strand
CCCGCGCCGCCGCCGCCGCCGCCGCCCGCGCCGCCGCCGCACTCGGGCACGTACTGGCAATCGGCGCACTGGCACCCTTCGAAGAGGGCCAGGCAGGTGCCGTCGTCGACGCATCGCGTCGGATCGGTGCAGAAATCGTTGTCGGCGCAATCGGAGCAGTAGCAGGGATCCGAGGCGTCGCAGTTGCCGTTGACGTTGCACGACACGCAGGACGGCGTCCCGAAGCAATCGAGGCACGCGCAGGGCTCGCCCCCGCCGCAGGTGTGGTCCGGCTGCGCCGCGGAGCAGGCGTCGACGTTGTCCTGGCACTCGGGCTTGGCGTCGGGCCCGCTGTAGCAATCGACGCACGAGCAGCCCTCGTAGAACGAGTTGCACACGCCGTCGTCGGTGCAGGCGGCGGGGCTGCAGATCCAGTCGCCGTCGCAGTCGGGGCAGATGCACGAATCATAGAGGCCGTCGCAGGCGCCGTCGGTCGTGCACAGGTCCGGGATGCAATAAGCGGTCTGCGCGCAGTCCTCGCAATCGCAGTCCTCCCCGGACTGGAGGTCGCAGGTGCCGTCGGGCTCGCCGCCCAGGCAGGGGCCGGTCGGGCCGCCGGTGGTGCTCGAGGCGGACGTCGTGGTCGTGGTCGTCGTCGTCGTCGTCGTGCTCGTCGTGGTCGACCCCGGCTGCTCGTCGTCGCTCGAGCACCCGGCCCACACGGCGCCCGCGAACAAGAGGGAGAGACCCACGACCTCGACTGTCCTGCGCATCACTCGGCTCCTCGCTGCGCGCCGCGCCGATCCGCCGCCGGATCCCCCGCCGCGCGGGCCGAGGATATCACGGGAGGCCGGCCTCCTGGAGCGCGGCCGCGTAGTCCTCGGGGGTGTTGAGGTTGCGGAGGGAGAGGAGCGCCGGGTCGGCGGCGGCGAGGCGGGGATCGGCGAGCAGGAGATCGAGATCGGCGAACAGGGTCGGGACGCGCTCGAAGAGGAAGAACGGCCTGAGCCGGTCCGCGGCGAGGAGGGCTCGGGCCTCGGCGCGGACGGCGCAGGCGTAGACGGCGGTGAGCGGGTGGTGGTGGCGGTCCTCGCGCGGCACGGCGATCGCGAAGCCGCCGGCCTGGAGGTCGGCGAGGCGGCGGATGAGCGCGGGGTGGATGAACGGGGCGTCGGTCGACGAGACGAACGCGCGCTCCGCGACCGGCGCGAGCGCCTCGAGGCCGGCGGCCAGGCCCTGGAGCGGACCGCGGCCCTCCACCGGATCGCGGACCAGCAGGGCGTCGGGCGGCAGCGGGGGCACGTCCTGATCGGGCGCAGCGACGACGGCGATCGGCCAGGCGGCCTCGCTGACGCGGCGGACCACGCGCTGGAGCAGGACCTCGTCGCCGAACGGGAGCCACGCCTTGGGGCGGCCCATGCGGCTGCTCCGGCCGCCGCAGAGCACGACGGCGCCGAGCCCGGGGATGCGGCCCGCGTCCGCGGCGGCGGTCATGCCCGGAGCCCCCGGGCGCGCAGCGCGGCCCTGGTCCCGGGAGAGGCGAGCTCCTCGAGCAGGGCGCGCACGGCGGGGCGGGCGCGGCGCGCGGTCGGGAGCACGAGGTCGAAGCGCTCCTCGCAGAGCGGGAGGAAGCCGAGATCGCGGCCCTGCGCGACGATGTCGATCGCGACGCCGAAGTCGGCGCGGCCCTGCGCGACCGCGGCGGCGACCGCGTGGTGCGAGGAGGCCTCGACGCCGTGGCCGGGCGGGCGGGCGCCCTCGAGGAGGCGATCGATGAGGGCGCGCGTGCCGCTGCCGCGGTTCCGGTTCACCATCACCACGCCGGGCGCGCGCGCCGCGGCGCGCACCGCCTCCTCGGCGCTCCGGCCCTCGAAGCGCGGATCGCCGCGGCGGAACACGACGCCCTGCAGGCGGCCGTAGCCCGTCGCGAGCTCCATGCCGGGCGAGAGGAACGGGGCGTTGTAGGTGCCGGTCGCGGGGTCGTAGAGGTGCACGCCGGCCGCGTCGCACTCGCCGCGCCGCACCGCCGCGAGGCCGCCCTCGCTGCCGACCGCGATGAGCTTGCCGGAGACGCCGCGCCTCCGGAGGCGGCCGATCAGCACGTCGAGGCCGACGCAGTGGCTGCCGATGATCACGAGATCGACCTCGCGGGCCCGCGCGCCGGCGACGGGCAGGACCTCCACGGCCTCGCCCTCGTCGACGCGCTCGACGCGCTTCGGGATCACGAAGTAGCCGTCGGCGTGGCTCCAGGTGGTGACGGATCCGGATCCCTTGCCGATGGGGTAGGCGACGCGCGCGCCGCGCTCGTCCTCGGTGAGGCGGACGAGCACGTACTCGGTGCGGCCGCTCTCGGAGGCGACGGAGAACGGGAGGCGGGCGCGCGTGCCCGCCGCGGCCTCGCGCCCGCGGCCCGCGAGGGCGCGGATCACGGGCGCGACGAGCTCGTGGAAGGTGAAGATCGCGGAGGTCGGGAAGCCGGGGAGCACGACGACCGCCTTGCCCGCAGAGACGGCGAGGCAGAGGGGCTTGCCGGGCTTGAGCGCGACGCCGTGCGCGACGATGCCCGGCGGCTCGAGGGCCTCGGCGAGGACGCGCGCGCTGAGATCGCCGGGGCCCTTGGACGTGCCGCCGGAGAGCAGGACGAGGTCGGCCGACGCGAGGGCGCGGCGCAGGGCGGCGCGGATCGCGGCGGGATCGTCGGGGACCACGCCGAGCGGGACGGGCTCGCCGCCTTGCTCGCGGACCGCGTCGGCGAGGATCGTGGCGTTGGAGTCGAAGATCTGGCCGGAGCGAATGGGGGCGCCGGGCGGGACGATCTCGTCGCCGGTCGAGAGGATCGCGACGCGCGGCGCGCGGACGACGCGGACCCTCGCCACGCCGATCGCGGCGAGCACGCCGGTCTCGCGCGAGGTGAGCACGTCGGAGGCGCGCAGGACGACCTCGCCCGAGGCGATGTCGGTGCCCGCGTAGGTGATCCAGCGGCCGGGGGTGACGGGCTTCGTGACGAGCACCTCGTCGCCGCCGGGGCCTCCGGCCAGGGAGGTGTGCTCGACCATCACGATCGCGTCGGCGCCGCGCGGGACGACGCCGCCGGTGGGGATCGCCATCGCGGCGCCGGGCTCGACGGCGCCGGCGGGGACGGCGCCCATGACCACGACCTCGGGTTCGAGGCGCAGGCGGCGCGGGTCCTGCTCGCTCGCGCCGAACGTGTCGGCGGCCTGCACGGCGTAGCCGTCGACGTTGGCGCGGTCGAAGCCGGGCACGTCCACGGGGCTCTGGACGTCCTCGGCGAGCACGCGGCCGAGCGCCTCGGCGAGCGGGACCTCCTCGACGCCGAGCGGGCCGAGCGGGCCGAGGGCGCCGCGGAACCGGCGCTCGGCCTCGTCGCGATCGAGCACGCTGAGGAACTGTTCTTGCTTCATGGCGGGGGGGCGCTTCCGGGCGCGCTCAATCGTAGAGCAGCACCTCGACGATCGCCCCCTCGCCGTGGCCCTCCTCGTCCCCGGGGACGATGACGACGCCGTCGGCCCGCGTGGTCGAGGAGAGGATCGACGCGCCGCTGGTCATGATCGGGAACACGCGGTCGCCCTCGAGGCGCACGCGGACGTAATCGACGCGGCCGAGCTCGGAGACGATCTTGGCGGCGACCTCGCCCCGGCGGCGGCGGTGGGGCCAGGCGCGCGGCAGGCCGCCGAGGGCGCGGATCGACGGCCCGGCGAAGAACTCGTAGGCGCACAGGCACGAGACCGGGTTGCCGGGGAGCAGGAAGACGGCGCGGCCGTCCGGGAGGAAGCCGAAGCCTGCGGGGCTCGAGGGCCGCATCGCGACGCCGTGCACGGCGACCTCGCCGATCTCGGCGAGCACGAGCGGCGCGTGGTCCTCGGGCCCGACCGAGGAGCCGCCGGACACGAGCAGCACGTCCTCCGCGGCGCCGGCCATCGCGGCGCGCACGGCCTCGCGGCGATCGGTCACGTACTCGACGGCCACGCCGGAGGCGCCGTCGCGGCGCGCGAGGGCGGCGAGCACGAGGCTGTTCGAGTCGACGATGCACGCGCCCTGCGGCGCGCTGCCGGGCGGGAGGAGCTCGTCGCCGGTCACGAGGATCCTCACCGAGGGGCGCCGCACCGCGCGGATCTGCGCGACCCCGGTCGAGGCGAGCAGGCCGAGGTCCTGCGGGCGGAGGCGCCGCCCCGCCGTGATGATCGTCGCGCCGGCGAGCACGTCCTCGCCGATCTGCGCGACGTGCTTGCCCGGCGCGGCGGGCTCGCGCACGCGCACGACGGGCTGGCCGCCCTGCGCGTCCTCCTCGGCGTGCTCCGCCATGACCACCGCGTCGGCGCCCTCGGGCACCGGCGCGCCGGTCGCGATCCGGATCGCCTCGCCGCGGCCGATCGCGCCTGGTTCGACATTTGGGGCTCCGGGTCGCCTGGCGGCGCCCTCCGCCCCAATCCCCGTGCGCGGGCGGCCCGGGCGCGAATCTCCCGTGATCGCGAGCGTGATCGGCGCATACGCCGTCGCGCCGAAGGTGGACTCGCCGGCGACCGCGTAGCCGTCCATCGCCGAGCGCGCGAAGTGGGGCACGCTGGCCCGGGCCGCGACGTCCTCGGCCGCGACGCGGCCGGCCGCCTCGGCGATCGGGACGAGCTCGTCGCCGAGCCGCGCGACGCGGCGATCGAGCACGGCGAGCGCCGCCTCGACCGTCGTGCGCTCGCGGAACCCCCGCATCCGAACGTCGCGGATCATTCCTCGGTGAAGCGCGCGCGGACCTCGTCGCCGAAGGCGTCGAGCACCGACAGGAACGGCCGGAGCGCCACCTGCCCGAGGCCGCAGATCGAGGTCTCGCGCATCGCCTCGTCGAGATCGGGCAGCAGCGCGAGCTGCCGCTTCGAGCCCTGGCCGCGCACGGCCCGCTCGAGGATCGCGACCGCCTTCTCGGAGCCGACGCGGCACGGGACGCACTTGCCGCAGGACTCGTTGCGGAAGAACGAGACGACGTTGGCCGCGAGGTCGACGAGGTCGGCCCCCTCGGCGACGATCAGCACCGCGCCGGAGCCGAGCATCGATCCGCGATCGGCGAGCGCCTTGAAGTCGAGCGGCGCGTCGAGCGCGTCGCCGCGCAGGAAGCTCGACGAGGCCCCGCCGGGCGCGATCGCGAGCACGCGCCGGCCGCCGGTGACGCCGCCGGCCAGCGCGACGAGCTCGCCGATCGTGGTGCCCATCGGGACCTGATACACGCCGGGCCGGACCACGTCGCCCGAGATCGAGAAGAGCTTGAGGCCCGCAGCGCCGCGCACGCCGAGGGCTCTCCACGCGTCGGCGCCTCGATCGAGGATGATGGGGACCAGCGAGAAGGTCTCGACGTTGTTGATCAGCGTGGGCTGGCCGAAGAGCCCCTTCTGCCCCGGGAACGGCGGCTTGTTGCGCGGCTCGCCGCGCCGGTCCTCGAGGCACTCGAGCAGGGCCGTCTCCTCGCCGAGGATGTACCCGCCCGGCGAGACGGCCACGCGCAGCTCGAAGCGCCGCCCCGGCCCGAGCCCGTCGGGGCCGACGACGCCGCGGCGGCGCGCGTCGTCGATCGCCCGCTCCAGCGACGCGCGCTCCGGGCCGTACTCGTGGCGGATGAAGACGATCCCCTCCTCGGCGCCGACCACGAGCGCGGCGATCGCCATGCCCTCGACGACGAGGTGCGGCATCTCGTCGAGCACGACGCGGTCCTTGAACGTGCCCGGCTCGCTCTCGTCGGCGTTGCAGATCACGTACTTCGGCCGCGCGGCCTCCTTGCGGACGAGCTCCCACTTGAGGCCGGTCGGGAAGCCCGCGCCGCCCATGCCGCGCAGGCCGCTGTCCTTCAGCGCCTGCACCGCGGCGTCGCCGCCTCCGCCGGCCGCGACGAGGCGCGCGAGCACGCCATAGCGATCCGCCTCGTTCTCGTACGGATCGGTCGCCCAGCGCCGGGGCGAGGCGGTCCCGGCCTGCGGCGCGCGCCGGTCGGGCGGGTCCTTCGCGAGCGCCGCGAGCGCCGCGAGGTCCCGAGCGCTCACGGGGTGCTCGTTCACGGCGGCCGCGGGCGCGGCGTCGCAGCGCCCGAGGCAGCTCACCTCGCGCACCTCCACGCCGGGCGCGCCGGCGAGGGCCTCCCGCGCGCGCGCGCAGAAGCCCGCGCCGCCGGCCAGGCGGCACGAGACGTCGCGGCAGAGCGCGACCTCCGCGCGGGGTGGCCGCGTGCGCCGGAAGTGCGGGTAGAACGAGACGAGGCCCTCCAGGCGGTAGAGCGGCACGTTCAGCCGATCGGCGAGCGCGCGCAGGTCCTCGTCGCGGAGATAGCCCTCGTGTTCTTGGAGCTCGCTCAGGCTGTCGATGATCCCTGCCACGTTCGTGATCCCTCGCGGGCGCGAGGGTAGCGCGGAAACGGCCCGGGCCGGCGGCCGATCCGCCCGCCCGCAGGAGAGAGAAAATCACAGGGAGGCGAGGAGACGGGGAGGGAGAGAAGAGACAGATATTTCTCAGAAATTTCTGTTCTCCCCGTCTCCCCGCCTCCCTGTGATCCCTCTCTCCTCTCCTCTTCTCCGATCGCGTTCCGGTGATCCAGGGAGGAGCTCAGGGGACAGTGTACTAATTGGAGGGCTGTCGATTACCAGGGCGAGGTCAACGCGCGGACGTGCGCGGCCTGAGAGTCGTGGATCTGGGGGACTCTGATCGATCACCCGCCGTCGACGTAGAACACGCCGCGCAGGTCCTCGGTCGTGGAGATGGGGCCGGGCACGCCGCCCGGAGCGCGCCACGACGTGGCCCGGAACTGGTAATACATGCCCGGCTCGAGCGGCCCGCCGTACGGCACCGTCACGTTCGTCGAGCCGCTCACGCCCAGAATGCTCGGGCCGTCGCACCCCGTCATCACGGTGTCGTCCGCGAGGCACCACACGCGCTCGCCGTAGGCGTTGTACACGACGACCGTGTAGAACTCCTCGCTGGAGTCGTCGCCCCAGGTCAGCGTGGGCGCGCTCGTCACGGGCTCGGGGTCCTCGGCGCCCGGCCCGACCACGGGCAGCGCCTCGGTGACCTTGAACGAATCGGGCAGCGCCACGTCCTGGCCCGGAGCCGGCATGTCCACCGTGACGATCTGCGTCCCGGCGATGTTCGGATCCGGATCGCGCACCAGGTTGTCATTCTCGAACGCGGCGAGCACGACGTAGCTGCCTGCGGGGACGCCCGTGATGGAGAACGCGCCGCTCACGTCCGGCGGCCCGCTGCGCGGCGTGCGCAGCCCGCGCGGCACCTCCCCGCGCACGAACGTGTCGTTGAACGTGGACTCCACCACCAGCACCACGCTCGTGAGCGACCCGCCCGGCGCGTTGACGATGTTGATGTTGCCCGAGATCGTCCCGAGCCCCGCGGATGCCCGCGCCAGGTCCACGCCCGTCAGGTCCGCCGCGGCGACGTCCGCGGTCCTGGGCTCGAGCTGCAGGTCCGCGGCATAGCCCTTCACCGTGTAGCTGCCGGCGGGCACGTTGAAGATCGTGTAGCCGCCGGCGCGATCGGTCACGGCGCTCCGGCCGGCGCCGGCCGCGTCCTCGGCCACGACCAGCACGCCGCCCGACTCCGCGTCTGCCAGCACGGCGCCCGAGATGCTCGGCAGCCCCTTCTGATCCGCGGGCACCGGGATCAGCGCGATGTCCGTCAGCGTCGTGTCGATGGCCCAGCCGCCCTCGCCGGCCGCCGCCTCGCTCGACGCGATCGGCAGCGCCGTGCGCAGCCCGCTCGGGAACGTCAGGTAGTCGTGCGCGCTCGCGCGCAGCGTGAAGATGACGTCGGGGATGGGCGCCCCGTCGGCCTCTCGCGGCACGGGCACGTCGAGCACGTAGTTGCCCTCGGCGTCGGTGATCGCCACGTCGGTGATGGCCGTCCCCTGATCGTCGAGCGCCAGCACGAGCGCGCCCTCGATGCCGACGGTCGTATCCGAATCGAAGACCGATCCCTTCGCGAGCACCGGCGGGTAGCAGGCATGGCCGCCCGCGGCCATCTCCGCGCAGATCAGGCCGCCGGCGCACGTCGGGTTGGCCGGGTCGCACTCCCCGCCCTCGGCCGTGCCGCAGACGCCCACGCCGTCGGGCCCCGCGCCGCACACGTTGTCGTCGACGCATTGATCCGGGCCGGCGGGATCGCACTCCCCTCCGACCGGGATCCCGCAGATGCCGCTCGTCCCGCAGACCAGGTCGCCCTGGCAATAGTCTGCCCCGCCGGCGTCGCAGCGCCCGCCGACCGGGATCTGGCAGGTCCCGTCAGGAGCGCAGACCGAATCGTCGAGGCAGTAATCGGTGCCCCCCGCCGTGCAGGCGCCGCCGGGCGGCGCATAGCAGATATGGTCCTCACCCCCGGGCGCGCACACGAGCCCGTCCGGACAACCGTCGTCCGGATCGCATTCGTCGCCCGCCTTCTCGGGATCGGGACCGCACCCCATCGCCCCCAGCGAGACGCCGAGGGCGAGCAAGCGCGCGCAGAACCGCGCCATCTTCCAGAGCTTCATGAAAGCATCCTCCATTGCTTGAAGAGAAAGCCTGTTCGCGATCACCCGCCGCCGGCGAAGAACACGCCGCGCAGGTCCTCGGTGTTGGAGATCGGCCCGGGGCCGCCGCCGCCCGCGTCGCGCCAGGACGTCGCGCGGAACTGGTAGTACATGCCCGGATCGAGGGGGCCGCTGTAGGGCACCGAGACCTCGGCGCCGCCCGGCGCCACGACGTTCGGGCCGTCACACGTCAATGCCGGGTCGTTCGAGATCAGCGCCGGGTCGCCGAGGCACCACACGATCTCCCCGTAAGCGTTGAAGACGACGACCGTGTAGAAGTCCTCGCTGGAGTCGTCGCCCCAGGTGAGCGTGGGAGCGCTCGTCACGGGCTCGGGATCATCGGCCCCGGGCCCGATGACGGGCAGCGCCTCCGTGATCTTGAACGAGTCGGAGAGCGCCACGTCCTGACCCGGGTTCGGCATGTCCACCGTGACGATCTGCGTCCCGGCGATGTTCGGATCGGGATCGCGCACCAGGCCGTCGTTCTCGAACGCGGCCAGCACCACGTACCTGCCCTCCGGCACGTCGGCGATGCTGAAGCTGCCCGTGACGTCCGGAGGCCCGCTGAGCGGCGTGCGCAGCCCGCGCGGCACCTCCCCGCGCGCGAACGTGTCACTGAACGTGGACTCGACCACGAGCACCACGCTGGTCATCGACCCGCCCGGCGCGTTGACGATCTGGACGTTGCCGGAGAGGGTCCCGAGCGCCGCCGAGGAGCGCGCCAGGTCGACGCCCGTGAGATCCGCGGCGGCGACGTCCACGGCCTTGGGCTCGAGCTGCAGGCCGGCGGCGTAGCCCTTCACCGTGAAGGAGCCGGACGGCACGTTGAAGATGGTATAGCCGCCGGCGCGATCGGTCACGGCGCTCAGGCCGAGGCCCGCGCCGTCCTCGGCCACGACGAGCACGCCGCCCGACTCCGCCTCGGCCAGGACGCTGCCCGAGATGCTCGGCAGCCCCTTCTGATCGGCGGGCACCGGGATGAGCGCGATGTCCACGAGCGCCGATTCGATGATCCACCCGCCCGGCCCGGGCGCCGCCTCGCTCGACGCGATGGGGAGCGCGGTGCGCAGCCCGCCCGGGAAGGTCTGGTAGTCCTTCGCGCTCGCGCGCAGCGTGAAGATCACGTCCTGAATGGGCGATCCATCGGCATTGCGAGGCACGGGCACGTCGAGCACGTAGTTGCCCGCCTCATCCGTCAATGCCACGTCGGTGATGGCCGTCGCCTGATCGTCGAGCGCCAGCACGTGGGCGCCGGCGACGCCGGCCGTGGTATCGGCGTCGAAGACCATCCCCTTGGCCAGCACCGGCGGGTAGCAGGCATGGCCGCCCGCGGCGAGCTCGGCGCACGTGAAGCTGCCCGCGCACTGCGGGCTCGCCGGGTCGCATTCGCTCCCCTCGGGCGTGCCACAGACGCCTGTCCCGTCGGGCTTCGCCCCGCACACCGCGCTGTCGAGGCAGTAATCCTGCCCCCCAGGAGCGCACGCCCCACCGATGGGCGTGTAGCAGATATGGTCCTCACCCCCCGGCGCGCACACGAGGCCGCTCGGGCAGCCGTCGTCCGGGTCGCATTCGTCGCCGGCCTTCTCGGGATCCGGCCCGCCGCACCCCGCGGCGCCCAGGGGGACAGCAAGAGCGAGGAGCTGCGCAGCCAGCCTGGCGGTGTTCCTGAGCTTCATGAAGAATCCTCCGCGATTCGGTGAAGACAACCCTTCCAGAGGCAGAAGCTGTAGCCCCTGGGGCCGCCCACGGCTCAGTATTCTGCAAATTCCCGTCGCCGGTGCGAGGTCGACCGTGGGCCGCGCCGCGGCTCGCCGCACGACAGGAAACCATCACACAATGTGTGACGTGGGGCAGATCTGTGCTCGGCCTTCCGGTCATGGCCGATCCGGTGTAGGAGCAGGGAGCTCGACCACGGAGGACCTGATGCTTCACCGGACCCTGGCCTTGATCCTGCTTGCCGCCCCCGCGCTCTCGGCCTGCTCCAGCTCCGAAGGAGGGCCGGGCGAGGGCGCCCCGCAGCTCTCCCAGCGCCCCTCGATCAGCGAGTGCGGCGGCTTCGCGGCGCAGCCCGGCGCCCGGATCGAGCCGCCGGTCCCCGACCCGGCGACCTACTGCGAGGCCGAGCGGCTGCTCTGGGCCCACGACGCCGCCACGGAGGAGCTCGCGCTCACGAACAGCCGCATCGTGCTCAATTGCTGCGGGGAGCACAGCATCTCCGTGGCGGAGGACGCGGGCGTGTACGTCGTCACGGAGCGCGACGCGCCGGTGGACGGCGACGCGCGCTGCGGGTGCGAGTGCGTGTTCGATTTCGCCGTCGTCGTGGAGTCGATCCCGGCAGGGGTGATCGGCGTCCGGGTGGTGCGGGACGTGACCGACAGCGGCGAGGCGCCCCGGGTGGTCTACGAGGGATCGATCGACCTCTCGCAGGGCGAGGGCGTGGTCACCGTCGACAGCGCCAGCGCCGAGCCGTGGTGCAGCGGCGCCACGCAATGAGCGGAAAGTAACGGAATCGAGAGGGGAGCTGGTATCGGCTCACGTCCGGATCAGCGTGACCTCCCGGCCCGTGCTCGAGATGGGCGATGCGGCGGATCACGCCGACGGGCGAGTCACCTGTCGCACGAACGCGGCGAGGCCTGTCGCCTCGAGCGCGAGGCCGGCGGCGAACGCGTCCGCGGCGCGCTGCGCGCCGAGCGCGGGCGAGACCTCGCGCATGAATTTTCCGCGCAGCGCGCTCTCCATGCCCGGCGAGCAGAACGAGCCGGCCGGCAGGTCTACCTGCGCGCTGTCGGTGCTGCCGTCGTCGAATTCGAGCGTCACGCGGTTCGGAAACGACAGGGGGATCGCGCTCGCCGGCGCCGGCGCGGCGCCCCCGCCCTCCTGCCCCCGCGCGCGCCGGCCGGCCAGCGCGCGCAGCCAGCCGATGGCCTCGGCCGCCGGCAGCAGCGAGGAACGGTATTCCTCGGCGTAGCGGCGCCGCAGGCGGGGAACGTCGGCGAGCCGCAACGCCTTGAGCGCGTCGCGGCCGGCCGGTATCGCGCGCAGGCTGTCGATGGTCGCGAGCGTCAGCGCCGGGTCGTGCGCGACGCGCGTGCGCGCGGCGAGCGCCCGGACGTCGGCCGAGCGCGCCGCGAGCCAGCCGGGGTGCATCTCGTCGCTCGCCAGCCGGCCCGCCAGCAGGCGGATGGCGACGGTGACCGCGAGATCGAAATTGACGTTGACCGGCGTGACGTCGCCGGTCGTCCGCGCGTATTCCGACGCGAAGCGCGTCGCCTCCAGCGCCAGCTTGGTGGTGTGCAGCGTCACGCGGCGAACGCGCGCCGGGTCGACGCGCCCGCGGCGCGCCTCGATGGCGTCGACCGCCTCGCAGGCCGTCTGGAAGTAATGGCAGCCGGGCACGGTCTTCACGGTCAGCGTCTGCGTCGTCCAGAGCTCGCCGAGGCCGCCCATCATCGACGGCAGCGGCAGGTAGCTGAAGCGGTGCCAGAAACCGCGCCGGTCCTCGATGACGTCGAGCGCGCCGGTCATGCCCGCGCGCGCGAAGTACGCGGCCTGCACGCCGGCCGCCGCCGGCAGCGCCGCCGACAAAAGCTTCGACGTCGGCAGCATGAAACCCGGCTGCAGCGCGAAGGGCGGCTGCGCGAGCGCGATGGCCAGCGCGTGCGCGGTCCGCGACGCGTCGAGCCCCAGGATGCGCGCCGCCGCCGCCGCCGCGCTCACCAGGTGGATGAAGGTCCACATCTGCCCGTTCAGCGGCCCGAGCAGGCAGGAGGCGCCGAGGCGCCCGCCGACCTCGTCCGCGGCGACGACGGCCGACAGGAACGCCTGCGCGTCCGCCCCCTCGTGCTCGGCCACCGCGAGCGCGGCGAAGACCGCCGAGTGGGGAGGTGCGAGGGCGTTTGGGTGGGGCCTCCGCCCTTGACGAGCGCACCGCCGCGCGGGAGGCTCCGCCGCGCCGCGGAGGACCCATGCCCTTCAAACCCGCCCTCGGAATGTCGGACTTCCGCCAGCTGCGGGAGGAAGGCGCCGGCTACGTCGACAAGACCGATTTCATCGCGCAGCTCCTTGACGAATCAGCGCAGGTGGTGCTCTTCCCCCGCCCCCGCCGCTTCGGCAAGACCATCAACCTGTCCTCGCTGCGCTACTTCCTGGAGAGGCGGCCGGAGGATCTCTCCCACCTGTTCCAGGATCTGGCCGTCTGGCAGCACCCGGGAGCGCGCGCGCACTTCCAGCGCCACCCGGTCCTGTTCCTGACGTTCAAGGACATCCGCTCCGACAGCTGGGAGGGCACCTTCCGGGGCATCCGGCTCCTCCTGCAGGACCTCTGCCTCGAGCATCGCGATGTCATCACCTCGGGCTCGGTCGCGCCCGAGGAGGCAAACGAGCTGCAGCAGCTCCTCTCCGGGGAGGCCACGGAGGAGCAATGCCAGATGTCGCTCAAGCGCCTCTCCTCGCTGCTCTCCCGCGCCTGCGGCGAGAAGGTGGCGATCCTCATCGATGAGTACGACACCCCGATCCAGGCCGGCTTTCTCCGCGGCTTCTACGACGACGTGGTGCGGTTCTTCCGCAACCTGTTCTCCGCGGCGCTCAAGGACAACCCGGCCCTCTACCGGGGTGCGCTGACCGGGATCCTCCGCGTCTCGCGCGAGAGCCTGTTCTCGGGGCTGAACAACGTCATCGTCCACTCGATGCTCAGCGACAAATATGCGACCGCGTTCGGCTTCACCGAGGCCGAGGTGCGCGCGATCACGGAGGCCGACACCCACCCCGGGCGGCTCGAGGAGCTCCGCGCCTGGTATGACGGGTATCTCTTCGGCGGCCGGATCATCTATAATCCCTGGTCTATCCTCAATTACATCCAGGAGGGACGGCTTGGCCCCTACTGGATCAATACGAGCTCGAATGACCTGATCTATGACCTGGTCGCCCGCCGCGGGCTCGGCCTCGGCGCGGAGATGGAGCGGCTGCTCGCCGGCGAGGCGATCGAGGCGCGCATCGACGAGGCCCTCGTGTTCCGGGACCTCGAGCAGCGGAGCGCCGCGCTCTGGAGCTTCTTGCTCTTCGCCGGCTACCTCACGCCGCGCGCGGTGAATCTCTCGGACGGGGTGGTCGAGGCCTCGCTCGCCGTGCCGAACCGGGAGGTGCTGGTGGCGTACCGGGACGTATTCTCGCTCTGGATGGAGCGCGGCCTCGCGGATCGGGCGCGCGTGGAGGGGCTGGCGCGGTCGCTCCTGGGTGGAGACGCCGAGGCGCTGGAGGCGCGGCTGGAGGAGCTCCTGCTCACGACGATGTCGTTCCACGATCCGGCGGGGCGGGACCCGGAGAAGCTCTATCACGGGTTCATCCTGGGCCTGCTGGTGCAGCTCGAGGGCCGGTACGAGGTGCGTTCGAACCGGGAGTCGGGCCTCGGCCGCGCGGACGTGCTGGTGCGACCGAAGCAGGCGGGGCAGCCGGGGGCGGTGCTGGAGCTGAAGGTGCCGCGGCACCGGCGGGGTGAGACGCCGGAGCAGGCCCTCCTGGCGGGCGCGAAGCAGGTGCGGGAGAGGCGCTACGCGGAGGAGCTCGCCGCGGCGGGCGCGGCGCCGGTGCACGAGATCGTGGTGGTGTTCGACGGCAAGCGGGTCTGGGCGCGGACGGTGGACGAGGTGCTGGGGGGCGCGGGGGCGCCCGCCTGACCGCCCTCGCCGGCCGGCGTGAAACGATCGTGAGGATACGCTCGACGAAGCGCGGCCGCGGGCGCGGGAGGGTCCTCAGCGCGGTCGGGCGCTACCCGGACATCCGGGCGGCGCTCGGGCAGCGCGGGTACGACGACAACGAGCACCGGAGGGGCTGGCAGATGCTCCACCTCCGGGTAGCCACCCATCAGGCCGGCGCCACGACTGACCAGCCGAGCCCGCGGGCCGCCTCCGCCATTCGAGCATCGTACGTTACCACTTTGCCGAGCATACCTCCGAGCAGCGATGCCGTGGCAAGGTGGATCGCATCCAGGGAGCGCAGCTCGGGCGGCAGGAGCCCGCCCGCGATCGTCAGAACGCGATCGTTGACGCGGATGAGCTCGAGCCGGTTCAGCACGTCATGCGCGCGCGCCTGAGCGAGCAGGCCAAACGAGACCGACACGCGCAGCACCTCCACACGCGCGAGGGCGCTCGCGACGATCGGACGGCGCCCCTGAAGATAGCGCGACAGAGCCGCCGATTCGGGCTCGCGCACGACGAGCTTCACGATCGCGGACGAGTCCAGGTACGTGGCGCGCTTAACGCTCATCGGACCGCAAGCGCGTGAGCACAGTCGAGGGTGCCGTCTGCCCGGGGGCGAGCGGCAGCGGGGGCGGGAGATCGTCGAGCCCGCCGACGGGCGTGGAGACTTCTCCTGCCGCGCGCAGCCGGTCGATCGGGCTCTTGTCGACAATGGGGCTGAGGACTGCGACGGGTCGTCCGCGGTCCGTGACCTCGAAGGTCACGCCGCGCTCGACCTCGCGCAGCACGACGCTCGCGCGCTGGCGCAGATCGCGGATGCCGATGCTTTTCATGTGCTACGAGTAGCACATCTGCTCCACGCTGTCATCGGGAAGTATGGCCTCCGCGTAGCGACGCGCCTCCTGCCGGGGGGTTCCGTACCGCGGTGTTCGCGTGGACCTAGCGCGCCGATCAGAGATTTCGCGGGGATCCCGCAGATGGATCACAGGGCGCCGGGGAGGGAGAGGAGAGAGAGAACTCTCAGAATTTTCTGATCTCCCCGCCTCGAACCCCATCGCGCCGCCGCCTGCCAGCGCGCCGGAGCGGCGCCAGCAGGGCCAGCGCGCCGAGCGCAATGGGCGACAACCGAATGGGCCGCCGCCGCCGCGCCTGCGAGCCGTCCGCGATCGAGCACTGCTCGCCGCTGCCGCTGCTGCTCGTGCCCGACCCGCTGTCGCAGCTCGTGTCGGTGCCGCTGCCGTCGCCGCTGCCGCTGCTGCACCCGTCGGAGCTCGATCCGCTGCTCGTGTCGCTCGCGCAGCCGTCGTCGCTGTCCGAATACGTGTCCGTCGTGTCGCTCGCGCAGGAGTCGTCGCTGTCCGAATACGTGTCCGTCGTGTCGCTCGCGCAGGAGTCGTCGCTG
>CAYQYG010000098.1:0-7013 GCA_964421485.1 uncultured Polyangiaceae bacterium | reverse complement strand
TCCGAATACGTGTCCGTCGTGTCGCTCGCGCAGGAGTCGTCGGAGTAGGTCTCGTCCGCGGCGCTCTCGCCGCCATATCCGCCGTACCCCACGGTGTCGGCAGTGCCCGAGCAATCGCAGCCAGCCTCGACGTACGTGTCGTCCTCGTAGACGACGCCGCTGCCGCTCGATCCGGCGCCGGTCCCCGCGCCCGCGCCCGCGCCCGTGCCCGCGCCCGTGCCCGTGCCCGAGCCCGCGCCCGCGCCCGAGCCCGCGCCCGCGCCGTCCGGGCCCGCGTCGGGGGTCCCGCACGCGCTCACGCTCACCGAGCCCGCCTCGAGCACCGGCGTGACCGGCGCGCCGGAGGCGAACACCAGCGGATACGTCCCGCCGCCCTGCCCCGGCGCGACGCGCAGGCTGACGCGCGTGAGCCACACGCTCGACGGGATCAGGCCGGAGAGGCCGACCGCGAGATCGTCCGCGGCCGGGCCGCAGCGCAGGCGCTCCGGATCGGTGTCGGCGGGCGTCGGCGACTCCGCGCACGTGTCGGCGCCGTCCACCACGCCGTGATCGGCGCGCGGGCAGCTCGCCGCCACCGGGGACGCCGACGCGAGCGAGGCCGCGGCGAGCGACGCGCACGAGGCCGGATCGCCGGCCGCCTCGCCGTACGCGTCGGCGCGATCGAAATAGGTCGTCGCGACGCCGTCGATGCGCGCCGCGCTCCCGGGGATGGCCTGGCTGTAGCTCAGGGCCTCGTGGCTCGCGGCCTCGAGCAGCGCGCCGTCCGGCGCGAGGGCCGCGAGCGCCGCCATCCGGCGCTCCGCGTAATCGGTGTCCTGCGTGCCCGCGCGCCAGGTCACGTCCGAGCCTTCGACGAGCGCCGGCGCCGCGCCCGCGAGCGCCGCGCGGCCCGGGCCGATCAGCCACGCGGTCACGAGCAGCTCGCCCGCGCCCGCGCGCGCCAGCGCGAGCGGCAGCGCCGGCGCGCCGCCCGGCATCGCCACGCGCAGCGTCTTCGTCAGCGCGGCGCCGCCCGGCGCCTCGAAGCGCACGGAGAGGAAGCGCTGGCCCTGGAGATCGGTCAGCGCGCCGGCCACCTCGGGCGCCAGCGAGAGCCCGCCCGAGGCGGCCCAGAGCGCCACGGCGCCCGCGTCGGGCAGGACGATCACCTCGGCCGGCGCGAGCGTCGCCGTGTGGCCGATCGATCCCGCGACGTGGAACGGATCGGGATCGCCGGTCTCGCCGGGGCAATGCGGGGTCACGCCCTCGGGCGGGAAGATCCGCGGCGCGGTCGCGACCTCGAGCGCCTCCATCCACGCGTCGGAGCTCACGTCGATCGCGGAGAGCGGCGGCACCGGCAGCACGATCCCGATCGGCCCGGCCGCGCCGTCGAGCTTGAGGCTCGTCCAGATCGTCGTCCGCTCGGGCGCCGCCGCGATCGCGACGCGCTGCTCGATCGGCGCCTGGCCGGCCCCGGGGAGGAGCGCGCCGGCCGCCTCCGCGCGCCCGGAGAGCGCTGTCGCGGCGAGGGTCCCGAGGAAGGCGAGCGCGAGCGGGCGGCCAAGCATGGCGGTCCGGTTCGCAAGCGGCATGCCGCCCTCGCGCGCGCAGGGGCGTGGCCGGCGGCGCGACGGCGCGGGCGGCGCGGCGAGAACGGCCGTTCACGGCGCGCGGGCGCCACATTGCGCGAAGAGATCCGCGCGGGCCGCGATCAGTCCTCGATCACGATCACGATGTCGTCGGGGTGGAGGTGGCAATGGACCCGATCGCCGGCGTGCACCGCCTCCTGCCCCGAGCTCTCGTTCGCGACCACCGCCATGAGCTTGAGCCCCGCGTCGGTCCTGAGACGGAGCTGATCGATCGCGCCCTTGAAGAGCTCGTCCTCGATCACGGCCTCGAAGCAGTTCTCGGCCTCCTGCGGCTGCTTCCGGAGCCAGATCTTCTCGGGCCGGATCGAGACGAGCGCGCGCGCCGCGCCCTCGGGCAGGTGCTCGGCGTTCACCCTGAGCTCGAGCCCGGAGTCGAGCCGCACCCTCGCGTGGGCGCCGTCCCGCGCGAGCACGTCGGCGCCGAGGATGTTGGCCTGGCCGATGAAGTTCGCGACGAACGTCGTCTTGGGCCGGTGGTAGATCTGCGACACGTCGCCGAGCTGCTCGATCCGGCCCTTGTGGATGACCGCGATCCGGTCGCTCATCGTGAGCGCCTCCTCCTGATCGTGGGTCACGAAGATGAAGGTGATCCCGAGCTTCCTCTGGAGCTCCTTGAGCTCGACCTGCATGGCGTGGCGGAGCTTGGCGTCGAGCGCGGAGAGCGGCTCGTCGAGCAGGAGCACCTTGGGGCGGCAGACGATCGCGCGGGCGAGCGCGACGCGCTGCCGCTGCCCGCCGGAGAGCTGGGCGGGCTTGCGGCCCTCCATGCCCCCGAGCGACACCATCGCGATCGCGGCCCGCAGCCGCTCCTCGCTCTCGGCCTTCGGGACCTTCTTCATCCGCAGGCCGAACGCGATGTTCTCCTTCACCGTCATGTGCGGGAAGAGGGCGTAGCTCTGGAAGACCTGGTTCACGTCGCGGCGGTAGGGCGGGTCGTGCGTCACGTCCTTGCCGCCGAGCAGGACCTGGCCCTCCGTCGGCGTCTCGAAGCCCGAGATCATGCGGAGCAGCGTCGTCTTGCCGCACCCGGACGGGCCGAGCAGGGTGATGAACTCCCCGGCCCGGATCTCCAGATCGACGCCGGAGACGGCGGTGAAATCGCCGAAGCGCTTGGTCACGCTCCGGAGCTCGACCATCACGTCCATATCGAGGGAACCTCCCGCGCCGCGTCAGGCGGCCAGGTCCTTTTCGTCTCGCACGCTGAGCGCGAAGCAGACGGCGAACAGGAGCAGGAGCGTCATGCCCAGCGCCGCCCCGAAGGGCCAGTCGCGCGCCTGCCCGAACTGGTTCTGGATGACGTTCCCGATCATCGGCACGCGCGATCCGCCCATGAGGTCGGTGATCGCGAACATGCCGATCGCGGGGATGAACACGAGCAGCACGCCGGCCAGGATGCCCGGCCGGGTGAGCGGCACGATCACGTGCGAGAAGGCCTCGACCGGCCGCGCCCCGAGGTCGAACGCCGCCTCGATGAGCGCGCTGTCGAGCTTCTCGACGCTCCCGTAGATCGGCAGGATCATGAACGGCAGGTAGGAGTAGACGAGGCCGATCACCACGGCGGTCGGCGTGTAGAGGATGTCGAGCGGCGCCGCGACGAGCCTCGTGTACGTGAGCATCGCGTTGAGCGGCCCCTCGGACTTGAGGATGCTCATCCACGCGTACGTGCGGATGAGGAAGCTCGTCCAGAAGGGGATCATCACGAGCATGAGGAGCTTGTTCCGGACCCCCTCGCTGGCGCGCCCGATGTAGTACGCGACGGGGTATCCGACGACGAGGCATATCGCCGTCGTGATCGCCGCGTACCACACCGAGTTGCCGAGGATCTTCAGGTACGTCCTGTCGAAGACGCGGCCGTAATTGGACAGCGAGGGCTCGAACACCACCTGCCCGAGCTCGTCCCGCTGGCAGAAGCTGTAGACGAGCATGATGGCGGTCGGCGCCACCACGAAGGCCAGGAGCCAGAGGAGCAGCGGCGAGAACAGGAGCCAGCCGCGCAGCCCCGGCCTCCGCCGCTGGGCGCCCTGGAGGTCGGGGACCTGGCCGGTGGTGGGGCCCATCGCCGGATCAGTTCGCCGCCTTGAGGTCGGTCACCAGCTTGTCGATGTCCGCGGCCGCCTTCCCGATGTCGCGGAACGTGGCCATGCCCGCGAGCGCCGGGTAGCTCGCCGGGTTCGCGAGCTGCTCGGGCGTGAGCAGCTTGCGCGCCTCGGCGTTCGGGTTCGTGTAGGGGAACTTCTCGGAGATGATCTTGCTGACCGCCGGGCGGAGGATGTAGTCCATGAACATCTGCGCGCCGACCTTGTTGGGCGCGCCCTTCGGGATCGCCAGGCTGTCGATGTACATGTGGCCGCCCTCGGCCGGCTGGATGTACTGGAACTTCTTGTCGGTGTTGACGAGGATCGCGCCCTCGCCGCTCCAGACCACGCCGATGTCCACGTCGCCGTTCAGGAACGCGGTCTTGGGGCTGTCGGAGTCGAAGACCTTCACGAGCTTGATCCACGAGGCGACGGTGGGCTTCACCTTCTCGAGCGCCTCGGGGGTCACCTGGTTCACGTCCATGCCCATCGTGATCATCGCCCAGGAGATCATCTCGCGGTTGTCGTTCAGCGCGACGATGCGGCCCTTGTACTTGTCCTGGAAGACGTCCTTGTAGCCCTTGATCGGGTCCTTGATCTTGGCCGTGTTCACCACGATGCCGACGCTGCCGGCCATCCAGGGCACGCTGTGCTTGAGCTCGGGGTCGTGGGGCCTGCCCTTCATCTCCGGCGCGATGTTCTTGAGGTTCGGGATCTTCGCCTGATCGAGCGGCTCGAGCTTGCCCTGCTTGGAGAGGGCCTCGATCACGTACTCGGAGGGCTGGATGAGGTCGTACTTGGTGCTGCCGGCGAGCAGCTTGGAGAGCATCTCCTCGTTCGAGGCGTAGGTCTCGTAATTGATCTTGATGCCGGTCTCCTTCGTGAAGCCGTCGATGACCTCCTCCGGGACGTACTCCGACCAGGCGAAGAGGTTCAGCTCCTTCAGCGCGGCGGGCGCGGGCGGCGGGGCGGCCGACGGCCCGGGCTTGCCGGAGCCGGTCGCGGAGCTCGCCGCCTGGGGGGAGGTCTTGTTCTCTCCACAGCCCAGGAGGACGAAGAGCGAGACCATCAGCAGTTGTATGAGCGCTCCCATGCGTTTCATCGTCGAGCTCTCCCTTCGATTTCAGTCATCCGTCATTGCGATGTCACGAGAACCATGCGCCGCGCCTCACGCGGGCGGCGCGCGCCGGCCGGCGCCCTTCAGCGACTCCGTGATGACCACCAGCATCGCGGTCACCACGATGAACACGGTGGAGATCGTGTTGAGCATCGGGTTCAGGCCCACCTTCGCCATCCCGAAGACCTTGATGGGCAGGGTCTCCGACTTGGGCCCGCGCGTGAAATAGGTGACTATGAGCTCATCCATCGAGAGCGTGAACGACATCAGCGCTCCGGAGACGATCGCCGGCAATAGATACGGCACCATCACCAGGAAGAACGCCTTGAGCGGCGTCGCGCCGAGGTCCATCGCCGCCTCCTCGAGCGACGGGTCGAGGCCCGCGAGGCGGGCCTGGACCGCGATCAGGACGAACGGGAAGCAGAACGTCACGTGCGAGATGATGACGGTCGCGAAGCCGAGCTCGAGGTCGATCGTCTTGAAGAAGATGAGCAGGCTGATCCCCATGATGATCTCGGGGATGATCATCGGGATGAAGATCAGGGTGGTGATGGAGCGCAGCGCGGGGAAGCGGTAGCGGTACAGCAGCCAGGCGCCGACCGTGCCGAGCGAGACCGAGAGCGCGGTCGTGAAGCCGGCGATGATCAGGCTGTTGTTCAGCGACTCGATCAGCGTCGACCGGCGCTCGTCCGCGAGGTGCCGCGCGAGCTCGCGCCAGAGGTCCGCGTACCACTTGAAGGTCAGCCCCTCCCAAACGACGCTGAGCTTCGAGGCGTTGAACGAGTAGACGACGAGCAGGACGATCGGCAGATAGAGGAATGCGAACACGAGCAGGCTCCAGCCCCCGAGGAGCAGGTTCACGAGCCTCATGCCCGACGGTGTACGAAATCGCATCCCTCCGACCCCACGCCCGACGCGGTCGGGACGCGCGAGCTTATCGCCGGCAGAACGCGAATTGCAACGCCGCACCGGCGGAGCATCGGGAAAGTCGGGGCCCGCGCAGCGCGCCTTGACAGCGCCGACCCCTCGGCCTACCGCGATGGAAACGGCTCGCGGCCCCGCGTCGGGGCGAGCGCGCTCGTCGAGGACCCGTGAGCACTCCCCGGATCTGGACGGTCGAAGAGGCCAACGCGCTGGTGCCGCTGCTCTCGGCGCTCGTCGGGCAGCAGATGGCGACGGCGAGCGAGATCGAGCGCTGCTGGCGGCGCCTCGTGGAGGAGCTCGGCGGCGAGCGGTCGCGGCCCGAGGAGGTGCTCGCCCGCGCGCGGCGGGGCAGCGAGGAGACGCGCTCGCTCGAGCGGGAGATCTCCGAGAAGATCGCGGTCTACGAGAAGGGGTGGCGCGAGATCCAGGAGCTCGGGCTCGTGGTGAAGGATCCGCAGATGGGGCTGTGCGATTTCTACGGGCGCGTGGACGGGAGGCTCGTCTGCCTGTGCTGGCGCTACGGCGAGGAGGCGGTCGCGCACTACCACGAGCTCGACGCCGGCTACGCGGGGCGCAGGCCGATCACCGCGGCGGCGCGCCAGCGGCTCCTGAACTAGCTCGCCATGATCGATCGCGCCGCCGCGGCCCGCGCCATCGAGGACTTCCTGCGCGCGCTCGGGCACGAGATCACGGGCGACCTCGCCGGCACCGGGGAGCGCGTCGCGGACGCGTGGGCCGACGATCTGCTCGAGGGCGAGGCGATCGACGCGGCGGCCGTGCTGCGGGAGGGCGCGTTCGAGGCCGGGCCGCACGATCGGGGGCTCGTCGTGATCCGCGACCTCTCGGTGACGACGATGTGCCCGCACCACCTCCTGCCAGGCCACGGGTCGGGGATCATCGCGTACCTGCCGGGCGATCGCGTGGCGGGCATCGGCACGCTCGCGCACGTGCTCGACGCGCTCGCGCGGCGGCTGACGCTGCAGGAGCGGATCGGCGGGCAGGTGGTGGATCTCCTCGTGAGCGAGCTCGGCGCGCGCGGGGCGCTCTGCAAGCTCTCGCTGACGCACACCTGCCTCGTCGCGCGCGGCATGCGCAAGTCGGGCGCCGCGGTCGAGTCCATCGCGGTGGCCGGCGCGTTCGCCGAGCCCTCTCCGGAGCGCGATCTCGCGCTCGCGGCGCTCGGAGCGATCGCGCGGCCAGGGCCGTGATCCCGTCGGCGCCGTCGGGGCCGGGGGCCGAGGGGCCGCGACGGGTCCCACCTACTCGACC
>CAYQYG010000097.1:1342-22806 GCA_964421485.1 uncultured Polyangiaceae bacterium | reverse complement strand
CGGTCCGGCCGCGCGGCGTTCGCGGGCCCCATGCGACCCCCTGGACCGGCCGTCCCGCTGCTCCTCTCGCTGCTCGCCTTCCTGCTCGCGGCGCGCGCCGCGGCAGAGCCGCGCGGCGTGCCGTTCCCGGATCCCCGCGGGAAGGTCACGCTCCCGCTCTCGCGGTGGCAGGCGATGGAGGAGGCGCTCCGCCCCTCGGACGAGGCGCCGCGCGCCGGGCCCACGCTGTGGATCGACCGCCGCATCGACGGCCGATTCCACAAGGGGCTCTGGAGCGGGCGGCTCACCGGCCGGTTCGAGATCGAGGGCGGCGGGCGCGCCCGCGTGCCGGTCCTCGACGCCGGCGCGACCGTCGGCGAGGCGAGGCTCGACGGCGAGCCCGCGACCCTGCTCGCCGAGGGCGGCATGTACACCCTCGGCGTCGAGGGCGCGGGCCGCCACGAGCTCTCCGTCGATTTCCACTGGGGCCGCGAGACGCAGCGGTTCACGCGCAACGTGCGCCTCGAGCTGCCCGAGGGCGGCCCGCTGGCGCTCACCGCGCGCATCGCCGAGCGGGGCGTCGAGGCCAGCCTCGCGGGCGGCGCGCTCACGGGCGCGGCGGAGGAGGGCGGCGATACCGTCATCCATGGCCACCTGGGCGGCGCGGGCGTGCTCGACCTCTCCTGGCAGCGGCGCCGCGAGGCCGAGGCGAAGGGCGAGGCGCGGCTCCGGGCGCGCCAGGACACCGTCTTCACCGTCTCCGAGGCGCGGATCGTGGGGCGGAGCGCCGTTCGATTCGAGGTCCTCGAGGGCGAGGCCGGCCAGGTCTCGCTCGACGTCCCGCGCGGCGTCGAGATCATGCGCGTCGAGGGCGACGCGGTCCTGCAATGGCGCACCGCGCTCGCCGCGGGCGAGGGCGCGAAGCTCGTCGTCCTGCTCCGCCACCTCGTGAGCGACGCCGCCTCGATAGAGGTCGATTTCCAGCTCCCCGTCGAGCCGGACGCGCCCGTCGCGCTGGCCATGCCCTCGCCCGAGGCGCCCACGGCGGGCGCGATCGGCGTCATCGGTCCTCCCGGCCTCTCGGTCGCGGCGCGGGAGGCCGAGGGCGCCGAGCCCCTCGCGCCGCGGGATCTGCCGGCCGAGCTCACCGCGCTCACCGAGAGCCCATTGCTGCTCGGTTATCGCTTCGAGCGCGCCCCGCGCGTCGTGCTCTCCGTCGCGCGCCTCCCGGAGCTCGCGCTCGCGGGCACCCTCGTGGACGAGCTCCAGGCCTCCACCGTCCTGCTCGAGGACGGGACCGAGCGCACCAAGATCAAGCTCAGCATCCGCAACACCGCCCGGCAATACGTCGAGCTCACGCTCCCCGGCGGCGCCGAGCTCACGCACTCGTTCATCGACGGCCAGAAGGTCCGGCCCGCGGTGAAGGGCGGCGCGCTGCTCTTCCCGCTCCGGCAGAGCGAGCGCCTCGCCGCGGGCGGCGAGCGCGTCCACGTCGTGCGCCCCGGCGAGACGCTGAGCGACGTCGCCAATCTCTATTACTCCGATCCGTCGGCCTGGTCCCGCATCGCCGGCCTGAACCGCGACGTCGTGAGCGAGCGCGGCGCGCTCACCCGCGGCGCGCGCCTCCGGATCCCCCCGGCGAACGAGGCGGCGGGGCAGGAGGCGAGCTTCGTGATCGAGCTCGCCTACGAGCGCGGGACGCCGCGCCTCGGCGCGCTCGGCCTCCGCGCGCTCCGCCTCCCGGGGCTCGACGTCGATACGGTCAAGGCCGTGTGGCATGTGTACCTGCCCGGCTCGTACGAGCCGCTCTCCTGGAGCGGCAACCTGACGCAATGCTCGGGGATCAAGTATGACCTCTTCCGCCGCGTTCAATGGTATCTGGAGGAGGCGATCGCGGTCCCGAGCGCGTGGGCCGGCGGCGATTACCAGAACATCCTGACCAAGCGGCGCAAGATCTACGACGAGGAGGCGAAGGCGCAGGGCGACGACGGCGCCGCGCTCACCACGTTCCCGCTCGTCGGCGAGCGCACCCGGTTCCGGCGCATCCTGCTCGGGCGCGAGGCCGCGGAGCTCCGCGTCGTCTATGCCTCGCCGGGGCTCGTCGCCGCGGCGCGCCACGGCGCATTGCTGCTCGCGTTCGGCGTCACGCTCTGGGCGCTGCTCCCCGGCCGCCGCGCGCCCCGCCGCTGGCTCGCCGCCCTGGCGGCGCTCGCCGCGCTGCTCGTCCTGGCGCACCACGTCCCGGGGATCCACCGCCGCGTCCTCTGGGGCGCCGACCTCGCGTTGCTCCTCGCGCTCGGCCGCGCGTACGCCCCCTGGCTCCGGCGCGCCGCGCGGATCGCGATCCGGGCCCCCTGGCGCGCCGCCCGGGCGATCACCGCCCGCCGGCTCGTCGCGGCGGCGGGCTTCGCGTGGCTGCTCGGCCTCGTCGCCGCGCATCCCATGCTCCTCTCCGCGGCCGCGCTCGCGGGCATGTCGCTCGCCTGGTGGCGCATCGCCCTCTCGAAGACCTCGAAGCCATCGCCGGGCCGCCGCGGCGGACCGCCCCATTCCCAGGAGATCCAGGAGGCCCCTCATGCGCGCTGATCTCGGCCCCATGCGCCGCGCCCTCGCCCTGCTCCTCCTCGCCGCCACGGCCGCGCTCTGGCCCGGCCGCGCCGCGGCCGAGGACGACGACGCGGCCGCCGCCCAGCGATCCCAGGTCGAGGGCGAGGGCGAGGGCGATGCGGACGCCGGCCCGGCGGACGAAGCGGAGGCCGGGGCGGAGGCCGGCGACGCCGGCAAGACGGAGAGCGACAAGGCGTTCGACGAGATCATGAGCGGCAACGCCCCCGAGCCCAGCGATGGGGACGAGGCCGCCTCGCCCGGGGGGGATCGGCCCCTGGTCATCGAGCAGCTACCCGGCGGCGGCACGATCGTGAGGCCGTTGACGGAGGCCGGCGCCGCCGAGGGCGCGACCGTGGAGATGCCGCTCGGTCAATATACCGACCTCGCGCGCCGCCTCGGCGCCCGCCGCCGCGTCCAGGCCGACGACGGGGGCCCGCGCGTCGTGCTCGGCGCGGCCGCATATGACGGCGAGGTCACCCGCGGCGTGCTCTCCCTGCGCGTCAAGCTCCACGTCACCCTCGCGGGCGACGGCCCCAAGACCGTCCCGCTCGCCGGCGACGACACCGCGCTCGTCTCTGCCACCGCGGACGGCGAGCCGATCGGCCTCACCCGCCGCCCCGGCTATCACGTCTGGATCACCGACCGGCGCGGCGTCGTCCCCATCGAGCTCTCGCTGCTCGTCGCCCCGCGCGCCCCGCGCGGCTCCATGGAATACGCGTTCCGCGCCCCGCGCACCCCCGGCACCTCGCTCACGGTCCGCCTCCCGACCGAGGGCCTCGCGCCTCGCTTCGACGGCGCGGTGCGCGCCGAGGTCCGCCCTGGCAAGGGCGGCACCACGGTCAGCGCCACGCTCGAGCCCACCACCGAGATCCGCCTCGTCGGCTTCCGGGACCTCGGCCGCGACGACGCCCAGGCGGCCCGCGTCTATGCCGAGACCTCGACCCTGCTGAGCGTCGGCGAGCCCTCCATGGAGCTCTTCACGGTCGCCCGCTACAACATCCTCTACGCCCCCACGCAATCGTTCGACGTCGCCGTCCCCCCCGGCCTCGAGGTCGTCTCCGCCGACGGCGAGAGCGGGTTCCGCTACACCCTCGAGCGCCGGGGCGAGGAGACCGTCCTCCGCGGCGAGACGGCGTTCCCCGTCCAGGGCTCTTACGAAATATCCCTTCGCCTGCGAAAGAAGATCACCGAGACCCCGGCCGCCGGCGCGTTCTCGGTGGTCTTGCCGCATTGCCTCGGCGCCCTGCGAGAGCACGGCTGGCTCGCCGTGGAGGTCCCGGGCAAGCTGCGCCTGGACGAGGCCGCCCGCCGCGACCTCGCGGCCGTGGACGCCCGCCAGCTCCCCGGCGAGGTCGCGGCCAGCGCCGTGAGCCCCATCCTCAAGGCCTACCGCTATCACCGCCCCTCCCCCGAATTGCAGCTCCGCGTCGAGCGATTGCCCGAGGAGGAGCTCGCCGAGGGCGCCATTGACAGGATCGACGCCCTCACCGTGCTCTCCCCCGAGGGCAAGCTGCTCACCGAGCTCCGCATCACGCTGCGCAACACCCTGCGCCCCTCGCTCGCGCTCGCGCTCCCCGCCGCCACGGGGGTCCGCTCCGCGCTGCTCGACGGGGTCCCCGTCACCCCGAGCCAGGACGAGCGCGGCCGCCTCCTCTTGCCCCTCAAGCGCTCGCGCGGGGGAGAGCGCCTGGAGCCCTTCACGGTCGAGGTCGTGCTCGAATCCGAGCGCGCCCCGCTCGCCCTGGCCGGCCTCGCCGCCATGGACCTCCCCGCGCCCGATCTCCCCGCCGCTGCGCTCCGCTGGCGCCTGGATCTCCCGGCGATGAACGAATACGGCGCCCTGCGCGCCGCCGTCGCCGAGCAGACCTTCGCCGGCGCGGCGAGCTGGCACAAGCCCGCGCACCTCGAGCGCGCCGTCCGCTGGGACGACGACGACCAGCGCGCCGCCGCGCCTGCCCGCGCCCGCCTCGAGCTCCCGAGGACCGGCGTCGAGCGGGTCCACGACCGCTACTGGATCCCCGCCGGCCAGTCGATCCGCGTCGAGCTCCCCTATGCCCGAGCCTCGCTGCTCCTGCCCCTGCGCCTCGCCCTGGCCGGCCTCCTCGCGCTGGTGCTCGCCGTCGCGCTGCGCCCGGCCGCCACCCCCCGCGCCCGCGCCGCCCGCATGGCCTCGGCGCTCGTCGGCGCTTCGATCGCATTCGCCCTCGTCCGCCTGGGCGGCCCGCTGCTCGCCGGCGGCGCCGCGGTCGCCTCCCTCGCGCTCCGCCTCGAGGGCCGCCTCACCCGCGATCGCCTCACCCGCTCCCTCCGGGCCCTGGCCCTCCCCGCCCGCTTCCGCGCCTGGCGCAAGCGCCAGGTCTGGACCCGCCCCCGGGTCACCCGCGCCATGGCCCTCTCCGCCGGCACCCTCGCCGTCGGTTGGATGCTCGCGGACAGGATGTTCAAGCTGGCCCACGCCCTCGCCTCGCTCACCGGACTGAGTTGACAATCTCCGCGTCCGAAGTTGACAATCTATTCCCGGCGGGCTAGGGGCGGAGGGTGGCCAGCCATTCGCCTTCCGTGCGCGCCGAGGAGATCGAGACGTTCGTGCTCCGGGAGGTGCCGAAGCACGCCGCCGACATCGGCAGGCTGGCGGCCGAGCGCTTCGGGATCTCGCGCCAGGCGATCCACCGGCATCTGCAGCGGATGGTGACAGAGGGAAAGCTCGTCGCCACGGGCGTGACCCGACAGCGGCAATACACGCCCGCCACCGTGGTCCTGGAGACCTTCACCCTGGACGTGTCGCCCGCGCTGGACGAGCATCTCGTCTGGAGCGATCGCGTGGAGCCGCTATTGCGAGGCTTGCCCCGGAACGTCTTCGAGATTTGCCATTACGGATTCACGGAGATGCTGAACAACGTCGTGGATCACTCCGGGAGCTCCACGGTCACGATCACGGTGAACCGGACCACCTCATATGCATGGATGGTCGTGCACGACGAGGGTGTGGGCATCTTCCGGAAGATCACCGGAGCTCTGGAATTGCCGGACGAGAGGCTTGCGGTGCTCGAGCTCTCCAAGGGGAAGCTGACCACGGATCCCAAGAGGCATAGCGGCGAGGGCATCTTCTTCACCTCCCGCATGTTCGATACTTTCGCGCTCATGTCGGGCTCGATCGCGCTGCACTGTCACGGAGGGAAGAGCGTCCTGCTCGACCGGCGGGAGCCATATTTGCCTGTCGAGGGTGATCTGGCCGCCCTGCCCGAGGCGGGCACCACGGTCTTCATGCAGATCAGCGCGCTCGAGGCCCGTCCGATGGTCGAGGTGTTCAATCAGTTCTCGGGCAGCCTCGAGGAGGACTACGGGTTCACGAGGACACGGGTACCTGTGTCCCTGGCGCGGTTCGGCGACGCCAATCTCGTCTCTCGTTCACAAGCGAAGCGGCTCCTGGCCAGGTTCGAACGATTCAAGGAGGTGATGCTCGACTTCAGCGGCGTCGAGACCGTCGGCCAGGCCTTCGCCGACGAGATCTTCCGCGTGTTCCAGAAGGACCACCCGGAGGTGCACCTCACCTGGGTGAACGTGACCCCGGCGGTCGAAGGGATGATCCGGCGCGCGCTCGCGGCCGGCCGGGAGCCTTGAATCCAAACCCCTGCCACGCACGCCCTCGCCGTACTACGCTCGCCCTCCCCATGCCCGAGGGCGCCCCCATCACGGCCTTGCTCGGTCCCACGAACACCGGCAAGACCCACCGCGCGGTCGAGCGCATGCTCGCCTACGACTCGGGCATGATCGGCCTCCCGCTGCGCCTGCTCGCCCGCGAGGTCTACGACCGCATCACCGCGCGCATCGGCGAGGCCCGCGTCGCCCTCGTCACCGGCGAGGAGAAGCGCGTCCCCCGGCGCCCTGATTACTGGGTCTGCACCGTCGAGGCCATGCCCATGGACCGCGAGGTCGACTTCCTCGCCGTCGACGAGATCCAGCTCGCCGCGCACGACCAGCGCGGCCACGTCTTCACCGACCGCCTCCTCAATGCGCGCGGCCGCCGCGAGACCTGGTTCCTCGGCGCGGCCACCATGCGCCCGCTCGTCGAGGAGCTCCTCCCCGCCGCGAAGATCGCCCAGCACCCCCGCCTGTCCCGGCTCTCCAGCGCCGCGCCCGCCAAGCTCAAGCGGCTCCCCCCGCGCAGCGCCGTCGTCGCCTTCTCCACCGAGGAGGTCTACCGCGCCGCCGAGCGCCTCCGCGCCCTCCGCGGCGGCGCCGCCGTCGTGCTCGGCGCCCTCTCCCCACGCACCCGCAACGCCCAGGTCGCCATGTTTCAATCGGGCGAGGTCGACTGCCTGGTCGCCACCGACGCCATTGGAATGGGCCTGAACCTCGCCGTCGACCACGTCGCCTTCGCCTCCCTCCGCAAGTTCGACGGCCGCCTCGTCCGCGACCTCGACCCCGCCGAGATCGGCCAGATCGCCGGCCGCGCCGGCCGGCACCTCAATGATGGCACGTTCGGCGCCGTCGCCCCGCTGTCGCTCCCGCCCTCGCTCGCGGCCTCGATCGAGGCGCACCGCTTCGCGCCCGTCCGCCGCCTCTTCTATCGCAACGCCGACCTCGACACGGCCACGCTCGATGCCCTGATCGCCACCCTCCGCGCCCCGCCGCGCGCGCGCGCCCTCCGCCCCATCGAGGACGCCGAGGACGCCGCCGCGCTGCTCCGGCTCGCCGAGGACCCCGCGATCCGCGCCCTCGCCCGCGGGCCCGAGGCCGTCGGCCTCCTGTGGGACGTCTGCCGCATCCCCGATTTCAGGAAGCTGCTCTTCGAATCCCACGTCGCCCTCCTGCGCGAGCTCTACCTCCAGCTCGCCGGCCCGCGCGGCGCCGTCGACGCCGACTGGATGGCCGCTCGCATCGCGGAGATCGACGACGTCGCCGGCGACATCGACACGCTCGTCACCCGCATCGCGTCCATCAGGACCTGGACGTACATCTCTCATCACGCCCGCTGGGTGAGCGGGGCTCTCGAATGGCAGGAGCGCACCCGCGACATCGAGGACCGCCTCAGCGACGCCCTCCACGCCCGCCTCGTCCAGCGCTTCGTCGAGCGCGGCGCCGGCCGCCGCCCCGCGGCCCCCGGGCACCCTGCGGCCCCGCGCCCCCGCCCTCGCGAAGAAGAGGAGGCGGCGCAGGGCAGCCGCCCGAACCCCTTCGCCGCCCAGCTCGCCGCGATGCGCGCCGCCTTCGCCCCCGCCGCCGCCCCGCCGGACAGGGGCGAGGACCGCTGGATCGAATCCGTGATCGCCGCGGCGCATGAACAACTGGCCGTCGATTCATCGGGCCGCATCTCTTTCTCGACGTCCGGGGCTCCGGGCCGCCGCCCGGCGCCCTCTGCCCCGGGCTCCGACGCGGATCGCGTGATTGGCCAGCTCACGCGCGGGCGCGACCTGCTCCTCCCCGAGGTGCGCCTCGCCGGCCTCGACGAGATCGGCGCCGGCGCCCGCTCCCGCGTCCTCCGCCGCCTGGTCGCGTTCGCCCGCGACCTCGTCGAGGAGCTGCTCGCCCCGCTCCGCGCCCCCGCCGCGCGCGCGCTCGGCCCTGCCGGCCGCGGCATCGTCTATCAGCTCGAGCAGGGCCTCGGCACCGCGCTCGCCCGGTCCGCCGAGGAGCAGCTCGAGGGCCTCTCCCCGGGTGACCGCGAGGTCCTCGCCTCCCTCGGCGTCGAGCTCGGCGCCCGCGTCCTCTACCTGCCCGCCCTGCTCAAGCTGCCCGCGATCGAGCGCCGCGCCGCCCTCTGCGCCGCCCATTTCGAACGCGCCGCCGCCCCGCGCCCCGGCGCCGTCTCCATGCCCGCCCCCCGCGCCGCCGACCCGCGCGCCTCGACGGCGATCGGCTATCCCATCTTCGGCCCCCGCGCCCTCCGCGCCGACGTGGCCGAGCGAGCCCACCGCGCGCTCTCCGCCGCCGAGCCCCCCGACGCCGCCGTCCTCTCGAGCTGGCTGGGCTGCCCCGCCCGCGACGCCATCCGCGTCGCGGAGGCCCTCACCGCTCCTGCTCCCCTTCAGGGGGCGTGACTCTCATTTCCCGAACGGGCAGAAACGGTCGCGGCAGCGGACACGGTCGCGGCAGCGGACACGGTCGCGGCAGCGGACACGGTCGCGCTCTACTTCGGCGCCCGGACCACGCTCCCGCTGCCCGGCGACGTGTCGCCCGCCTCGGTCCAGTAGACGCACGCGCGATCCACCGTGATGGCCGTCGGCTGCACCCGGCCGGACGCCAGGAGCTCCGCCTCGCCCCCCGCCCTGGGCACCCGCACGACGGAGCCCGACGCGAGCGTCACGTAGGCGTGCTCCGCGTCGAGCGCCAGCCCCTCGGTGAAGGCCCCGTGCGCGGACAGCGAGGCCAGCATCGCCGGATCGGAGCCGTCCTCCTCGACCCGCCTCACCGTGTCATCGTCGGTGTCATTGTAATAGTACCGGGCGCCCTCCGCGACGATGGTCCGGGGAGAGCCCCCCGCGATCTGGGTCATTGCCCCCCCTTGCTTTGGCACCGACCATAGCCCCGGCCCGATCCCCGACCAGGCCACGGTCGTCGCCCCGGCCGCGAGCCGATAAGGGCTCCCCTCCGGGCTCGCGAGCACGGTCACCGTCCCGCCCGCCTGTGGCATCGAGACGATGTGGTGCCCCACGTAGCTCGTCCAGAAGAAGCGGCTGTCGTCGAGCGTGATCGCCGTGGGCCCTCCCTGCCCGGTGGCCAGCGCCTCGAGCCCCTGACCGTCCGTTCCGACGCGGAGGATCCGGCTTCCTCCGCTCTCCGCCACGAGCAGCGTGGTCCCGTCGAGCGCGAGCCCGGCCGGGAAATCGAGCGGCGCGGCGACGGGGATCGGCTCCCCGCCCGCCTTGGGGATGCGGTACACCCCGCCTCCCTCGACATAGGCGCTGACATAGACATTGCCGCCGTCCTGGGTGATGGCGATGGGCCAGGTGAGCCCCGACGCGATGACCACGGGCCCCTCCTCGCGGCCGCACGGCGGCTCACCGCACGCGGATCCGGAGCAGACCCCCGAGCAGCAATCGGCAGCCGCCGCGCACGGCGCCCCGTCCTCGGCGCAGGCCGCCCCGCCAGCGCCCGAGCCGGCGCCGCCCGCCCCCGCCCCCGGAGCGCTCCGGAGCTCGCTCCGTGCGCCGCAGGCGAGGACCAGGAGGCTGGCCAGGGCGCATCCACAGGAGAGCGTCGAGCGCGGCATTTCCCCGAACGGACCACACGGGGAGAGGCGCCGTCAAGGCGTCTGTGACCGGGCCCGCGCCCGCGAGGGCTGAGCCTTCGGCTCCACAAGGAGAGGTTCAGGGCAGGCGCGATCTCCGAAGGGGAGGCTCGAACGCCTGTGTCGCGATGACAGCCGATGGACGTCGAGCGGTCACGGATCAACCGGACGCGGCCGAGCACGATGTCAGGCCATTGGCAAGCGCTCGCCCGCCGTCAGCGGTGACCACGACGTGATTGACGCAAGACTCTCACCCGCGGGTCCGTTGCGCGAAGTGCCTCGAGATCACGGAGAACGGACGGAGGCGCACCGAACAGTGTCAGCGCCGCGTGAGCTCGGGCGAGGTTCTCGGCATCGCCGGCAACCCATAGGTCGATGTCCTTCGTGAACCGCGGTCGACTGTGAAAGCTGACGGCATAGCCCCCGAACAGCAGATATTTAACCTGCTCTTGTGCGAACGCCCACAGGAGATCCCTGAAGTCGGGGTGGAGCGCCATTCTCGCCTCCGATCGTCCATGCCTCGAGCGCCATCTGCCAGACGGCGTTGAAGCGGTCCGAGGGGCTCGCCTCCGCCCAGGAGCGGAGCTCCTCTGCCTCGAGCTGCTCGTGCGAGGCCGCCACGCCGCCATTCCACGCGGCCCGGCGTGCACCCGAGCTCACGGGATGCTCACCACGCTGGTGCTCACGGTGATCCTCGGCATCATGCCGCTGAGGAGCGCCCAGATCTGGATCTCGTCATTGGCTTTGCGATGGTAGACAGTCCGGTTGTCTGCTTCACGCAGGTCAAGGTTGATGGTCACCTGGAACACCACACCAAAGGCGTAGCTTCGGCCCGACTGGACCACGAATTTGCTGCTGAAGCTGCTGCCAAGGTACGACGCCGCGAACGTGCTCGGCTGTCCGCCTTGCTGCCCGTAGCGGGTCGTGTCGCTGAAGATGGTTCGCCTGGCGTTGTTGTTCAGCTCCTCCCATTTTCCGGTGACCGGGCTGATCTCCCAACCGAGCAGGAACGCCGTGCCGAAGAATTCGGGGTGCGCGTAGCCGACAGCGCCCTGCTTTGCGGGGAGGAAGTCGTACCTGAATGCGCCCGCGACGTTGATGTCGGCCGCCACCTTGACCTGGGCCAGCGTCGCCGTGGGCTTGTATTCCATGGCGATGCCCGCAGTCGCCCGGTTGCGCCCGGAGAAATTGGTGCCATGGATGACCGAGAGCATGTAGCCGGTGCCGTTATTGGCCGTGCAACCCGTCGGGGCGGGGTTCGTCGAGCTGGTCCAGTCGAACTGGTAGACGTTCTCGTGGGGCGGAGGGAGGAACCAGTATTGGTGGAAGTCAGCCTCTCCGGGGACGTAGAGGTTCGCCGGCCACGCCAGAGAAATGTGCGGTTCCCGGAGCTTGTCCGACCACTTGATGGTCAGATCCCGGACCTTGCCCAGACCAGCCTCGTCCAGAGTGAGCCCGCTCGCGTGAACGATGTCGATGTTTCGAAGCTCGTCCAGCTCGTCCGCGTTGTATTTCCCGGGGCCGTCCGGCTGTCCGGCACGAACGCCGGTGCCGGGGGAGAGTTTTGTCGCTTCATCGATGGACACAGGCGCCTCCTCTTCGGTCCATGGATGCGCGAGAGCTGACGGGCGTTTCACCACGCCTCGGCCGCGTCGCACGCAATCGAGCTGACGTGAAACGCCCTGTCGTCTGGATGATCGGCCCCGCGCGACCGCGGGCGAGGGGACCGAGATCCGGCCGCGCGGCTAGATCCGCCGGGATCCCTGGGCGCGCCCCGCCTCGGTGAGCAGCCCGTCGAGCAGCCGCGCGTGCCCGTCGTCGACCACGCGCCGGAGCCTCTCCCACTCCTCGTGACTCCGCCCCTTCGCGGATCGCCGCGCTCGCTTGCCGGCCCCCTCGCCCCCCTCCCTGAACGCCCCCGCCGCCGCCAGCGTGGCCATGCCGTGGTGCATCGCCCACACGCCGTTCGCGAGCTCCATCGCGTCGCCCGGCGGGAACGCTCCGGCCTCTTGCGCGTCCGCGATGAACGCGAGCAGGATCCCGAAGCAATGCTCCTTCGCGGCCTGTTTCCGCGGATCGCCGGGGTCCGCCTCGCCCGAGTACGACGCCTGGAACAGCGCCGGGCGCTCCAGCGCGAAGCGCACGTAGGCGAAGCCCGCGGCCAGGAAGCGCGCCCGGAGGTCGGGCCCCGCGGCGTCGAGCGCCGCGCGGATCCGGTCCGCGAGCTCCGTCATCGCCAGGATCGCGAGCTCGGTCATGAGCGCGCGCTTGTCGGCGAAATGCCGGTACGGCGCCGCGTGGGACACGCCGATGCGCCGCGCCACCTCGCGCAGCGTGAAGCTCGCGTGCCCGCGCTCCTCGATCAGCGCGAGCGCCTCCTCCACCACGGCGCGCCGGAGATCTCCGTGATGGTACGGCCGCTCCGGGGGCGGAGGGGCGCGGCGGCGCCTCGTCGCGGAAGGCATCGGCTCCCGCGGAGGGTACCACGCGCGGTCCGATGTAGACACGGGAAACATTCCCATGTCACCAGTGTCATCAGGCCGCGCGCCTCGCGCCGGCGGCCCGGCGCCTCCGCGCAGCTCGCCCGCACAGCCAAAGGAGCGCACCATGTCCGAGCCCCGCCGATCGCCCGACCGAGACGCCCTCCTCTCCGCCGTGGAGCGCGTCCGAGACACCGCCATGGCCCACGCCGACGAGTCCGAGCGGCGCCGCACGCTGGCGCCGGCCGTGGTCGACGCGCTGCGCTCGAGCGGCCTGTTCGCGATGGGCGCGCCGCGCGCCGTCGGGGGCGCGGAGAGCGATCCGCTGACCCAGGTCGAGGTCTTCGAGGCGATGACCCGCGCCGACACCTCGGCGGGCTGGTCGCTCATGATCGGCGCGATGACCGCCGCGCTCGCCGGGGGATACCTGCCGGACCGCGGCGCAGAGCGCGCCTTCGGCGGCGCGTTCCCGATCTTCGCCGGGTTCCAGGCGCCCGCGGGATCCGCGCGGCGCGCGCCCGGCGGCTTCGTCCTCAGCGGCCGCTGGCCGTTCGGCAGCGGCGTGCGCCACGCCGGATGGGTCTTCACCGGCGCGGTGGTGGAGCCGGAGTCGCCCCCCGCCGCGGGCAGCATCCCCGAGATGATCAGCGCCGCGGTCCCCGCCGCCTCCTTGCTGATCGAGGACACCTGGGACGCCGCCGGCCTGCGCGGCAGCGGGAGCGACCATTACCGCATGGAGGGCGTCTTCGTCCCCGAGGAGCTCACGTGCCCGTTCCCCTGCGCGGCCCCGCGGCGCGGCGGGCCCGTGTTCAGGCTGCCGCTCGTCGCGTTCCTCACGCCCGCGCACGTCGGCTTCGCGCTGGGCGCCGCGCGCCGCGCGCTGGACGAGGTCGCCCCCGCCGCTCGGCGCCGGGTGAAGGCCTGGCCCCAGCGCCCGCTCGCGAGCCACGCGGCGTTCCAGATGGACCTCGGCCGGGCGGAGGCGAAGCTCGCCGCGGCGCGCGCCTATTCGTTCGACGTGATCGGCGCGATGTGGGACCGGGCGCTCGCGGGCCAGGACCTCTCGCTCGACGACTGGTCGGCGGTCCGCCTCGTCACCACCCACGTCACGGAGATCGCCGCCGACGTGGTCACGTTCGCCTACCGATCCGGCGGCGGCGGCGCGCTCTATGCGACGAGCCCGCTCCAGCGGTACTTCCGCGACATCCACGCGGCCACGCAGCACATCTCCGCGACCGATGACGCCTACGAGTTCGCGGGCCGGGTGCGGCTCGGCATCGCCGAGCCCCACCCGCTCCTCGCGCCGCGCGCCCGGGCGTGAGCGGCCCGATTCAAGCCCGTCTTCATTCACGTCGCGGCCGACTCCGCTCGTCCTCGTCGCCCTGCCCCACCCCCCCCGCGGCCACGGCGCCGCCGAACCCCGCCGCGCCGCCTGACCGGCATCCCTACGAGCTATCGCTACGGAGTCGCGATCACCTGGAAGACCTGGCTCAGCACGATCAGCAAGATCCCCGCGAGCGACGCCCCCGCCATGATCCCGGAAGCCCCCGCCAGCGTGAACTCGTCCGAAAGCTTCGGCCGCCACTTCTCGAACCCCCAGGCGATCAGCGACCCGATGAACATCGATATCGAGTCGAACCCCGCCACCACGAACCCGAGCCCCATCCCCGTGCACGAAGGGACCCACTTGCGCGCGTTCTTCGGCAGGTAAGTCTCGAGCAGCGTCAGCACGATGGCCACGATCGTCGCGATGATCACGGACATGAGCCCGTACGGCGGCAGGCTCTCCTTGCGCACCTGCACATGGAACGCCCCCTCGATCGGCTTCGGCTCCTCCGCGCGCGGATCGACCACCGGCCGATCGAGCACGAGCTGGTTGCCGACGAGCCCCTTCACCCCCCACCAGAGCTCGTGCCCTCCGGTCTCCCAGCGAACGTAATCGCCCCGCGTCGCCCCCTCGGGCACCGCCGAGAGCGTCACGGCGGGCAGCTTCTTCGCCGGCCCGGACGCGCTCGCCGCCCCCCGCTCCGCGATCTCGACCGCGGCGCCCGCCTCGATCGCGGGCTCGCCGAGCGGGCGATCGAGCACCAGGCTCTTGTCGACCACCGCGACCACGCTGAACGCCTCCGGCCGCCCGGCAATGGTCAGCTTGTCGCCCACCTTCGTGCCCACGGGCACGAGGCCGAGCGGCAGGCCCTCCACCGACGACGCCGCCGCGTCGGCCTCGCCCCGGACCTTGCTGTCCACGCCGCCCGCGAGCAGCTCCGCCACGGCCTGCCAAGTCTTCGCGGCAGGCGCAGGGAAATCGGCGCTCCCGAGGCGCTCGGGCGTCGCGAGGAGCATGTACGCAGGAATGCAGAAGACCGCGCCCGCGAGGATCCCGAAGAACTGCGAGAGGAACTGATTGCGCGGCTTGCCGCCGAGCACGTAGCCGCCCTTGAGATCGGTCAGCAGATCCGCCGAATGCATCGCCGCGCCGGCGGTGACCGACGCGGTCATCAGGTTCGTCTGGACGTTGCCCGCGGCCAGGCCGCCGTACATGAACTGGGTGATCTTGCCGAGCGCGCCGATGGGCGTGATGCTCGTCTCGCCGGTCGCGCGGCACGCCACGATCGAGAGCAGCGCCGACATCACCACCGCCAGGAAGCCCATCCACATCGGGATGTCGAAGAGCACCTTCGCGAGCACGACCACGAGGACCGTGCAGGCGATGAGCCCGCGGAGGAACCAGGACGTCGGCACCTCGACCTCCGCCATTCCGCCGGTCTTGCCGCCGCTCGCGAGCTTCCCGAGGCCCCGGAGCGCCGCGAGCGCGGTGCGCCACTTGAGGCCGAACGCGAGCAGGCCATTGACGACGATCAGCGTGACGCCGGGCCACAGGATCCAGGTGCGCACGGTCGCGAAGGTCGGCGCGGGCCCGGCGAGGCCGTGCGTGTGCAGCCAGACGCCGAGCGCGCCCCAGCCGACGAGCGCGCCGAGGAGCAGGCCGACGCAGATGCGGAGGCCCATGATGGCGCCGGCGCCGATCATCAGGATATCGGTCTGGAGGCCGAGCGTGAGCGGGATCCACTTCTCGAAGACCGGCAGGTGCTCGGGCAGGAGGGGCTTCGAGAGCATGGCGCGCACGGGCCTGGTGATGCCGACGACGCCGCTCCCGATCTTCACGGCCGCGCCGGCGATCGCGCCCCACATGAGCGCGAGGGCCTTCCTGCGCGCCTCGCCCGGCGCGGCGTGCAGCGAGCGGATGGTCTCGGCGTAGGCCAGGCCCTCGGGGAAGGGGAGGCGGTCGATGTCGATCATCTGGCGGCGCATCGGGACCGCGAGCAGCACGCCGAGGAAGGAGATCGCGAGGATCCAGAGGGCGAGCTCCCAGCTGCTGAAGACCTTCCCGGTGGTCATGAACAGGGCCGGGATCGCCGAGGTGAGGCCGGCGCCGGTGAAGTAGCCGGCCGCGGAGGCGGCGCTGGCCATGGTGTTGTTCTCGAGCGACGTGAAGTCGCGCTTGAACGGGCCGACGGGCGCGACCCGCCGGAGGCCGGAGAAGATGCCGAACGCGAGGACGGCCGCAGTGACGGTGACGGCGAGGCCCCAGCCGGTCTTGAGGCCGACATAGAGGTTGGAGAGGGACATGATGCCGCCGAGCAGCATGCCGGTGACGACGGCGCGGGGGGTGAGCTGGGGCTCGTTGGGCTTGTAGACGTGCTTGAGCCAGTGCTCGTCGATCTCTTCCTGCGTCATCGGGGTGCCGTCGGGGTGCTTGTCGACCGGGCGGCCGCCGCGTTCGGCGTGCTCGTCGTGGGCTCCGGCGTCGGCGGGATCGGCGGGGGGCGCGGGGTCGGCGGGGGTCGCAGGATCGGCGGACATGGATCACGAGTAGCCCCATCGATGCGCCGGGCGCAACTACCCTGTGCGGCGGATCGTGCGGGAGATGGCCTGGATGAGCCCGGTGTCGTGCCGGACGAAGGCGCCTCTGTCCGGAAATTGGCGGGCTTCGGCGGCTCGTGGGCGAAATTTTGGGCCGGGTGGTGCGGCCAGGCGCATGGGGGCTGTGAGATCGATCGGATCCTCGGCCAGATATCGGGTTCTCGGCCGGATTCAGGCGGCGAGCTTCATTCCGATCATGACCATCATGGCGGCGAGGCTGAGGACGCCGATGCCATAGGAGATCGAGCGGAACGGCTGGATGGCCTTGAGGTGGAAGAAGGCGTGCAGGACGCGCGCGGCGGTGAAGGCGATGAACGCGATCTGGCCGCCCAGGAGCGAGGCGCCGAGGAGCACGTGCACGAGGCCCAGGGCGAAGAACATCGGGATGTTCTCGAGCGCGTTGCGGTGCGCGCGGATGACGCGGGCGACCTCGGGGTGGTCCTGCGCCGGAGGCTTCGCCGGGTCCTCCTTGCCGTCCTCCGGATTGGCGAAGGACTTGTGCCTGGTCCGTACCGCGCCGGTGTAGCCGGAGAGGAACTGGATGACGAGGCAGAGGACGATGCAGCAGATCGCGTAGATCTTGAACAGGGGATCAGCGGCGAGGCCGGTCATGATGGGCTCCTTCCGAGCGCGCCCCTCGATGAGGGGAAGCCCGCATCGTATGCCCCGGGCGAGCGCGCGAGCAAAGGAACGTCGGGGGACGCTATTTCATGGAAGGTGGATCGGCGCGGATCCAGCGCATGGGGAATGCGGGGAGGCCGGGGGCGAAGACCTGGAAGGGGCGGACCTCGCGGGGGCGGAAGCCGGCGTCGCGCAGCGCGGCCTCGGCGTCGCGGTCCATGTGGCAGCCCTGGCCGTTCAGGAGGAGCCAGGCGGGATCGAGGAGCTTCATCAAGAGGCCGGGGACGGGGCGCTCGCTGCGGACGTGCTCGATGAGGCGCACCTCGCCGCCGGGGCGGACCACGCGGGCGATCTCGGAGAGGACCCGCGGGACCGAGGCGACGCTGCAGAGGACCAGGGAGACGACGACGGCGTCGAACCGGGCGGCGTCGAACGGGAGCGATTCGGCCGCGCCGGGCTCGACGCTCACGCGGGCGCGCGCGGCCGCGGCGCGCGGGCGGGCGAGCGCCGAGAAGGCCTCGTCGGGCTCCAGGGCCGTGACGCGGGCGGCCTCCTCGTAATGGGAGAACATGAGGCCGGTGCCGGCGCCGATCTCGAGCACCTCGCCGGTGAGGCCCCGGGCGAGATCGGCGCGCCGCCCGGCGAAGCCCGCGTCGTCGGCGCCGCGCATGAGGGCGTCATAGAGCTCGGCCTGGGGCAGCCTCGCCATGAGGCGGAGCGTGGCCGGGGCGCTCGTGACGAAGTGGGCGATCTCGCGGAGCATGGAGGCGACGATAGCAGAAGGCGGCGGCGGCGGGGAGGCGGCCGCGCCGCTATCTCATTGACTTGATCCCGGCGGCGGCGGCCGAGAGGTCGGCGAGGTGGATCTTGCCCGCGGGTCAGCCGAAGATGAGGCCGGTCAGGGTCTGATTGATGTGCCCGAGGTAGCTCTCGCCGTTGGAGTGGCAGCCGGCGTGGACCATGGAGGAGAGCACGGCGTGATAAGGCGCCTCCAGGCCGCCCAGCTCGGCCTCGAGCATCCGGTAGGCGCAGTTCCAGAGCAGCGCGCCGTGGGCCTCGCCGCCGAGCGCCTCGCGGGCGCGGGCGAGCTTCGCCCGGGCGTCCTCCACCATGTCGATCGGGCGCATGAAATGGAGGCGGGCGCCCTCGACGACCGCGCAGGCGCAGAACAGCGCGTCGCCCTCGCGGCGCACGGCGCTGCGGAGCCAGGGCTCGCCGTCGATCATGAGCCCGAGGGGGTTCTTCATGAAATGGTGGGTCGCGAGATCGGCGGGCGCGACGCCGATCTCGCGCGCATAGCGATCCGCCGCGGGCTCGCCGTCGAGCTCCAGGATCAGGCGGCGCGCGGGGGCGGACCGGGTCACCGTGACCGCGCGATCGGTCGCCTCGAAATGGCAGGTCTTGAACGCGCGGAAGGGCACCCGCATCTCGGCGACGAGCAGCGCGGTGCCCTCCTTCGCCAGCGCGCCGTCGGCCCAGGTCCAGGTGCCGGAGAACGTGATGTCGTCGCCGGCGGAGCCGCCGACGAAGGGCAGGAAGGGGGCGACGTCGCCCAGCGCCTCGTTGATCCGCTCCTCGCGGCCGCGCGCGCCCTCGAGCAGCGCGACGCCGGCCCAGCGCGCCGGATCGAGCTCGCGGAGGTCGCGCCCGAGCCGGGACGACAGCCTCGCCGCGGCCTCGCGGACGCCCCGGTCCACGTCCTCGCCGGCGTCGGCCATCGCGGCCGCGCACGCGCCGACGCGATCTCCGGGGATGGCGATCGCGACGGCGCCGCCCTTGCCGTGGCCCCTGTCGCAGAACTCTCCATTCGTGGAGGAGCCGACGACCACGGCCCCGGGGAACCGCTCCTCGAGCGCGCGGCCGAGCAGCGCGCCGTCGTGCGCGACGGCCGCGAAGAACACGACCACGCGCGGATCCGCGCCCGCGAGGCCGGCGCAGAGCTCCCGGGCGGCGCCCTCCGAGCCCCGCTCCGCCGAGCGGGCCGAGCACAGCCTGCTCATGCCTCCTCCACCTCCACGCGGATGCCCATCCTGCCCAGCGCGCCGGCGACCCTCCGCAAGAGCTCGGGGTCCCCGGCCTGCTCGGGCGCGACGTCCTTGAGGTTCACGCCGATCTGGATGATGAGGCGCGTGTTCAGGCAATCAAAGACCGCAGGTGATCCGATTGAGTGCCTCAGCGCGGCGCCGAGCGCATCGAGGTCTTGAATCTTCAGCGCGGTCGAGTCCATCGCGTGCCGTCCGGAGCCCATCCTATCCAGATCTCGGGCCGTGTCGATGGGTTCGTCGCGGTGCGGATCCCCTCGCGGCGGCGTGACCGGCCGTGTTAGAGTAGGTGTTGTGTCCAGCACCAGGGACGCTGACCGGGCGGGCGAGGGCGCCGCGCTCGACGCGCTGCGGGCCGAGAATGCGGCGCTCGCGGCGCGGGTGCGCGCGCTCTCGGGCGCGCTCTCGCGGGCGGAGGAGCGCTTCGACGCGTTCACGTCGACGTTGCCAGGGATCTCGTGGGAGGCGTGGGGAGAGCCCTACGAGGCGCCGGTCACCTACGTGAGCGCGTCGGCGGAGGCGATCACCGGCTATGGGCTGAGCGAGTGGGATCACCCGGGCTTCTGGCTGAAGATCATGCACCCCGACGACCGGGCGCGGGTGCTCGGTGAGACGGAGGAGAGCTACGCCCGCGGCGATACCGGCGGCGTGCAGGAGTACCGCTGGATCGCGCGCGGCGGCGGCGTGCGGTGGGCGCACGTGCGCTACACGATCGTGCGCGACGAGGCCGGCCGGCCGGCCGCGTGGCAGGCGTTCACGATCGACATCACGGCGCAGAAGGAGGCCGAGGCGGAGCGCGACCGGATGCGGGAGGAGCTCATCCGGAGCCAGGCGGAGCTGCTCGCCGAGCTGTCGACGCCGCTCGTGCCCGTCGCCGAGGACGTGCTCGCGATGCCGCTGGTCGGCCGGATCGATCGGGCGCGCGCCGATCGCGTGCTCAGCGTGCTGCTCGAGGGCGTCGGCGGCGCGGGCGCCCGCGTCGCGATCCTGGACGTCACCGGCGTGCCCTCGGTCGACGCGGAGGCCCTGCGCGCGCTCCTGCGCGCGGCCCGCGCGACCCGGCTGCTCGGCGCCGAGATGATGATCACCGGCGTCCGCCCCGAGGTGGCGCGCGCGATCTGCGCCGAGGGGGAGGGCCTCGGGGGCGTGACGACCTGCGCGACCCTGCGGCAGGGCATTGCGCGCGCAATGGCGGGCGGCCGCCGACCCGCCCGCGGCTGACGCGCCCGCGCGCCCGCTCAGCGCAGGAGCGCCGCGGCGAGCGCGCCGAGCCCGGCCACCCCCGCCGCGAGCCAGGCGACGTAATCGCCGGGGTGGCCGCTGTGGAGCGCGCGCAGGGGGCCGAGGGCGCGATCGATCGCCCGCGCCGCCCGGGGCCGGAGGCCGAGCAGGGCGAGGGCCACGGCGAGCGCCGCCGCGGCGGCGCCGGTGATCGCGCCGGCGGGCGCCGGGTGCGGGGGCGGGGCGAGCGCGAGGGGAGGGGAGGGGCCGCCGAGCACGGCGGCCTGGTAGGCGTGGCGATCCTCGAATCGAACGGCGTGCGGGTGAATGGCGGAGGCGAGATCGGGGGCGAGGCCGACGGCGAGGGAGAGCGCCAGGAACACGGCGCCGGGGGCGAGCATGGGCCAGGGCGTGCGGGGGAGCGGGGCGCCCTCGATCTCGGGGGCCTCGTCGGGCGCGGCGGCGGCGGCGCGGCGGTCGCGCGGGGCAGGGGGGCCCCAGCCGAGGAAGATGCGCGCGCCGGCGCGCAGGACCGCAGCGCCGGTGACCGCCGAGGAGAAGAGGACGACCCAGAAGACGTCGCGGCGGCCCGCGGCGACGGCGGCCTGGTCGATGATCGATTTTCCCTCGAAGGTGCCGAACGGCGGCATGCCGGCGAGGGCGAGCCCGCCGGCGGCGAGCATCACGCCGGCGCGCGGGATGCAGCGGCCGCGGCCGCGGAGCGCGATCTCGTCGAGGCCGCCGAGGCGGTTCAGCACGATGCCGGCGCAGACGAAGAGCGAGGCCTTGGCGAGCCCGTGGCCGAGCACGTAGACGGCGGCGCCCGTGAGGCCGGCGGGGGAGAGCAGCGCGAGGCCGGCGAGCGCGACGCCGGTGTGGCTCAGCGTGGAGAACGCGAGCAGGCGCTTCAGGTGGCGCTGCGAGAAGCAGAGCGCGGCGCCGAGGGCCGCGGTGGCCTCGCCGAGGGCGAGCAGGATGGCCGAGAGCGAGGGCGCGCGCGCGGAGAGGGGCCCCGAGAAAGCGGTCCAGTAGACGCGGAACACCGCATAGAGGCCGAGCTGGACCATGACGCCGGAGAGCAGGACGCACACCGGCGTGGGCGCGGCGGCGTGCGCGTCGGGGAGCCAGAAGTGAAATGGCATCGCCGCGGCCTTCGTGAGGAAGCCGCCGGCGATCAGGGCGAACGCGACGGCGACCAGCGCGTCGGCGGGGGCCGCGGCGAGGCGCTCGCCGATCTGCGCGAGGTTCAGCGCGCCGGTGCGGGCATAGATCAAGGCGACGCCGTGCAGGACGAGGAAGCCGCCGACGCCGTTCAGGATGCCGAGGTTCAGCGCGCCCTGGATCGGGCCGCGCTCTTCA
>CAYQYG010000097.1:0-1242 GCA_964421485.1 uncultured Polyangiaceae bacterium | reverse complement strand
TTCATTGCGGTGGCCCGCGAGGGCGCAGGCGGAGACGGTCATCAATTCAAAGAAGACGAAGAGGTTGAACAGGTCGCCGCTCAGGCAGAAGCCCTCCATGGCCCCGAGGAAGAGCAGCATCAGCACGGAGTAGAGGTGGTGCGCGGCCTCGAAGTAGCGCCACGAGAACGCGAGCGCGCCGACCGCGAGGGCCGCGGCGAGAGCGGCGAGGCCGGCGCCGATCGGGTCGGCGGCCAGGGCGACGCCCACGGCGACGCCGCCGCGGGGGAGCCAGCCGCCGGACCAGTGAATGATGGGCGCGGCGGCCGTCGCCCGCACGAGCAGGAGCGCGAGCGCGAGCGTCACGGCCGCGGTCCCGAGGGCGATCGAATCGACGGCGCGGCGCGGGAGGAGCCGCCCGATCGCGGCGAGCGCGGCCGCGGCGAGCAGCGGGAGGGCGATCGGGAGCGGGGGGAGGTGGTCCATGGGCCGCCTTCATGGCAATGGCGCGCGTCAGCCGCGGAGGCGCGAGAGGCCGTCCGGATCGAGCGTGCGGAAGCGTTTGTGCGCCTGGACGGCGAGGCAGAAGAGCAGCGCCGAGACGACCACGCCCACGACGATGTCGGTGAGCGCCAGCGATTGCACGATCGGGTCGACGGTGCGGGCGCCCGCCGGGATGTCCGCGAGCACCGGCGCGGTCCCGCCCTCGCGGTAGCCGATGGCGATCAGGAGGACGTACGTCGACGTCTGGCAGAGCCACACGCAGGTGATCAGGTGGAGCAGGTTCCGGCTGGTGACGATGCCGTAGAGGCCCGCGAGCAGGAGCCACGCGGCGACCGCGTACGGCAGGTGGTTCACGGGCGCCGCCCCACCCGCCGCACCTCGTGCGTCTGCGCGAGGAACTCGAGCGAGAGCAGCACGAACGCGGCCGCGACGCCGAATCCGACGGAGAGGTTCAGCGCGGCGATGGTCCCGGATCCCGCGAGCGCGCGCGCCGGCCCGAGCGGGGCGACGTTCTCGAGGAACGCCGCCCCGGCCGCGGCGCCGAGCAGGCCGATCACGGCATAGGCCGCGGCGGCCGATCCCTCCACGAGCTCGACGAGCTCCTCGGACACGACGCCGCGGAACGCGCGATACCCGGAGACGAGGTAGACGAGCAGCGGCGCCGTGCCCGCGAGCGCGCCTCCCTGGAAGCCGCCCCCCGGCGTGAGCGGCCCGTGCGCGACGACGTACGCGCCGATGAGCACCGTGAGCGGGATGAGC
>CAYQYG010000096.1:0-22820 GCA_964421485.1 uncultured Polyangiaceae bacterium | reverse complement strand
GGCTGCGGGCGCGGGCGCGGGCGCGGCTCCGGACGCGGGCGCGGGCGCGGCTGCGGGCGCGGCCGGCATGGGCATCGGGCCCACCGCGCCCGGCTCGAAGCGGAGCTCGCCGGCTCCGCCGGGCTTCGCCTCGATCATCGCCTTCGCGCTCGTGCCGCCGAAGAGGCTCGCGCTCAGCGTCGTGGGCCCGGGATCGAGGTAGACGGTCCACCGCGTCGTCGGCTCGCCGTGGATCGCGCGGGTGCCGGCGGCGAGCACGCACGGCGACGCGCAGCTCACGCTCACCTTGTGCAGGACGGGCGCGACCTGCTCCAGCACGTCGTTCGCGAGCCGCGTCGTGCCGAGGTCGTTCGGGTACCGATCGAGCGCGAGCGCGGCGAGCGTCGCGGCGCGCGAGCCCTGCCCGGCCTCGTGGCGCGCGCGGATCGCCTGCCGGAGCGCCTGCGGGCTCGGGACCGCGGCGTCGGCCTCCTCGAACCGAGAGGCGGCGAGCTCGTATTGCTTGTTCTTGTAAGCCGCCGCGCCGGCGTCGAACGCGTCCGCGGCGCGGTGCACCCTCGCCGCGTCCGGGGCCGCCGGAGCGACAGGCGCGCTGCCGTCGTCGGGCCCGGCCGCCGCCGACGCGTGCGCCGCCGCCGCGAGCAGGGCGGCCGCCGTCGCGGCGCACGCGAGGAGCCTGTACATCGAGGGCCATCCTATCGCCGGAATCCTGGGATGAGTCAACTCGGCGGGTCCGGCGACCTGTCGGCCCTGCCGACCCCTCTTCGGCTGTCGGCCCTGCCGACCTCAGCGCCGGCCGGCTCTGCCGGCGGGGCGCGCCAGCGGATCGAGCGACGGCGACCTCTTCGGCTCGATCTTGCCGCCTGCGAGCAGCACCCGCGCGATCGCGACGAAGTCCGCCTCTGTCACGATCCCGACCAGGTGGTGCCGCTCATCGACCACGGGCAGGCAGCCGATCTTCTGCGACAGGATGCGGTCGGCCGCCTCCATCGCGTCCTGATCCGGCGTCACCGTCTCCACGTCGCCTCGCATCACCTCGCCCACGTGCGCCTTCCGCTTCGCAGCGAAGTCGGCCTCGTCCGAGGGGTTTTGCAGCGTCGAGATCGCCGCCGCGAGGATATCCCGGTGCGACAGCAGCCCCACGAGCACGTCCCCGTCCACCACGGGGAAGTGCCGCACCCGCTCGACGTTCATGAGCTGCTCGGCGAACGCGAGCGTGTCCGTGGGCGCAAGCGCCGTCACAGGCCACGTCATGATGTCCCGGACTTTCACGCCGATCCCTTGATGCAACTCCACGGCCTCGCGCCCCTCGTCGCCGTCGCGTCCGCCTGGTACGATCCTTTCATGTCGCCCCGGCTGAGCCCGGACCGCCGCGGAAACCCGGCCGCGCTCCCCCAGGACCTTGGCATCAACTGACACAGGAGCACCTACGATGACATCCTCCCGCTTTGCCTCCTTCGCCCGCGGACTGCTCGCGCTGGCTGCCGCGCTCCCCTTTGCCGCCCTCGCGGGCTGCGAGAGCGACGTGAACGGCGGCGGCGGCGACGAGACCTGCGAGCTCGACGGCCAGACCTACCAGGCTGGCGAGAGCTTCCCCTCGCCTGACGGGTGCAACACCTGCTCTTGCATGGACGACGGCAGCATCGCCTGCACCCTGATGGCCTGCGCGAACGGATGTCCTTACGAGGGCGGCTACCTCTCTCCCGGCGACCAGGTGCAATCGCCCGACGGGTGCAACATGTGCACGTGCATGGACGACGGGACCCTCGCCTGCACGGACATGGGCTGCGTCACCTGCGATTACCAGGGCCAGACCTTCACCCCCGGCGACACGTTCCCTGCGGGCGACGGCTGCAACATGTGCTCGTGCATGGATGACGGCTCGATCGCCTGCACCGCCATGGCCTGCCCGATCTGCGTCTATGAGGGGGCCGAGCACCAGCCCGGCGAGTCCTTCCCCTCGATCGACGGCTGCAACACGTGCACGTGCATGGATGACGGGACGGTCTCCTGCACGGAGATCGCGTGCCCCTGCGATCCGCCGAACGAGTGGTGGCGCGAGTACGCGAGCCTGGACGCGCAGGAGTGCCTGCTGCTCGACTTCGCATGCCCGGCCAACACGCTGCGCTTCGACAACGCCTGCGGCTGCGGCTGCGAGCAGGACGCGAGCTGCCCGCAGTTCTTCGACTGCATGCCCCCGGCCCAGTGCGACGTGCAGGCGCTGATGGAGCAGTGCCCGTACTCCGAGATCGCCTTCTGATCCGGCCGGCCCCCGGCCGTCAGGGATCGAGATCTCGCCGGAGCGCGGCGCGGAGCTCGGCCAGCGCGCGGACGAGCTCCTCTCTCTCCACCTTCGATGAGCCCCGGAGCAGATCGCGGGCGTCGTCCCAGAGCGGCTGCGGCGCGGGGCCGGCCGGAACGCGGTCGCGGAGCGCGGCGACCTGCGCTGTCACGCCATGGACCCGGTCCAACGCCTCCTCGAGCGCGACCTCTCCGGCCTTGAAGCGGCGGAGCAGGCCGCACTCGTAGCTGCCGCACACGGTCGGGCGGCTCTCGTACACGCCGCAGCGGCGCCCGTCGAGGTGAGGGCAGGGGAGCCGGAAGGCGTCGTGGTACTGATTCGAGGCCAGAGGCAACCGGAGGCGCTCGGCCAGCGGGAGCTCGTGCTCCTCGAGCGGGGCAATGTCGAAGAGGACGCCGGTGCAGCAGAGGCCGCACGCGGTGCAGAGGTCCGAGCCGTCAGGACGCGAGGGCATGGGGGATCACGAGCTCCCGCAGGTGCGTGAGGCCGACGGACCCGGACCCGATCACGGCCGCGTGGAACGCCTTCCTGTCGAACGCGGGCCCCTCTCGGCGCCTGAGCTCGTCGCGCAGGTCCAGGATCGCGCGCTCGCCGACCTTGTAGCAGATCGCCTGGCCCGGCCATCCGAGGTAGCGGGTCGCCTCGCTCCACGCGTGCTCGGGCTCCAGGAACGCGCGGCGGCGCAGGTACTCGACCGCGATCTCGTGCGTCCAGGCCTCGCCGGGGTGCAGCGGGGCGTCGGGCGGGATCGGCAGCTCGAGGTGCATGCCGATGTCGAGCACCACCCGGTAGGCCCGCGTGAGCTTGGCCGCGAGCATGCCGAGCACGTAGTCGGGCCGCTCGAAATAGCCGAGCTCGAACATGAGCTCCTCGGCGTAGAGCGCCCAGCCCTCCGCGTGACCCGCCCAGCAGACGAGCGACCTGTGCAGGCGGCTCAGGCGATCGTCGAGGTGCACCTGCAGGCCGCACTGGAGGTGATGGCCGGGGAAGCCCTCGTGGTACGCGGTCGTGATCTCGTCCCAGAGCGGGAAGGCCCGCGCGTCGCCGACCGAGTACCAGATCGTGCCCGGCCGCTCGAAGCCCTCGCTCGGCGTGGTGTAGTAGGCGCCGATCGGGCCGCCGGGGGGCGCGAGCTTCACGTCGATCCGCCGGAGCGGCGCGGGGATGTCGAAATGCGCGCCGTCGAGCTCGGAGAGCGCGCGCTGCTGGCGCTCCTCGACGACGCGGAGGAGCTCGTGCGCGTCGGCGGCGCAGCGCGCGGGGTCCGATTTGAGCAGCTCGATCACCTCGGGGAGCGACGCGCCGGGGAGGATCTCCTGCGCGACGCGGGCCATGCGGGACTCGAGCGCGTGGACCTCGGACCAGCCCCAGGCGTAGGTCTCGACGGGGTCGATCGTCGCGCCCAGGAAGCGGCGCGCGAGGCGCAGGTAGCGATCGCGGCCGACGGCGTCGGCCTCGCGCGCGTGCGGGAGGTAGTCGCGCGCGAGGTAGTCGCCGAGCTCGGCGAACGCGCGGCGGGCGCGCTCCGCGCCGGCGGCGATGCGGGCGCGCGTCGCGGCGGGGGCGCCGGCGCCCGAGCGCTCGCAGGCGGGCGGGAGCGTGAGGAAGAACGACGCGTCGCCGGCGTTGCGGCGGGCCTGATCGATCGCGGCGAGCACCTGGCGGCGCGCGACGGTGCGCCCCGTGCGCCGGCCCTCCTCGAGCGCGAGGCGGTAGCCCTCCGCGGCCCGATCGATCGTCGAGAGCCGCGCGGCGATCGACTCCCAGCCGCCGGCGGTCCCCGTGTCCATCACGTCGAAGACCATGCGGATATGCTGGAAGGTCGAGTCGATGTGGTTGAGATCGAGGAGGTGCTCGCCGTGCGCGAGGTCGTCGAGGCGCCCGGCGAGGTCCTCGTCCATCACCCGCCGGGCGAGCCGGGCCCAGCGGCCGGCCTCGCCGCCCGGCGCCGCGGGCAGCGCCAGGAGCCGCGCGCGGAACGACTCCAGCACCTCGGCCCAGGCGGCCGCGCCGGCGGGGCTGTAGTCGGTCCAGGCGCCGTGATCCGCCGGGATGCCGGCCATGGTCGCGTCGACCGGGCGCCGGGCCGCGACGGCCTCGACGAGCTCGTGGCTGAGGGCGAAGACGGGATCGCTGGTGTCCGCGGGTGCGTTCATCCGCGCGAGTCTACCGCCAGAGGTCCGGGCGAGGATCCGGAGAGAGAATTCACGGGGAGGCGGGGAGGCGGGGAGGGAGAGAAGAGAGGGAGAGAGATAGAATTCTCAGATTTCTGATCTCCCCGCCTCCCTGTGATCCTCGCTGTTCTCTCTCACTCCCCGCCGCGCGCCTCGGGCAGCGGCGGCACGCCGGGGTCGGAGTCCGGCGCGGGCGGCGGCGCCTCGCTCGTGCGCCACGACTCGGGCAGGAGGCGCTTCAGGAACGTCGAGAGGTCGTCGAAGAGCGAGTACGCGACGGGCGTCGCGAGCAGCGTGAGCAGCAGCGCGAGCGTCTGGCCGCCGATGATCACGAAGCCGGTCGCGCGGTTCGTGCCCGACCCGGCGCCGCTGGAGGCGACCAGCGGGATCATGCCCGCGACGAACGCGAGCGTGGTCATCAGGATGGGCCGGAGCCGGTCGCGGTTCGCGTCGAGGATGGCCTGCGCCCGCGAGAGGCCGTGGGCGCGCAGCTTGATCGTGTGATCGATCTGGAGGATCGAGTTCTTCTTCACGACGCCGAAGAGCACGAGGATGCCCAGCATCGAGAAGATGTTGAGCGACTGCCGGAACATGATCACGCTGATGATCGCGAACGGCACCGTGAGCGGCAAGGAGAGCAGGATCGTGATGGGGTGCAGCCACGACTCGAACTGCGCCGCGAGCACGAGGTACATGAAGATGAACGAGAGCGCGAACGCGAGGAAGAAGTTCTTCGCGGCCTTGCCGAGCTCCTTGGACGTGCCGACGGGCCCCGCCGAGTAGCCGGGGCCTGGCTTCAGCTCGGCGGCGACCTTGTCGAGCTCCTCGATGACCTTGCCCTGCGAGTAGCCGGCCTCGAGGTTGGACATGATCATCACCTGCCGCTGCCGGTTGTAGCGCTCGATGCGCGAGGGCCCGGTCGCCTCGTCGAAGGTGACCACGTTGTCGAGCGTGACCGCGCCGAGCTTCATCGAGGGCACCGTGATCCGGGAGAGCCCCTCACGATCGGAGCGGAAGCCGGAGAGCGCGCGGGCGCGGACCTCGTACTGCTCGCCGCCCTCGTTGTAGGTCGAGACCTTGTAGCCGCCGACGAGCAGGCGCAGCGTGCTCGCCACGTCGCCGACCGAGACGCCGAGGTCGGCGGCCTTCTTGCGGTCGATGTGCACGCGGAGCTCGGGCTTGCCGACGATCAGCGAGGAGTCCGGATCGACGACGCCGGGTATCGCCTTGAGCTTCTCGAGCAGCACGTCGGCCTGCTGGCCGAGCTTCTTCAGGTCGGGGCCCTGGACCATGTACGCGATCTGGGAGTTCTGGCCGCCCGAGAACGCGGGGATCGGCGCGATGTTGGCCCGGAGCTTCTCGGCCACGAAGGCCGGGGCGAGCTGCCTGCGGCTCTGGTCGATGAGGTCCTGCTGCGAGAGCTTGCGCTCCTTCGCGGGGACGAGCTTCACGTAGATGCTGGCGAGGTTCTGCGTCTTCTGGGGGTCATCGCCGATGGTGGTCAGCGTGTACATGACGCCCGGGAGCTTCTCGACGTCGGCCGCGATGCGCGTGGCGATGACGCGCGTGCCGTCGAGGCTGGTCCCCTCGGGGGCGCGGATCGAGATCGCGAACTGCGACTCGTCCTCGTTCGGGAGGAAGTTGACGGCCGCCGCCTTGCCGAGCACCGGGACCGAGAAGAGCGCCGCGAGGCACGCGACCACGATCGCCCACCGGTGGGCCATCGACCAGCGGAGCATCGCCATGTACGCGCGCTCGATCGGCCCGTAGAAGCGGGACTCCTTGGAGCCGCCGTGCGCGCCGTGCGCGACGTCGGCCGCCGGCCGCTTGAGCCAGCGCGCCGAGAGCATCGGCGTGAGGGTGAAGCTGACGAGCAGCGAGACCATGATCGCGAAGGCCATGGTCAGCCCGAACGAGTTCAGGAAGCGGCCGACGATGCCGCTCATGAACGCCACCGGGAGGAAGACCGCGACCAGCGAGAGCGTGGTCGCGAGCACCGCGAGGCCGATCTCCTTCGTGCCCGCGAACGCCGCCTCCCAGGGCGAGACGCCCTTCTCCTCGATCCAGCGGTAGACGTTCTCCAGGACGACGATCGCGTCGTCGATGACGATGCCGACCGAGAGCGTGAGCGCGAGCAGGGTGATGCCGTTCAGCGTGAAGCCGGCGGCGCGCATGATCGCGAACGTGGAGATGATGCTGGTCGGGATCGCGATCGCCGAGATGATCGTGCTGCGGGCGTTCGCCAGGAAGAAGAAGACGATGATGGCCGCCAGGAGCGAGCCGAGGGCGAGGTGCTCCTTGACCGCGTCGACCGAGTTCTCGATGAACTCCGACTGGTCGCGCGCGACGTCGAGGGTGTAGCCCGCGGGCAGGCGCTTCTTGACGGCTTCGAGCCGCTCCTTGAGCGCGTGGATGACCTCGACGGTGTTGGTGCCGCTCTGCTTGCGGATGCTGAGGAGCACGGCCGGGTTCGTGCCCTTGAAGCCGGCGGACTCCGGCTCGGCCATGCCGTCCTGGACCTCCGCGACGTCACGGAGGCGGACGGCGGAGCCGTCGCGGCTCGTGAGGACGATGTCCTCCATCTGCTCGATCGACTCGACGCGGCCGCGGGTGCGCAGCGTGAGGGTGCGACCGCCCTGCTCCACGCGGCCGGCCGGGATCTCGACGTTCTGGCTGGCGAGCGCGCCGGCCACGACGCCGGCCGTCAGGTTGAACTTCTGGAGCCGCTCCGGGTCGATCCAGACGTTCACCTGGCGCTTGCGGCCGCCGATGATGGTCACCTGGCCGACGCCGGGGAGCGACTCGAGCTCGCGGCGCAGGACCTTGTCGGCGAACTCGGTGACGGCGCGGACGTCGGCTCTCTGCGCGGATACAGCGAGCGTGAGGATCGGGGCGGCATCCGGATCCATCTTCGCGACCATGGGCGGGTCGATGCCGTCCGGGAGCTCGGCCAGGATGGCGTCGATCTTGTCGCGCGCCTCCTGCGCGGCCACGTCGACGTCCTTGTCGAGCACGAACATGATCGCGACCTGGCTGACGCCCTCGACCGAGAACGAGCGGAGCTCGTCGATGCCGCTGATGGTGTTGACGGCGGACTCGATCTTGTCGGTGACCTCGGTCTCGACCTCCTCGGGGGCCGCGCCGGGGAGGATCGTGGTGATCACCACGACCGGGATCTCGACCTTGGGGAAGCGGTCCACGCCGAGGCCGAAGTAGGCGAAGAGCCCGAGCACGGTGAGGACCAGGACGATCACGGTCGCGAAGACCGGCCTGCGGATGCAGATCGCGGCGAGCCACTGCATGGTCGATCTCCCTCAGGGCGCCGGCTTCGCGGGCGCGCTCCCGTCGCTGACCGCGATCACCTCGACGCTGTCCGCGAGCTCGTCGATCTCGTCGATCGCGACCTCGTCGCCGGCCGCGACGGGGCCGATCACCTCGACCATCCCGCCCACCTTGCGGCCGCGCTTGACGAGCTTCTCGATCACGCGATCGCCCGCGCGGACGAAGACGCGCTCGCTCGATCCGCTGCTCCCGATCGCCGCCTCGGGGACCAGGATCGCGGGCCGCGCCTCGCCGCCGAGCGAGAGCTCGCCCTGCGCGAACAGGCCCGGGCGGAGCTTGCCCTCGGAGTTGTCGATCTCGGCCTCGACGAGCAGCGTGCGGCTCGCCGCCTTGAGGCTCGCGGCGATGCGCTTGATCGTGCCGGGGAACCTCACGCCGGGGTACGCGGCGACCGAGACCTCGACCGGCTTGCCGATCTCGACGCGGGCGATGTCGGCCTCGGGCACGTCGATGCGGAGCCGGAGCGGGTTGTCCTTCACGACCACCGCGACCACGCGGCCGATGCCGGCGAACTCGCCGACGCTGATGCGCCGCTCGGCGACCGCGCCGTCGAAGGGCGCGCGGACGGTGGTGTCGCTGAGCGCCTTCGAGGCGAGCCCGGCCTGCGCCTGGGCGGAGGTGAGCGCGGCGACGGTGGCGTTCACGCCGTTCACGGCCGCCTCGTACTGCGCGGCCGCGGTCTCGGCCCGCGTGCGCGCCTCGTCCCAGGTCGCCGACGGGACCGCGCCCTGATCGTAGAGCTTCTTGATCCGATCGGCCTCGGCCTGGGCGAGGTCCTTCGCCTGCTTGGCGGCGCGGACCTCGGGGACCTGATCGGGATCGAGCTTGCGCGCGGCGGGGTTCTCGCCCTCGCGGAGCGCGAGCTTGGCGCGGGCCTGCGAGACCGCCGCGCTCGCGGCCGAGGACTGGAGCTGCGCGTTGCGCGCGTCGAGCACGACGAGCGCGTCGCCCTTCTTCACGCGCGCGCCGACGTCGACGGCGATCTGGACCACGACGCCGTTCGCCTGCGCGGCGACCTCGCTGGTCTCGTCGGCGGCGAGCGTGCCGCTGATGTCGAGGGTCTGCGCGAGCGGCCGCGACTCCGCCCCGGCGAAGCGGACCGACGGCCTGGCCTTGGCCGTGGCGGCGGCCTCCGGGCTGGCGCCGGCCTCCCCGCCGCGCTTGCAGGCGGGCGCGAGCGCGGCGATGAGGGCGAGGGCCGCGGCGAGGCCGCGGGCGTGTGTACTTCCGAGGAGGTGGACCTTCGGGGCGTGCGGGAGTCGTCTCATGGGCAGGTCTCGCGGGCGCTTCATGCCAGGCCGGACACCGCAGGGCCACCGGTTCGGGGCTCGGGCCACGCGCGAGCGCGCGTCGTGGTGCCCGGGCCGGCGCAGGCGGCCCTACGGTAGGGGGATGACCGGCCGGTCATCAAGAGGGATACCACGGCGACAAGCGACAGGCCCCCTGCGACCGGGGCGCCCGGTGAGCTTGACCCGGCGGTCAGCTTCCCGGCGCCCGCGAGGGGAGGGCTCCGGGAGCGGAAACGGGAACGGAAGCGGGTCCGGAGACGGCCGCCGGGAACGGAGGCGGAGGCGGTCACGGCTCCGGAGGCGGATGCGGACGCCGACGCGGAAACAGCCGCCGGCTCAGGACCACGGATCGAAGGCGTCGCGCAGCGAAGGGCCGCTGAGCTCGGCGAGGAAGCGGTCGCGGTCGCGGACGACCTCCATCCAGGCAAGATCACCTCGATCAAAAGGCCCCTCACAAACGAGCGACGTGAGGCGGCGCACACGATCAGCGTGGTCGCGGACGCGGGCCTCGGCGTAGGGGATCATGTCGCCCCGATCGATCATGAAGGCCCAGTCGCTCGACTCGAGCAGGAGGAGCTCGCGGATGGCCTGGTCGAGGGCGAGGCCCGCGGGGCCGCCGAGGCCGCGGCCACGCTCGCCGACCTCGAGCGTGGCGAGCACGGCGCGCTCGGCGTGGTGGACGTGGCGCCACAGGGGCGCGGTGCGCGGACCCACCCAGACGGCGCCCCAGCCGCCCTCGCCCCACGTCGACGCGGCGGGCTGCGCGGTCGACGACGGCGGCCACCGGTCGAGGTAGGCGCCGAGCGAGGTCGCGGCCGCGCGGCCGGCGCGCGCCGAGGCGGCGAGCCCTCGGGCGACGTGCTCGAGGAACACCGGCCCCTCCAGCCAGAAGTGCCCGAAGAGCTCCGCGTCGTACGCCGCGACGAGGACCGGCGGCGCCGCGGCCTCGACGAGCCGCCCGAGCGCCGCCTCGCGCCGCGCGACGAAATCCGCGGCGTGCGCGCGCGCCTGGGCGGCGGCCGCGTCCGGGTCATAGGGCGCCTTGTCGTCGCCCGGGCCGGTGATCCTGCGGAGCTTGAGCCCGGTCATGATCCGCGCCCCGTCCGGCCCGATCTCGCCGCCGAGGTCGCGCTCCGGGAGATCGAAGCCGGCGTCGCGCCAGAACTCGCGATAGGCCGGGTGCCCCGGATAGCCGGCGTCGCGCGACCAGACCTCGCGGACCGAGGCGGCGTCGCGCCCGAAGAGGGCGACGCCCGCCGGCGAGGCGACCGGGACCGCAGCGCCCCGCGGCGGCCGCGGCGCGGCGAGCTCCAGCGCGTGCGCGTCCACCACGGTGAAGCGGACCCCGGCGGCCGCGAGGTCGGCGTCGAGCCGCGGGTCCACGCCGCACTCGGGGAGCCAGAGCCCGCGCGGCGCCGGCGCGCCCGACAGCCGCGAGAACGCGCGCAGGCCGAGCCGGAGCTGGGCGCGGATCGAGGCCGGCAGGAGCCCCGGGAGGAAGGCGTGGGAGGCAGCGGTGGTGAGGAGCTCGATGTGGCCCGCGGCCGCGTGCCGGGCGAAGGCGCCGGCGACGTCGCCGCCGAGATCATCCCAGGCGCGGCGCGCGGCCTCGATCCGGCGGCGATAGAACGCCGCGGCCGGCGCGAACGCGGAGCCGGAATGGCGGGCCTCGACGCGGGCGGCGAGGGCGTCCAGGCGAAGGAGGTGGTCGTCGAAACGCCGGCGCAGGAGGTCGTCGCCGAGCATGGCCAGGAGCGGCGGGGAGAGCGAGACCGTGAAGCCCGCGTCAATGCCGTCCGCGGCGAGGCGATCGAGGGCGCCGAGGAGCGGGAGGTACGACTCCCAGAGGGCCTCGAAGAGCCACCGCTCCTCGAGCGATCGCGCGTGCTCGGGGTGGCGCACGTAGGGCAGGTGCGCGTGCAATACGATCGCGACGTATCCGTGCCGGGGCGGCATCGCGGGCGATGATGCCAGGAGGAGCGCCGCCGCGCACCTCCCGTGGGCGCCGCGGCCGGCCGTCGTCGCGCGTGGACAGGGCGCTCCGCCGGCCCCGGTCCTCCGGTGCCGCGCCGTCCCGTTCCTCATCCATGTCCCGGGGCTCCGGGTCCAGCCGTCCTGCGCCTCCGCGCCACGGCCCATTTTCATCCAATTCTCGTAATCGATATCTGGCCAGCGCGCAGGGGGGCTCGGCCTCCGGGCCCGCGAGCATTAAAGTCATCTCGCCACGGCGCCTGCGCGGCGAGTGGAATCGCGGGAGCGGGGGGGGCCGATGAGTTTTGCGGAATGTGTGGCGCGCCGCGTCCGCTTCGCGGCGGCGGCGGGCCTGATCCTGGCGGCCATGGGCCTCGTCCGGTGCGGCGCCGTCGACAGCGGGGGCACATTCACCGACGAGGCGGTGATCACGGGCCTCGACGAGCCGATCGCGATCCTGTTCGCGAAGGACGGCAGCCTGTTCGTCGCCGAGAAGAAGGGGCGCATCTGGTTCTACCGGGGCCTCGACGACACCCGGCCGGCGCTGGTGGCCGACATCGAGCCGCGGGTGATGAGCTTCTGGGATCGCGGGATCATGTCAATGGAGCTGCACCCCGATTTTCCCGCGACGCCCTACCTCTACGCGCTCTACACGCTCGACGCGCCGATCGGAGGCACCCCGCCCGTCTACCACGACGAGGACAACCGCCCGCGCGGCGCCGTGAGCGCCAAGCTGACCCGGTTCACCCTGGTGGGGAGCCCGTCGAGCGGCTACACCGTCTCCGCCGAGAAGGACCTTGTCCATGACTGGTGCCAGGTGTTCCCCTCGCACTCCGTCGGCACGGTCCGGTTCGGTCCGGACGGGGCGCTCTACGTGAGCAGCGGCGACGGCTCCTCGTTCGCGGAGGTCGATATCGGCCAGCTCGAGAGCTTCTGCGGCGATCCCGTGAACGAGGGCGGGTCACTCCGCTCCCAGGACATGGAGACCCCGGGCGACCCGACGACGCTGGACGGCTCGATCATCCGCATCGACGCGGAGACCGGCGCGGCGCTCGACGACAACCCGTTCGCAGAGAGCCCCGACGAGAACGCGCGCAGGATCATCGCCTGGGGATTGCGCAATCCGTTCCGATTCACGTTCCGCCCGGGCACCCGCGAGCTCTGGATCGGCGACGTCGGCTGGGATACATGGGAGGAGATCAACCGGATCGCGGATCCGCTCGAGCCGAACAACTTCGGCTGGCCTTGCTACGAGGGCGCCGGGCGGAGCCCGGGGTACGAGCCCGCGGCCATGTGCCAGGACCTGTACCGCAAGGTGGAGCGCGACGGGAGGGCGCATACGCCCCCCGTGCATACCCATCGCCATGGCGGAGGTGCGGGCGATCCGGGCCCGTGCGGCGGCGGCGACGCGGCCATCAGCGGCCTCGCGTTCTACGACGAGACCGGATATCCGGATCAGCTCGAAGGCGCGCTCTTCTTCTCGAATTACGCGAGCAACTGCATCGGGGTGCTCCCGAGGGGCCCGGACGGCCTCCCCGACCCGGGGAGGGCAGCGGTCTTCTACGAAGGGGCGAAGGGCCCGGTGGACCTCCAGACCGGGCCGGATGGAAGCCTGTATTATGCCGCGATCGGGCAGGGCGAGATCCGCCGCATCCGATATGGCGAGGCACCGGACGCCGGCGGCGGAGGCGCCCCGGATCCGCGGGCGCCGGAGCCCGTGATCACGGCGCCGCCCGCGGATCTCGTGGCTCCGCCGGGGAGCGTCGTGCGGTACGCGGGCCGCGCCGCGGACGCGGACGGCGACCCGCTGCCCGACGCGGCGCTCACGTGGAAGATAGAGATCCACCACTGCAGCAGCGACGATCCGGAGGATTGCCACGTCCACGGGTACGTGGAAAGAGCGGGCGCGAGCGACGGAGAGTTCACCATGCCCCCGGACCACGAGAGCCCCTCGTACGTCCTGATCCGGCTCCGGGCCGCCGTGGTCGAGGACGGCGTTCGCCACGCCGCGGACGCCACGCGCAAGGTGCTCTACCCGGCGCAGCGCGTGGATCCGTGAGGGTGCCCCCTGGAGCGCCGGCTCCGGCGGATCAATCTCGGCCCACCATGTCCACCGTCCCCGCCGGGCGCGATCGCGACAGGTAATCGAGCGCGTCCTCGTCCCCGGCCAGCGCCGACAGGAAGAACGCCGAGACATAGGCCGCGCCGATGCCGCGCGCCGCCTCGATGTCGAGGTACGAGAACGGCTCGCCCGTCGTCTGCCGCACGTCGCCCTCGGCGCAGCCGGCGCCGAAGGCCGGGGCGAGCCCGCAGATATCGGTGAACGACCAGTGGCCCGCGTCCTTCACCTCGGCCTTCCAGACGGGCGGGTTCGCGGCCTCGTAGTTCTGCCGGATGAAATCGTTGCCGAGCTCGCCGATGCTGTTGTCCTCGGTCGCGACCATGAACAGGAGCGGGACGTGGAGGTCCGCCACCGCGACGCCGGGCAGGAGCGGGTTCTCCATGGGCACGGCGAGCGCGAGGCCCGCGCGCGGCCGCGCGTCCTGCATCAGCACGAGCCCGGCGGTGACGCCGCCGAAGCTGTGGCCGAAGACGCCCACCCGGTCCGGATCGAGGCGGCCGCGCAGCTCGGCGGGCAGCTCCGCGGCGGAGGGATCGAGCGCGCGGTCCAGCGCGAATTCGATGTCGCCCGCGCGGGTGGCGAGGAACGCGGTGTCGAGCGGCGCCGCGTTGCCCGCGAGGTCGTCGAAGAGCGTGCCGCCGGCGTGATCGGGCGCGATCACCGCGATCCCGTGGCTCGCGAGCCGCTCCGCGATCGAGAAGATCGAGAAGCGCACGCAGTTATAGCAATGGGAGAAGGCCACCACCGGCCACGCCCCGCCGTCCGCGGGCGGCGCTCCGGCCGCGGCGTGGGCTCGCCGGCTCGTGCCCGGATCCGGCGCCGCGGCGACGAGCGCCGCGAGCTGGTCGCGCTCCGCCCCCTCGGCGGCGAAGTCCTCGATCGGGTAGCCGGCCTCCGCGGCGGCGCGGGCGCTCTCCGCGGCGGGGTACCAGATCTGTACGCGGAGCGCGCGCGCACGCGCCGTGTCCTCGATCTCGAAGCTCGCGCTGCCGACCGGATACGGCCCGGGCGACTCGACCGCGTAGCTCGGCTCGGGCGCGGGGCTCGAGGCCGGCGAGGCGTCCTCGCCGCACGCCGGAAGACCGGCGGCGAGCAGGAGAAGCGCGGAGAGGAGGGAGGGCGCGGAGGATCGCATGCGCCCCGGTACTGTGGCGTCGCGCCGCCTGCAAGGGCCGCCCTGGACTTGCGGGCGCTCCGGATGCAACCTGACTTCATGAGCAAGACGCGCACCGAGGTCCTCAAGGAGTCGCAACGCAAGGGGATGGTCGCGGGCGCCGCCGCCGCAGCCACCGTGGCCGTCGGCGTGGCCGTCAGCGCGCCCGTCGCGATCGTCGTCGCCGTCCCCGCCGCGGTCCTGAGCTGGCGCTGGTGGAAGCACCGCGCCGAGAACGGCATCCGCTTCTAGCGGCCCTTCAGCTCGTCCCCCAGGTCCTCGCCGACCCGCGCCGCCTCCGCCCGCTCAGCCGGCCACGCCACCCGCCGCTCCCCGAACCGCGCCCGCGATCCATCCGGCTCGGCCAGCATCGCCCGCAGCCACAGCGCGCCGCCGTCGCGCTTCGCGTGGGCCGCCACCGGCGTCTTGCAGTTGCCCTCCACGGCCGCCATCACGGCCCGCTCCGCCGCCACGCAGATCGCCGTCTCCTCGTGCTCGAGCGCCCTGAGCGCGTCGATCACGTGCGCGTCCCCTGCCCTGCACTCGATGCCCAGCGCGCCCTGCCCGATCGCAGGCAGCGACACCTCCGGCTCCAGCACCTCCGTCGCCCGCCCCTCCAGCCCGAGCCGCCTGAGGCCGGCCAGCGCCAGCACCACCGCGTCGAACGCGCCGTCCACCACCTTGCGCAGCCGCGTGTCCACGTTCCCGCGCACGGGCTCGATCACGAGGTCAGGCCGCGCCGCCCGGATCGCCACCGCCCGGCGCAGGCTCGACGTCCCCACGCGCGCGCCGCCCGGCAGCTCGGACAGGCGCGCCCCGGTGCGCGTCACGATCGCGTCGCGCGGGTCCTCCCGCGCGGGCACGCAGGCGAGCGCGAGCGCGGGCGCGATCTCCGCGGGCACGTCCTTGATCGAGTGGACCGCGAAATCGGCGCGGCCTGCGAGCAGCGCCTCCTCGAGCTCCTTGATGAACAGCCCCTTGCCGCCGATGTCCTGCAGCGGGCGGTCCTGCGTCCTGTCCCCGGAGGTCACCACCTCGAGCTCGTCGAGCTCGAGGCCGGGCACGGCCGCGCGGAGCGCGGCGGCGAAGGCGCGGGACTGGGCGAGGGCGAGCGCGGAGCGGCGGGTGGCGAGCGTGAGGCGCATGCGGGTCAGGGCCTCTTTAGCTCAGCTCCCCCCGCCTCGGCCGGAAGAATCGCGGGGGGACGGTGCGGCCGGCACGCGGAGCACCTCGCCGCAGCAGGCAGGGGACGGCGCGCTCGCCTTGCCGTTCGACGGAGCCGGCGCCGGGGCAGCGTCGAAGACGATCGGCTGCGGCTCGTCCGCCGGGACGCTGTCGAGATCGAAGAGCGCGCGCAGGGCGTCGACGTGCTCGGTGGCGCGCGGATCGCCGGCGAGCGCGCGCAGGCGCGTGATCGGGACGTGCATCAGCTTGTTGGTCGCGGCCTCGATCATCACCGCGAGCGCCTGGCGATCGGCCGCGCCGAGGTGCCGGAGCTTGCCGGACAGGCTCCGCTCGACCTCGGCCGCCAGGATCGAGCGCGTGCGGTTCCGGAGGCTCACGATCGTGGGGGTGAGCGCGCGCTCGAGCGTCCAGGTCTCGAAGCCGCGGGCCTCCTCGAGCACGATCGCCTCGGCGCGCGCGGCCTCGGCGGCGCGGCCCTCGAGCGACTCGGCGACGATCTGCGAGAGGTCGTCGACGTCGTAGAGGAAGACGTTCTCCAGGTCGTTGACGGCCGGATCGACGTCGCGCGGGACGGCGATGTCGATGAGGAAGAGGCTGCGGCCGCGGCGGGCCTTGCGGGCGCGGCGGACGAGGTCGAGCGTGAGCACGTAATGGGGGCTCGCGGTCGACGAGACGACGATGTCGGCCTCGACGAGCGCGCGCTCGAGGTCGGCCCAGGCGCGGGGCTCGCCGCCGACGTCGCGGGCGAGGGCGGCCGCGCGGTCGGGGCTGCGGTTGACGACGATGAGGCGCGCGCCGGCGCGGACGAGCAGCTTCGAGGCGGCCTCGGCCATCTCGCCGGCGCCGACGAGCAGCGCGGTGCGGCCCGCGAGGTCGCCGAAGATCTGGCGGGCGAGGTCGATCGCGACGCTCGAGACCGAGACCTGGCCGGCGCCGATCGCGGTCTCGGTGCGGACGCGCTTGCCGACCTTGATCGCGCGGTGCATCGCCTGGCCGAGCCGCCCGCCGAGCGTCCGCGCCTCGCGGGCGATCTCGATCGCGTCCTTGAGCTGGCCGAGGATCTGCGGCTCGCCGACGACGAGCGAGTCGAGCGAGGAGGCGACGCGGAAGAGGTGCAGGACGGCCTCGGCGCCGCGGGCCCCCGCGAGGTGGGCGCGGATGCCGTCGCCGGTCCCGCGGGCCAGGCCGCCGAGCACGCCGACGATGCCGTGGATCGCGTCGTTCTCGACGGCCTGCTCCGCGGGCGAGGTGATCTCGCCGTCGGGCGGCGCGGCCGCGGGCCTCCCGCCGCCGGCCGCCTTGAGGCGGGGCGCGGCGTAGATCTCGACGCGGTTGCAGGTGGAGAGCACGACGGCCTCGCCGACGGCAGGATGGGCGGTGAGGCGCGCGAGCACGCCCGGGAGCGCGTCGCGGCCGAACGCGAGGCGCTCGCGGACCTCGATCGGCGCGGTCTTGTGCGAGAGGCCGACGACGACGATCACCGGGGAAAGCCTCCCGCTGCCACCGGGGTCTGGCCCGGCGCGGCGCCGCCCTGCTCGCCGAGGCCCTGCGGCGCCGCCGGGCGGACGAGGTAGATGACCAGGACCGCGGCGGCGCACGCGAGGCCGGCGATGGTGCCGTACGCGGCGCGGCGGCCGCGCCAGCCCACCGCGGCGCGGAGGAGGAGGACCAGGGCGATGAGGAGCCAGGTAGCGTACCCGAAGACGGCGCGCATGACCTCGTCGGGGCTGCCGGTCTCGAGGTGGCGGGCCCAGACGGTGCCGGTGGCGACGCCGAGGGTGAGGGGGAGGAAGCCGGCGACGAGGAAGCGGTGGATGGCGCGATCGAGGGTGTCGAGCGGAGGGAGGCCGCCGCTCTTGAGCGCGGAGCGCTTCTGCTTGAGGCGCTTTTCCTGGACGAGGTAGAGGGCGGCGGCGGCGCCGGCGAGCAGGAAGAGGGCGATGCCGAGGAGGTTCGCCATGACGTGGGCGGCGATGAAGAGGGCGCTCAGCTTGGGGGCAGGGCCCGGCTTGCCGAGGAAGAAGGTGCCGAGCAGGAGCGCGAGCCCGAGCGGGCCGACGAGGAGGCCGATGGCGTCGATGCGGAAGCGGCGCCTGGCGGTGGAGTAGGCGGCGATCGCGAGGATGGACGCGACCGAGAGCATGAAGTGAACGGAGTGGACGGGGCAGACGTGAGCGACGAAGCTCGCGAGGGAGACGTACGCGCCGTGTCCGACGGCGCCGAGGCCGAGCAGGAGGGGGGCGAGGCGCGACAGGGGGGCGGCGGGGCCGGCGTCGCGGATGGCGGAGGATCCGCGCCCGATCGGGGCGAGGCCGCCGGGGAGCGAGGCAGCAGGGGGGCGGCCTCGGGCGACGTCGAGGAAGAAGAGGGCGCTCGCGGCCGCGTAGAGGAGCAGCGCGATCGCGAACGTCACCGCGGAGAGCGCCTCGATCATGGGCAGGCAGGGTAGCGCGTCCGGAGGCGGTGGGGCGCGATGGGTGGAGACTTCAGCGGCCGGCGGGCGAGGTCAGAGCTTCGTCGCGAGGAAGGCGGCCAGGAGCTCTTCGTCGGTCTTGGGGGCGGACTGGGCCGGGGGCGCCGTGGGGGGGTGGACCTTGGTGTGCTCGGTGAACGAGCCGGAGGGGGCGCCGACGAAGCCGGGGACGACGTCGTAGGCGTTGTCGCCGAGGATCATCGAGCCCTCCAGGATCTCGGCGCCCAGCTCCGTGAGGAAGGCTCGGCTCTTGACCTTTCCGACGACCTCGTTGGTGTCGGGGGCGCCGGTGACCTCGCGGAGGATGCGCACGCCCTCGATGATCTTGTACCGGCGGCTCTCGCTCTTGATGAGCAGCTCGTCGTTCTTCAGATCAACGCGGTCCTCCGCGATCCAGTCGTCGAGCGCGGCCTGCGGAAAGAAGACCCGGTTCTTCATGCGAGCGCGGAGTCTACTAGAAATTTCGGGGGACCAGGAGAGCCCGCGCGGGGTCAGCCGCCGGGCGGGGCGGAGTCCCGGGGGGCGGGGGTCGGGTCCTGGAGGGCGCCGCGGAGCCGGGCGGGGAGCTGCCAGAGGGTCTCGAAGATGCCCAGGAGGACGTAGAAGCCGAGCAGCCAGACGAGCACGAAGGCGGGCTGCATCTGGGTGGAGATGACGGCGCTCGAGCCGATCGCGAAGGCGACGAAGAGGACGGTGCGGGCGTTGAGACGGAGGTCCTTGAACGAGCGGAAGCGGATCGTCGAGACCATGAGGAACGAGAGGCCGATCGTGGTGCCGAGGATCGCGGCGGCGTACTCGGCGCCGCCGATGGCGCCGGCGACGGCGTGGTTGGCGACGACGATGGCGACGAGCACGCCGGCGGCGCCCGGGATGGGGAGGCCGACGATGTACTTGGAGGGCTTCTGGGGCTTGCCGTCCTCGCCGGTCGAGAGGACGTTGAAGCGGGCGAGCCGGACGGCGCCGCAGGCCGTGAAGACGAACGAGACGATGAGACCCGCGAGGCCGAAGCGGTGCAGGGTCCACTGGTAGACGAGCATCGACGGGGCGACGCCGAAGGAGACGATGTCGGCGAGCGAGTCGATCTGGAGGCCGAAGGCGCTCTGGGTCTTCGTCATGCGCGCGACGCGGCCGTCGAGCGTGTCGAAGAACATGGCGAAGATGATGAGGAGGGCCGCCCGGTAGAAGTCGTCCTCGTTCCTGGCGGTGGCGGAGAGGCGGATGGAGTCGAATCCGCAGAAGATCGAGGAGAGGGTGATGAGGTTGGGAAGGAGAAAGAGCGTCTTCCGCAGCTCGAACCGGCGTCGCTTCCGGAGCATCCCGTACCTCCTCACGCCGCGTGGGGGCGCGGCGATCTCTGCCGACTCGTATAGACCGGGTGAGCGCGCCCTGCTGGGCTGCTCACACGAAGGTCAGGCTATCGCCGCGCGAGCCGCCAGCGCAAGGTTTCGATGCAGCGCGTCGGATCGTTCGCACTCGGCGCCCTGCGCCCCGAGCTCCGCCGGCACTCGGGGCTCCGGGTCGCGCCCCCTTGTGGAGCCGCCCTGCGCCCCGAACCCCTCGCACCGCCACGCGCCGCTAGGGCACGAAGCGGGAGGTGGCGGGCTCTGACCAGATCGCTTCGGGGACCTTGGCGGAGGGGTCCAAGCGGCAGGTCATGGGGCGGGCTTCGATGGCGACGGTGGCCGAGCCGGAGGGCTGAGGGGGCTGAGGCTCGACACGGCGGAAGAGCCAGGAGTGAGAGAGGTCGCCGGAGAGGACGGCGGCGACAGGGAGGCGGCCGGTCGCGTTGGCTTCCCAGGCAGCGACGCAAGGGGCGGAGGGCGTGCCGTGGAGGACGGCGGAGGAGGTGAGGAGGAGCAAGGAGTCCTGGAGCCCAGGGGCCGCGGCGACCAGGACGGGGTGGCGGGTGCCGGGGAAGAAGGGCTCGCCGCGGAGGAACATCAGGGCCTCGAGGCGGGCGGTCGAGGCGCGCTCTGCGGGGGTGCAGGGGCGCGGGGGATCCGGGAGATCGTAGGGGGTGGGGAGGGGCTGGGCCGGGCCCAGGGTGCCGTCGCCGCGGAAGGGCTGGAACATGGCCCAGGCTCGGGAGCGACGGGGATCGGAGATCAGCGAGGTGACGCCGATCATGCGGCCGGCGTAGGTCCAGTCGGTCTGGATCACGAGATCGCGCTGGTGCGAGCCGGAGGGGGCGACGGTGACGGCCTCGAAGGTCCACGGCTCCGCGGGCTTTGCGCCCGGGGGGCGGTGGGCCAGCAGCAACGTGGTAATGGGGCCGCCTCCCTGGCGGATCATGCCGACAGCGACGGGCTGGCCGTCGGTGAGGACCGCATCGCTCGCGATGTCGGCGCGGGGGCCGCCCGGCAGGCCCGGCCACACAGGATAATCGAAGCGCTGGAGGCGGCCGCCCGGCTCGAAGAAGAACGTGAGCGCGGAAGCTCCGTCGCCGGCGGCATGAGGACGAACGAAGACGCCGCGCAGGGAGACCGAGACGAGATCCGGATCATAGATGTCGCCCGCGGCGGTCCGGATGTCCGTGCGGCCGAAGCTGCCGGCGTCGGGGATGGAACCCCGGGCGGAGGTGCCGTCCATCCAGTTCTCCCAGGCGACCGAGACGTCGCGCATCGGGGCGCCGATATGAGCGTCGCTGCCGGGCGCGCCCGGGATGCGGACGCGGGCGGCGGCGTAGCCCTCCATCTGCGTCGCGATATAGGTGCTCACGCGGGCGCCGCGCGGCTCCGCAGGGAACAGCGGGCGCGTGATGATCCGGGGTTCGGGGCGCAGGGCGCGCCACGTGGAGCGCGACCCGGAGCCCCGAGTGTCAGACCGGGACGCGCCCGCGCCGGATTCCGGCAGCAGCGCGGCGACGACGCTGACGGCGCCGCTCGGATCGTGCGTGAGGACCGACCAGACCGAGCGGCCGCGCATCGCCTCGTTGCCGCCGGGCAGGCCCCAGCCATTGCCCGCGACGTGATCGATCCGGGTCCATTTCGACGCGGCGAGGTCGCAGACGATCGGGGTGCGCGCGGAGGGCTCGGCCTGGGGCGCGGGCGGCTCGGGCGCGGCGGCCTGCGCCTCGATCTGGCCGCCCCAGCCGACGCGCGTGACGGTATCGCCGAGCAGGCAGCCCGCGGCGCCGCACGCAATGCCCGCGGCGCCGCGGAAGAAATCGCGCGAGAGCGCGGGCGTGGGCGGCAGCTCGCTCCAGCTCACGCCGCCGTCGAGCGACTCCCAGAGGTCGATGCCGTCGCCGCCGCCGGGGCTGCCCATCGCGGCGCCCTGCCCTGCGCCGGCGGATGCGGCCGGCGCGAGCGCGACGACGCGCCGCCCGAAGCCGCCCATGATCGCGCCCTCCGCGGGCGGCGAGGCGATCGCGAGGATGCGCCCGTCCTCGTCCGCGGTGACGTACCGCATGGCGCCGCCGTCGGAGACGAGCAGGCCGACGGTGCCGTCCTCGCCGACGCGCAGCGCGCTGTCCTCGGTGAGCTCGAAGCCGCCCTCGCGCCCCTCGCGATCCTCGCTGCCCTCGACGTCCTCGAGGTCCTCGGGCTCGTCCGCGGAGGCCGCGGCCGCGGACCCCGCCGAGGCGCGCTCGATGGGCCGCGGCGAGAAGGTCTCGCCGCCGTCATGCGAGACGAAGACGGCGAGGCGGTCGTCCTTGGCGCGATAACCTGCGAAATACGCGGAGCGCCCGTCCGCCGAGAACCCCGGCAGCGCCGCGAGCGCGCCCAGCGTCGGCGCCGTGACGAGGGCCGCGACGACGCGATCGCCCTCGGGCCGGAGCAGCACCGGGGCGCTCGGCCTGCACTCGCCGCCCTGATCCGGGCCGCCCTTCTCGGGCGGCTTGCAGACGCCCGTGATCAGCGCCGCCCCGTCCGGCGAGACGGCGACCCCCACGCGGTCCGTGTCCGGCGTCTCGAGCCTGGCCGCGGCCGACCATTTCGAGCCCCCGTCGTCGCTGCGCAGCGCCTCGGCCACGATGGCGTCGCCGACCGAGCGGACGCAGACGGCGACGAGGCCCCTGCCGCTCGCGCCGAGCTTGATGCTGCCGCACTCCGAGGACCCCTGTATCGGGTGCTCGTCGAGCGGCCCCTCGATGGTCCCGCTCGCGAGGAGCCAGGGCGCCCCCGGCTCCTCGGGCCGGATGACCTCGTAATAGCGATCCCCGCTGACGACCGCGCGCCCGTACTGCACTGCCGCCGACGTCGGCGCGCGCCCGACGTCGACCGCGATCTCCTCCTGCGAGATCGGGGGCCCCGCCGGGATCCGCGAGAACGGCGGTGTTCGTCGAGGATCCCACGTGACCGAGGTGAGCGCGCCCTCGGCCCGGAGCTCGCCGCCCGTCACGTGGACGCGCGAGAGCCCCATTGCCGGGACCGGCGCGCGGATCCAGCTCGCGCCGCCGTCCTCGGTGGCAAAGAGCGCCTCCGGCAACGCGAGCGCGAGCGCGCGGCCGCCCTCGGCGACGGCGATATCGAAGACGCGCGGCGGGACGGCGGGCGCGGCGGCGGGGCCTCTCGCGACGGAGATGGGCGTCCAGCTCCCTTGCCCGTCATGGCGGAGGAGCGCGCCGTCGCGGGTGACCGCGAGCAGCACATCCCCTGCCCCCGCGAGCCGGAGCAGCGGCTCGGGCGGGGCGATCGTGCGGACGAACGCGCCGAGCGGCGTCGCCGATTCGTACACCGCGCCGCTCGCGCCGAAGAACAGCCACGACGAGGGCGATCGCCGCGCGAGGTCCACGAGCGGCTCGGGCGCGAAGACGTGGCTGGCGACGCCCTGCCCGGCGCACGCCGGCCCGGCGTCCGCGTCGGG
>CAYQYG010000095.1:0-22847 GCA_964421485.1 uncultured Polyangiaceae bacterium | reverse complement strand
CGCGGTGATCCTCGCCCATCACGAGCTCCGGCGGCGCGCGCTCCCGGCGCTGCGCGCCGAGCTGCGCGCCGGGCGCCTCGAGAGCGAGGAGGCCAAGGTCGCCGTCACGACGATCGGGGAGCTCTGGGGGGGGGTCGCCGGTCCGGACTACAGGGCCGGCAGCTCGTTGCCCCGCGACGACGACAAGTACCGCGCGAAGGCGCGCGCCGCGATCGAGGGCTTCCTCGGGCCCGAGGAGCTCCGCGGGCCGCCCACGGCCGAGGAGTGGGCGGCGCTCCGGGCGGCGCACGCGCGCGTCCTCCACACCCCCGAGGCGGCCGAGGAGAAGGTCCTCTTCCGCCCGATGCCGGAGGGCCCCTGGGCGCCCGAGGACCGGGCCGTGATCGACGAGGCGCTGCGGCGCCTGCGCGCGGGGGATCCCGATCTCGCTCCGGCGATCGTGCAGGCGCTCGCCGGCAAGCCCGCCCACGAGGACCTGGAGGAGCCGCGAGAGATCGGCGAGCGCGGTCCAGCACTGCACCTCGGTGGCGCGGCCGCTCCGGATGGCAGCGAACGCCTCGGCGTCGCGCGGCTTGAGCGTCCGCACGCGGGCACCCTACCGCTCCTCGATGCGCCCCGCGAGGGGCACGACGTGCCCGGCCGTTCCGACCCCTCGAGCCTCTGAGGCTCGAGCCCCTCCGGCCGCTCCGACCCCCTCGAGCCTCCGAAGATCGAGCCCCTCTGGCCGTTCCGACCCTCTCGCGCCTCTGAGGCTCAAGCCCCTCCGGTCGCTCCGACCCCCTCGAGCCTCCGAGGCTCGATCCCCTCCGATCGCTCCGACCCTCTCGAGCCTTCGAGGCTCGATCCCCTCCGGCCGTTCCGACCCCCTCGAGCCTCCGAGGCCCAGGGTCCTCCGGCCGCTCCGACCAGCTCGAGCCTCCGAGGCCCAAGGTGCTCCGGCCGCTCCGACCAGCTCGAGCCTCCGAGGCTCGAGCCCCTCCGGCCGTTCCGACCAGCTCGAGCCTCCGAGGCCCAAGGTCTTCCGGTCCCTCCGGCGGGCTCGAGCCTCCGAGGTCCAGGCTCCTCCAGCGGGGAAGAGATCGACACCGGCTCCGTTCTCCTCCTCCCCGAGGGCTGGCTGCTCGACATCACCCGCCGCAAGCTCGGCGTCGCTGCCGGCGATCCCTTCGGCCTCCTCCTCGCCACCGCCCGCGATTGCATCGGCGCCGTCGAGGTCACGCCCGCGCCCGACGACGAGGACGCGGCGTGACCGCCTGCCTCGTCTGCCTCGCGGAAGAGGAATGAAGAGGAGGAATGGCGCCGTCAGCAGCCCACCACGTGGACCCGCCCATGTCGAGCATGTCGAGCACCACGCGGAGCGCGGCGGCCGGATCGGGCTTGTCGCGCGCGGTCTGGAGATCGAACCAGACGGCGCGGAACCGATCGCCCGCGTTGTAGTGGCCGGTGAGCCACTCGGCCGAGGTGGTCTTGCCGGTCTGGCGTCCGGCGTGGAGGGTGAAGTACTTGCCCCGCTCGATGAGCTCCATGACGCGCCCCAGGCGCCGCTCGGGCGGGAGCATGTAGTGCTCGTCCGGGTAGCACGGGCCCGTGGTGTTGAAGGAGCGCTCCATGGCGGCGGGACTATGCCACCGCATGGCCGGCAGCGGGAGCCAGCCGCCCCTCACCGTCCCCGCGCGGGCTGCAGCCGCTCACGCACGAACGCCGCCGCCTCGCCGGCATCGCCGACCGCCGGCCCCACGATCCGCTCCACCGCCGCCCGGTGCTCCTCGCCCATCGAGAACGCGTCCACCGCCGCCGAGCTCACCAGCAGCCCCGCCGCCACCGCCTCCACGGTCGCGAGCTCCTCCGCCCCCCCCGCGCGCGCCATCGCCCCCGCCGGGATCACCGCCCGCCACCCCGGCGAGCGCGCGTGCGACCGCATCCACGCCGCGCTCCGGTGCCCCGCCGCCTCGCCCACCCCCGCGCTCACCTCGAACGGCGTCGGCCCCTCCCCGTTCCACGCCGCCCCTGACGCCCCGGCGAACGCCCCGATGCACCGCGGCTCGCGCGCCGCCTCGAGCACGGCAGCCTCCATGGCGGCCGACAACGCGCGCCGCGCCCCCTCCTCCTCCGGCCGCGCGATCGTCCACGCGATCTCGACCGGCACGACCTGCAGCGCCGCGCCCCCCAGCCCCTCGCGGAACGCCCGGTCGAGCATCGTCGGCCCCCGCGGCTCGTGCCGGATCACGATCGCCCCCCGGTCCTCCTCGGGGATCCCCTCCGCGACCAGCTCGGCCGCCAGCTCGGCCGGCATCCGCTCGAGCATCGCCCCGAACCCCGGCGGCGCCCCCCCCGTCGCCAGCGTCACGATCGCCTCGTCCTCGAGCGCCTCGATCACCTCGCGGAGCCCCTCGCCGTCGAGCCGCCCTCCCCGCTCGAGCGAGACCTCCGGCGCGCGGTGCTCCCCCGCCGTGATCACGCTGCACCCGAGCGCGTCGATCCCCCAGGCCTCCATCAGCGCCCGCGCCATCCCCCCCGCGATCCCGAGCGCCGCCCCCCGCACCGCCTCGAGCGGCACCCCGAACCCGATCCACCCCACCGCGAACGCGTCCCCCGGATCCATCCCGTCCATTGCGGAGGCCCCGATCACGCCGCGCCCCTCATCATGCGCCCCATCATCACTCCCCACCCCCTCGGACGCGGCGCCGCCGAGGCCCGCCCCTAGCTGGCGATCCGCCGCAGCACGATCACCGGCCGCCCCGCCGTCCGCGACCTCTCGAGGTCCACCAAGCAGTCCAGCATCCAGTCCGCGTCGTCCTCCGGGTCCACGATGATCTGCTTCACGTTCCACACCGCCCCGTCCCCGGAGGGCTCGACCATCGTGTGCAGCGGCCGCCGCGCCACCGGATCGGTCCGGATCGCCCCGTGCTCCGCGTAGTAAGGCTTGAGCGCCGCCTCCAGCCGATCCGCCGTCCACGGCTCCTCCGCCCCCTCCACCATCTCGGCGGCCACCTCGTAGTCCCGAGACGACAGCGCCCGGAGGAAGAAGAACAGCTCGTTCCGCACCAGCACCGTGAACGCCCGCACGTCCCGCGTCACGTCGAACGCCTCCGGCTCCTCCGGACCGCGCAGCACCGCCTCCCGCCGCGCCTCCGCCCCGCCCTCCCGGATCCGCTCCCACTCGTCGAGCAGGCTCGAGTCGACCCCGCGCACCAGCGCCCGGAAGTACGCGATCATCTCGTCCGTCGAGTCGTCCTTCGCGTACTCCGGCACCGTCTGCACCAGCCCCTTGTACACATCGGACAGGTACCGCAAGAGCACCCCCTCGCTCCGCTCCAGCTTGAGCTCTTTGACGTACTCCGCGAACGACAGGTACGCCTCGTACATCTCCCGCGCGATCCCTTTGGGCCGGATGTTCTCCTGCGCCACCCACGGGTGCCGCGCCGAGAACTCGTCGAACGTCCCGTAGATGAACTCCCGGTTCGGCTTCGGGTGCTCGAGCTTCTCGAGCTCCGCCATCCGCTCCTCGTACTCCACCCCGGCCGCCTTCAGCTCCGCGACCTTCTGCCCCTTCAGCCGATCGAGCTGCTTCATCAGGATCACGTCTGGATCCTCGAGCGTCGACTCCACCAGCGTCAGCACGTCGAGCGGGTACGTCCCCGCCTCCTGATCCAGCTTCCCCACCGTCTCGAGCACGTAGAGCGACAGCGCGTGGTGCAGCGAGAAGTCCTCCTGCAGATCCGCGTTGATCTGGATCCGCTTCGCCCGCGAGTCCCACCGCGGCACGAGCTCCACGATCCCCGCCTGCGCCAGCGACCGCAGCAGCCTCATCGCGTGCTTCCCGATCTGCCGCCGCGCCGCCGGCCGCTCGTGGCACCCGCGCACCAGCCGCTTCATCGCCTGGCAGCCCCCCTCCTCCCGGCCGAGCACGTTGATCAGCATCCCGTGCGTCACCTGGAACCGCGACACGAGCGGCTCCGGCTGCGACGACTGGAGCCTCTCGAACGTCTGCCGATCCCAGTGCACGTAGCCCTTCTCGGGCGGCTTCCGCCGCACGATCTTCCGCCGCTTCGCCGGATCTTGCCCGGCCTTGGCCTCGAGCCGCATGTTCTCGATCACGTGCTCCGGCGCCTGCGCCACCACGCTCCCCTGCGTATCGAAGCCCTTCCGCCCGGCGCGCCCGCTGATCTGCTGGAAATCGCGCACGCTCAGGATCGCCGTCTTCTCCCCGTCGAACTTGCAGAGCCGGGTGAAGAGCACCGTCCGGATCGGGATGTTCACGCCCACCCCGAGCGTGTCGGTCCCGCAGATGATCTTGAGGTGCCCCCGCTGCGCCAGCTTCTCCACGAGCAGCCGGTACCTGGGCAAGAGCCCCGCGTGGTGCAGCCCGATCCCGTGCCGGAGGAAGCGCTGCACCTCCCGCCCGTAGGGGCTCTGGAACCGGACGCCGGCGAGGTCGGCCACGATCGCGCGCTTCTCGTCCTTCGAGCAGTAGTCCTGGCTCATCAGGTTCTGCGCCTCCTCGGCGGCGGCGCGCTGCGTGAAGCACACGATGTAGATCGGCGCCTTGCCGCGCTTCACGAGCTCGGCCACCGTCTCGTGCAGCGGCGTCTCCCGGTACTCGTGGTCGAGCGGCACCGGCCGCACCGACGAGCGCACCACCGCGGTCGGCTGGCCTGTCAGCTCGGTCAGCTTCTGCTCGAAGAAATCGACCGAGCCGAGCGTCGCGCTCATCAGCAGGAACGTCGCGTGGGGCAGCGTGATCAGCGGGATCTGCCAGGCGACCCCGCGCTCCCGGTCCGAGTAGTAGTGGAACTCGTCCATGATCACGTAGTCGGCGGGCGCGTCCTCGCCCTCGCGCAGCGCCATGTTCGCGAGGATCTCCGCGGTGCAGCACACGATGGGCGCGTCGCGGTTCACGGTCGCGTCGCCGGTCATCATGCCGACGTTGTCCGCGCCGAAGTCGGCGCAGAACGCGAAGAACTTCTCGCTGACCAGCGCCTTGATCGGGCACGTGTAGAACGCCCGCCGCCCCTCGGCCATCGCCTTGAAGCACATCGCGGCGGCGACCAGCGACTTGCCTGACCCGGTCGGCGTGTTGAGGATCAGGTTCTTGCCGGCGAAGATCTCGAGGATCGCCTCCTCCTGCGCCGGGTAGAGCTCGAGCCCGCGCTCGGCGACGTGATCGAGGAAGCCGCTCAGGAGGTCGTCGGCCGTGAAATCGTCGGATGCCGGGAGGCGGGCCTCGAGCGGGGCGGCCATGGTCAGGGGCCTGACCGCGATCGGACCGGCTTGCCCCCGGCCTCCGCGATGCAGTGCTTCAGGCCCTCCTGGAGGTTCGACCGCGTGGTCAGCCGGGACAGGTCGACGCCCAGCGACGTCATCGTCTGCGCCACGGCCGGCGCGATGCCGGTGATCACCACCCGCGCGCCGAGCAGCTCCACCGCGCGCACCACCTTCAGCAGGTGATCCGCGACCTCTGTGTCCACGACGTCCACCCCGGTGAGGTCCAGGATCGCGTGCCGCGACGCCGTCTTCACGATCTGCGCGAGCAGGTCCTCCATCATGCCGGCCGCGCGCCGGCTGTCGAGCACGCCGATGAGCGGCATCGCGAGCACGCCGTCCCAGACCTGCAGGATCGGCGTCGACAGCGCCCGGATCGCCTCCTCCTGGCGCCGGATCACGTCGAGCTTCTCGCGCAGATCGCGCTCGGTGTCCCGGCGCTCGTCGATCTCGCACCGCAGCCGCTCGAGCGCGACGGCGAGGTCTGCGCGGGTCGCGCTGTCCGAGCGGAGCAGCTCCTCCACCTGCCGCTCGACCGTCCTGTCGGACGGCCGCACGACGATCTCGTCGTACGCGTCCCCGGCCACCTCGTACGCCGTCTGCTCGGCCCAGCAGCCCTCGCCGAAGAGGTGGCCGCAGAAGCCGGCGAGCTTGCCGGCGAAGTAGCTCGTCCCCCACGCGACCCCGAGCGCCCGCTGGTACACCGACTCCCAGGTCGACCTCCCCCGGAACGTGGCGGACCGGCCGGCGCGATCGAGCGCGACGAGCTCCCAGCGCCCCCAGCCCGACGCGGCGATCACGGCGCTCCACGCCTCGAACCCCTGCTCGAACGTCGGGTACGACGAGATGAGCCTCCAGTCGCCGTCGACGCTGTCGCGCCCGCCGGTCTGCATGCAGAGGTTGAAGCGCTCGGTCCCGACCATCCGCTGCATGCCGGACATCAGCCCGGCGACGCTCGTCTCGAGCCAGATCGCGATCGACGGCCCGCCCCCCCAGCGGAGCACACCGTCCGGCAGGTGCCATTCGATGTCGACGCCCGCGACGTTGATCCGAGTTTCCATTCCCTCTGCCACCTCTCGCACGCCGCGCGCCGCGACCTCGATACCCGCCCCCCGCCTCTCGCGAGGTCAGACCCCGTATACCGACTCGCTGCCCGGCGGTACAAGCTCGAGCGCTGCGCCGTGCGATCCGGGGCGGCCCCGGGGGTCTCTAGCTCAGCAGCGCCTCGCCGAGCCGGAACCACAGCGACCGGCGCGCCCCGCACGCCGGGCAGGCGACGCGCGCCACCCGCAGCCGCGCGCCGCCCACCACCTCGGCCGCGTGCTCCTCGACCTGCACGCTCCCCCTGCACCGCGGGCACGGGATCGCCCGGGCCGCCACCTCCACCTGCGACGCCGAGTCGAGCGCGATCGCCCGATCCGGCGCCCCGCCGGGCTCGAGCAGCGCCAGCCGATCGATGTCGCGCGACAGCTTCTCCGCCGCCCGCTCGCCCGCCCGCCGCGCCGCCCGCGCCGATGGCTTCCGCCTCGCCATGCGCCGATCCTATGCCCGAAATTCGCAGCTCACGCCCGGCAGAAGGTTGACGCCGGGCGCCGGCTTGGTTGCCATGCTCCCTGCCTGGGGCCTTTCCACCGCGCCGCGCGCAGGATCGCGCGGCGGACGCGCGAGGTGAATCGTGGGGACGAGCTCTCTCCTCAAGAGGACCGCGAACGACAGGGCCTCCCGCGGCCGCGCCTTGCGCCTCGCCGCCGCCGCGCTGCTCCTCGGCCTCGGCGGCGCCGGCTGCGAGTTCGTCACCGCCGTCGACCGCGCCCAGATCCCCGACACCACCGCCACCACCTCGGGCGGCGGCGGCCAGGGCGGCGGCGGCCAGGGCGGCCAGGGCGGCGGCCAGGGCGGCAACCAGGGCGGCGGCGGCGCCGCGCCCATCCCCTGCGACAACCCCTCGGACTGCCCCGGCACCGACAGCGAGTGCCAGACCCGCACCTGCGAGGGCAACGAGTGCGGCGTCCACTACGCCCCCCCCAACAAGCCCACCTCGAACCAGACCGACAGCGACTGCAAGCGCAACGTCTGCGACGGCCAGGGCAACATCATCAGCGTCCACGACGACCTCGACGTGCTCGTCGACGGCGACCCTTGCTCCTCGGACCTCTGCGACGCCGGCACCCCCGTCAACGCGCCCGCGCCCGCCACCACCCCCTGCGACGTCGGCGGCGGCCACTTCTGCGACGGAAGCGGCGCCTGCGTCGAGTGCCTCGTCGGCGGCGACTGCGTGAGCGGCATCTGCGCGAGCGACACCTGCGTCGCCCCCACCTGCGGCGACGGCGTGCAGAACGGCCAGGAGACCGACCTCGACTGCGGCGGCCCCGCCTGCGTCAAGTGCGCCGACCTCCTGGCCTGCGGCTTCGGCACCGACTGCCTGAGCGGCATCTGCCACAACGGCCACTGCAAGGTCCCCGCGTGCAACGACCACGTCGCCAACGGCCAGGAGACCGACGTCGACTGCGGCGGCCCCGCCTGCCCCGACTGCGCCACCGGCAAGGGCTGCGCGGTCAACGAGGACTGCCTGGGCGGCCTCTGCTCCGGCACCGTCTGCCTCCCGACCTGCACCGACCTCGTGAAGAACGGCAGCGAGACCGACGTCGACTGCGGCGGCGGCGCCTGCGCGCCCTGCGGCACGAACAAGCTCTGCGCGCTGCCGAGCGACTGCGCGAGCGGCGTCTGCACGAACGGCCACTGCGCCCCGCCGGTCTGCGGCGACGGCGTCGTGAACGGCAACGAGGCCTGCGACGACGCCAACGCCGACAACACCGACGGCTGCCTCGACACGTGCGCGCTCGCGTCGTGCGGCGACGGCCACGTGCAGGCGGGCGTCGAGCCCTGCGACGACGGCAACGCGATCGACACCGACGCCTGCCTCACCGGCTGCGTCCTCCCGACCTGCGGCGACACCTTCGTCTGGTTCGGCGTCGAGGCCTGCGACGACGGGAACACCAGCGACGGCGACGGCTGCAGCGCGACCTGCGCCCTCGAGGGCTGCGGCGACGGCGTCGTCTCCGGCCTGGAGGAGTGCGACGACGGCAACCTGAGCAACGACGACGGCTGCCTGAACAACTGCACGCTCCCGACCTGCGGCGACGGCTTCGTGTACGCCGGCGTCGAGGGCTGCGACGACGGCAACGCGATCGCGAACGACGGCTGCGCCGTGCTCTGCACGCTCGAGGCCGGCTACACCTGCGCCGGCGCGCCGAGCGCCTGCACCTCCCCCGCGGAGATCAACTGCAGCGACGGCGCCGACAACGACGGCGACGGCAACACCGACTGCGGCGACACCGACTGCGCCCTCGGCTGCGACCCGAACGTCGGCCCCTGCGCGGCCGGCGAGACGCTCGTCGTCTACACCTCCGCCGACACCCCCAAGCCGATCCCGGACGTCTCGAGCATCACGAGCGCCATCACGGTCGGCGGCCTCGGCAAGATCACGCGCGCGGTCGCGCAGCTCAACATCGCCCACGTCTACGACGCGGACCTCGACATGTTCCTCAAGGCCCCGTCGGGCGCGAGCGTCGAGCTCGCGACCGACGTGGGCGGCACGGGCGACAACTTCACGAGCACGATCCTCCACGAGCTGTGCCCGACCCTGATCACCGCGGGGACCGCGCCGTTCACCGGTTGCTACAACCCCGAGGGCAACCTCGCCGCGCTGAACGGCGGCCCGGCGAAGGGCGCCTGGGTCCTCACCGTGACCGACGACCTCAGCGCCAACGTCGGGACGCTGAGCTCCTGGCGGCTCGCCCTCTGCGTCGGCGCCTCGACCTGCGGCGACGGCGTCATCGACGCCGTGGAGGCCTGCGACGACGCCGGCTCCGCGAACGGCGACGGCTGCTCCGCCACCTGCACCTTCGAGCCGGGCTGGACCTGCGCCGGCGCGCCCACCGCCTGCACCCCCATCTGCGGCGACGGCATCGTGGTGGCCGGCGAGCCCTGCGACGACGGCGGCGTGTCGAACGGCGACGGCTGCTCCGCGGCCTGCACCCTGGAGCCGGGCTACTTCTGCAGCGGCAGCCCGAGCTCCTGCGTCCCCGGCGACGTCGAGCCCAACAACGGCTTCGCCGACGCGGACGCGCGCGCGCTCGACCCGGTCCCGATGCTGATCACCGGCGACACCGTCTACGGCGGCGCGATCCAGGCGGTCGGCGACAAGGACTATTACAAGATGGTCCTCGCGACGAGCCAGGTGGTCCGCTTCGAGGCGTTCGACTCGAGCGGCGCCGACTGCCTGGGCGGCCTCACGACGACGCTCCGGATCTACGACGCCGCGCAGACGCAGCTCTACACGGACAACATCACCGGTATCTCGTCCTGCTCGTCGATCGTCGCGAGCCTCGCGGCCGGGACCTACTACGTGGAGATCGAGGAGACCGGCAACAACGCGGTCATCGGCGGCTACCGGCTGGAGGTGAAGCTCCAGTCGGACATCGGCGCCGAGGCCGAGGTGAACGACGCGCAGGCCCAGGCCAACCCGCTGAGCGGCTCCAACGTGTACCTCTACGGCACGCACCAGGTGAACACCGACGCCGACTACTTCGAGATCGTGGTGCCGGCGAGCGGGCTCTCGCTCGTCGCCGAGACGATCGAGGGCGGCGCCGAGACGTGCGAGTCGAACGGCGTGGACAGCCGGCTCACGCTCTACGACGCGGCGGGCGTGCAGCTCGCGGACGACGACGACACCGGCCGCGGCTACTGCTCCAAGCTCGACGGCAGCGGCACCACCCCGCTCGACTCGGGCGCGCACAACCTCGCGGCCGGCACCTACTACCTCCAGCTCCGCGCGTCCTCGGCCGCCCAGTCGAACGCCAACGGCCAGTTCGACTACCGCCTGGTCGTCCTGCTCCGCTAGATCCCGCTCTCCTCGCCCGCCTCACCCGCCACGGCCCACGACATCGTCGCGGTCGACCGCGCGAGCCCCCACTGCCCGTCGCGCCCGATCACGATCACCCCCCCGGTCGCGCCCACCCGCGACAGCAGCCGCTCGATCTCGTCCCCTGCGGCCGCCTCCGCGGCCGCCCCCCCGCGCAGCCGCTCCGCGATCGCGCGCGCCACCCCCAGCCGGATCATCCCCTCCCCGTTCCCCGTCGTGGAGATCGCCCCTGCCTCGTCGTCCGCGTAGGTCCCCGCCCCGATGATCGGCGAGTCCCCCACGCGCCCCACGCGCTTGTTCACCATCCCCCCGGTGCTCGTCGCCGCCGCGTGGAGCCCGCCCGCGTCCCGGGCCACGGCCCCGACCGTGCTCCCCGCCCACCCCGTCACGCCGCCCGCCGATCGCGCCGCCGCGAGCGCCGCCCGCGCCGCCTCGGTGATCAGCGCCGCCTCGTCCACGGCGGCGAACCCGCGCGCCGCCGCGAACCGCGCCGCCCCGTGCGCCGCGTAGAGCACGTGCCGCCCGTCCTCGAGCGCCGCCCGCGCGATCGCGATCGGGTTCGCGAACCCCGCGAGCGCGCACACCCCGCCCGCGCGCAGCCCCCGCCCTTCCATGATCGAGGCGTCGTGCTCGACGCGCCCCTCCTCGTTGAGGCAGGCCCCGGTCCCCGCGTTGAAGAGCGGATCGTCCTCGAGCACCCGCACCGCGCGCTCGACCGCGTCGAGCGCCGTCCCCCCCTCCCGCAGCACGAGCTCACCGGCCCGCGCCGCCCGCAGGCACCCCTCCGCGTGGAGCGCGCGCCGCTCCTCGGGCACGCTGCCCGCTCCGCCGTGCACGAGCACGCACCGCCGCCCCGTGACGCCGCCCCGCGAGCAGATCGACCGGCTCATGGCCGACTAGCGCCGCCCTCCGCCCCGCGCCTCGTCCACCATCCGCGTGAGCCGCCCGAGCGCCCGCGACAGCACCTCCTCGCTCGGACCGAACGAGAACCGCACGTGGTGCCGGAACCGGCTCGGCCTCCCCGCGCGCCGCTTCCCGGGGTTCACGTCGAAGAACTCGCCGGGCACCACGATCACCCGCTGCTGGAGCGCCGCCCGGAAGAACGAGTGACCGTCGTTCATCCCCTCGGGCAGGTCGGCCACCGACCCCCACGCGTAGAACGTCCCCTCCGGCGCCACGTCGAACGTCACCCCGATCCGCCGGAGCCCCGCCAGCATCAGATCCCGCTTCCGCGCGAACACCCGGTGGATCGCCGTCGTCTCCGCCCGCGCGTGCTCCAGGTCGAGGAGCCGCGCCGCCGCCCGCTGCATGGGCTTCGACCCCCCGCCGTCCAGGAAGCTCCCCGCGCTCGCCACCGCGTCGATGACCTCCCGCGGCCCCACGGTCCAGGTCACCCGCCACCCCGGATACCGCCAGTTCTTCGTCAACCCGTCGAAGATCACGACGGGGTCGCTGTCCACGTCCTCCACGTACCGCGCCGCGCTCTCCATCGGCGCCACGTCCCCCATCCCGTACACGTAGTGCGAGTAGAACTCGTCCAGCAGGAGCGCGCAGTCCAGCTCCTTCGCCGACCGCACCCACGCGGCCAGCTCCTCCCCGCGCACGTGCTTCCCCGTGGGATTGCAGGGGTTCGACGCCAGGATCGCGGAGAGGCCCCGCCCCAGGATCTCCCGCCGCAGATCCCCCACCGAGAACGTGTACCCCCGGGACCCCTCCAGCAGGATCGGGATCGGCGAGAACAGCCGGAACACGTCGAGGAGCTCCTCGTACGCCGTGTAATCCGGCAGGAAGTGCCCCAGGTTGATCTGCCCCAGCGCCGCCGCCGCCCGCGTCAGCGCCGCCCGCCCCCCGCCCGAGACGGCGACGTTCTCGGCCGAGTAGCGCGACGGCATCCCGCGCCGGTAGGCCCGGTTGTAGAAGTCCGCCACTGCCTCGCGGAGCTCCCAGAGCCCCGCCACCGGCGCGTACTCCTGATCGTCCCCCGCGATCTCCACCGCCTCGCACCGCGCCGGCGCCCCGGGGATCGCCCCTGTCTCGGGCTGCCCCTGCCCGAGGTTGCACCACCCGTCCTCCCCTTCGTCCGCGCCCGGCCGGAAGCCAAGCTTCCCCGCCTCGGTCGTCACGTAGATGACGCCGGTCCGCGGCACCTTCCGGAACGCGGACACCGGGGGTTCGGGGGCGGAGCGCGGCGCGTCCGCGCGGAGCCCCCGAGCGTCCACCACGTGCGGCGCGCGCGCCGGCGGCTCGTGCGCCTCCGCGGCCGGCGCGGCCTCCCCCTCGAGCATGTGCTCGTGATCCTCTCGTGCATCCATCGTCGTCGTGTCCCTCCGCCCGCTCACGCCGCCTCGCCGGCTGCGGCAGCGTCCCCGGCCTTCCCCGCGCTCGACGCTCGGGGGCTCTGCGCGGACGAGCCGCGCTCCGCCCCCGAGCCCCCTGGCTGCGCCGACTGCCAGGGCAGCGGCCTGCCCGAGAAGACGCAGAGCACGTAGTAACAGAACACCAGCGAGACCGCGGTCAGCGCCGTGTACTTGTCATCGTTCCAGTAGAACGTCATCCAGATGAACTGGCTCAGCGCTGCCAGGCCGAACAGCGGCACCTCGATCTGCCGCTTCAGCCGCGTGAGCGGCGCGCTGAGGATCATGAACGAGTAGTAGTAGCAGGTGAGCTGCGACATCAGGATGATGAAGATCTGCGCCATGCAGAGCCCCACCCAGAGCGACTTCACCCGCCGGCACAGGTACACGAAGAACGCCAGCGACGCGGCCACGATCGCGTACGCCACGCCCCGGTACTTCGCGTAGCGATCGTTGCGCATGCGCTTCCAGACCTCGAACGGATCGGTCAGCTTGACGTCCTTCGTGTACTTCATCCGGCCCGACTCGACGCCGCTGCCGAACTTGTGCGCGACGAGCACCCGGAGGCCCATGTGGTTCGTGAGCGGCGTCTGGTCGTGCACCTTGAGCGTGTGCTCGTAGAACTGCTGGTACGAGTCCTTGCCCGCCAGCTTGAGGCTCGCCGGGATCAGCACCGCCGCCGCGAGCACGCCGCCGAGCAGCACCTGCACGTGGGTCCGGTGCATGCGCTTGTGCTTGAAGAGGTAGACGCCGGCGACCGCGAGCAGGCCGAAGATCGCGAGGCCCGGGAAGATGCGCAGCATCGCCGAGTACACGAAGGCCGCGCCGGCGAGCTTGAACCAGCGCTTGCGGAGGAGGCACGCGGCCAGGACGAGGTAGAAGAGCCAGTCCTGCCGGAGGAACGCGCCGCCCGTCCAGTAGAACGGCGCCGACGACTGGCAGCCCCAGAAGATCGCGCCCACCGCGAACACGCGCCAGCCGAACGCCCACCAGAGCGCGGCGAACATGCCGAGCAGGTAGACGATGTCGAAGCCGGCGAGGAACTGCAGGTAGCGCGTGCTGGCCGGGTGCAGCTCCGACAGGAGCCGGCCCGCGACCGTCCAGACCGGCGGCGGGTTGTAGCCGTGGTCCTTCTGCATGTCCTCCCAGTAGCCCTTGTCCGAGGCCGTCCGGAAGAACTGCACGTCGGCCTTGAACGCCTCCCACCGCTCGGGGGAGAAGTGCGGCTTGCAGACCTCGGGGTGATCGAGGACCTCGCTCGCGGGCATGAGGAGGTTGTCGCCGCCGAGGTTCCGGATCTTCTTGTCCGGGTGGCGGACCTCCTTCGACATGTCGAGGGTGACCTGCTTGCCGGTGTCCTCGTTCGTGAACGTGACCTTGCCGAGCTCGTCCTGCGCGATCAGCGCGCACTTGTAGAGGCCGTCGTACCCCATCTCCGGGAAGTACTTGGCGCCCATGTAGTAGTGGAACTGATCCCAGCGGTGGTAGTACTTGGGGTAGCCGAAGCGGAAGCCGTTGAAGTAGGCGATGATCGCGGCGACGCCGAGCGAGACCCCGATGAACTTCTTCCACCGCTCGGCGACGGGGCGGCGCATGCCGGCGCGCTGGGCCTCGTAGAAGACCGCGATCGCCGCGCCGATCGCGATCATCGCCTTCGCGACGTCGACGGCGCGGGCGTGGTCGCTGACGTAGCGGTGCAGCCCGAAGAAGAACATCGCGATGCCGGCCGCCGCGACGAGGTAGCGGCCGACGGCGCGCGAGCGCTCCGGGAGGGTGTTGACCCCGTACGCGGCGCCGAAGAACGCGCCCATGCCGAGGAGGATTTCGACGATCTGCTGCGGGGTGAGCTTCATTGCCTGCGAGGCCCTGTCACGTGCGGGGCCTGCCGGCCTTCGCCGAAGGCGACCCGGAGCCCCGAGTATGAAACCGGCGCCACCTTAGCCGAAAACTTCCCGCAGCGTCGCGCCTCGTTTCTGCGAGCGCGCGCACCGCGCGGGCGGAGTTTCCGCAGCCTGCGCTCGTTCGGCGCTCGCGCGATCGCGCGCTCGCGGCGCCGCGCGCGGGCTTCCGTCGGCGCGCGCGGCTGGTGTAGGGTCGCGGCGTGCTGGACGACGACGAACGAGCTGCGGCGGCCTGCGGTCCGCGGAGCGACATGGGCGCGGAGGCGGGGATGGCGCGGTTCCACGTGGCGGCGGGCGGGGTGGGGCCGCTCGGGTGCCGCGAGGTGCGAGGGTTCCACGAGGCGGCGGCCGCGGCGCGCGACGCGCGGGCGGCGCCGCCCTCGCGGCTCGTGCTGGTCGGCCTCGACGAGGCGGGCGAGGCGTGGGTCCACGCGTGGGCGGAGGACGTGGAGCGGGTGCGGCGGACGCTGTCGATCCGGCGGCTGCTCGACGATCGCGAGGTGACGGCGACGGCGACGCTGGCCTCGTTCGGGCCCGGGGTGGACACGGCGCTGGCGGTGGAGTCGGTGGCGGCGAGCGGCGGGGGCGCGGCGCCCTCGCTGCTGCGGAGCGGGGTGCACCCGAAGGCGGTGGCCGAGGCGCTCGCGCTCGCCGCCTCGTCCGACGGGGACGACCGCGCCGGCTGAAGAGCAGGGCGCGCCGCGTGGAGCGCGCCCCGGAGCCTCGAATCTCGAACCGGACTCTTGCTCGCCTGATCAGGGGTGGTAGGCTGAGACTTGGTTACGGACGGAGGCAAGCTCCAGGATCGGTCCTGTCGCGGAGCACCGCGGCGCCGGAACCATCCACCTGACCGGCGGATTTCCCCGCCGGTCGTCAGAAGAACACCCTGACTGGCCGGACGGCTCTGACCGAACCGGCGCGGGGTGCCGGCACGCCGGAGGAGGGAGAGGCATCATGCATAGTACCAGTGGCTCTAACCCGGAGGCTGGGAACGGCTGACGGCCTCCGGTAGAGGCCCACGGGACGGGCCGGGTGCTCTGCTCACAAGGCGAGCCCCGGCCCGTTTTTTATTTCTTCCTGCGCTACTCGGGCGCCTTGGTGCGGGTCGCGGTGACGTCGTAGGTCATCTCGCAGGGCAGCGCGGCGAAGAGCGGGTCGCCCGCCGGCGGGTACTCGGAGAGGGCGCCCGCGACGAGGTCGTCGCAGCTCGACCCGGCGGTGGGGGCGAAGGCGTAGCGCAGGGTCCCGGAGAAGCCGCCGACGTCGAGCCCCGGATCGTCGAGCGCGCCGCGGGCCGCGTCGCTGCGCTGGATGGAGCACGGCGGGTAGCCGGCGGTCTCCTCGGTGCGCATGTCGACGACGACGGTGGCGTCGAGGGCGAACGTGACGTCATCCTCGGCGAGGGAGCCCGTGAGGACCTGGGCGCCGTTGTCCCAGTAGAGCACGCCGTCGCCGCGCGCGAGGTCGACGTCGAACTCCCAGGTCGCGGCGGCGCCGAGGGCGCCCTCGCCGCACTGGTTCGCGGTCCGGGCGCCCGTGACATGGAAGGTGCCGAGGGCGTCGCCGGGCTGGTGGGCGTCCTTGTCGCCGAAGATTTCGCCGCAGCCGGCGCCGGCGAGCGCGGGGAGGAGCGCGAGGAGCGCGAGGCGCATGCGCGGGGCGATACCAGGCGCGGGCCGCGCGGGCCAAGGAAGCTGCGCGGGCGCGGGCGCGGCGGCGGGCGCGTTATGATGGGTCGAGGAGGCGGAGCGACATGCAGACCACCGGCCGCGCCGCGGAGGGCGCGGCGCCCAGGGCCATGAATGAGCGCGAGGCGACCGAGGTCCTGCGCGCGCTGCTCCGCGAGGAGCAGCGGGTGCGCGCCAGGAGGGGGCTGTTCCTGGGCGTCGCGGTCGGCCTGCTCCTCGCGGCGACCGTGCGCGTCACGGTCGCGGCGTCCTCCCCGCGCCCGAGCCCCGCGGTCTTGTCCGTGGTGATCGAGGTGATCGTCACCGCGGTCGCCCTCGCCGCGGCCGCCGCCGCCGGCCTCCGCGCGCGGCGCGCCGAGCGCGATCTCGCCGGGATCCTGCGCGACGCCGCGGCCCTCCTCGTGATCCGCGACGCGCTCTCGCAGCGGGCATCGTCGCCGGTCCTGGTCGTCGAGCGCTCCTCCGCGCCCGGGACCCGGCCGGAGGCGCGGCGCGCGGGCGAGCGCCGCCCCGCGCCGCGCCTGTCCGCGCTGCTCGATCTCGCGGCGATCGCCGCTGCCGGCCTCGCGATCGCGATCGCGATCGCCGCCGGCGGGACCGACGGCCCCTCGGGCCCGCAGGCCCGGTGGACCTTCCTCGAAGAGGTCGAGGATCCGGCCGCGCTCGGGTTCACCGTGCCGACCGAGCGCGCCGGCGCGTGGAGGATCTCCCCCGTCGCCGAGGCGACGGGGGCGCGCGCCCTGGTGAACCTCGCGGGGGCGCTCGACGAGGCGCCGGCCACCGCCGTCGCCGGCCACCCCTCGCCGCGGGACGCCGAGATCCTCACCCGCTGCAAGACGTCGCCGGACCTGCCGGAGCAGGCCTGCGGCGTCGTGTTCCGCTACCGGGACGCGCGGAACCATTACGTCGCGCGGGTGGACTCCGCGCGCGGCGAGATCACGCTCGGGGTCGTCGTGAACGGGGCCGAGCGCGCGATCCGGTCCGCGCGCGTCGACGCGCCCCCCTCCACCTGGCAGGAACTCCGCGTCCGCGCGCGCGGCGACCGGCACCTCGTGGAGTGGAACGGCCGCAAGATCATCGAGGTCCACGATCCGACGCTCGCGAACGCCGGCGCGGTCGGGCTGTGGGCGCCCGCGAACTGCGTCGCCTACTTCGACGAGCTCTCGGTGCAGCCGCTCGCGGGGGTCCCGCACCCGAGCGATCTCCTCCCCTTCATGCTCGACGACAAGAAGCGGCGCGCCGTCGATTGAGGCGGGCTCGCGACACGCCCCGGCTAGGGCGCGCGCCGGAGGAAGAAATCGACGACGTCGCCGAGGGCGCGCCTCGCGGCGACGAGCAGCACCGTCGTGCCGCCGCCCACGATCGACGCGCCCCGCGGCGCCTCCACGTGCCCGTCCGCGCCGTAGATCCCCGCCAGGACGCAGGCGCGGGGGAAGCCCGGGTCCGTCGCGATCTCGCTCACGGTGCGCCCGGCGACGGCGGCGCCGGTGGGGATATCGAGCTCGAACGCCACCGACTCGCCCTTGCCGAGCACCATCGCGTGCCGGACCGTCGGGTGCTCGATGGCGGTCGCCAGCGCGCCGACGAACACGTCGATCTCCGAGAGGATCCGGTCCACGCCCGCGGCCAGGTAGACGCCCCGGTAGTCGACGTCCCGCATCCGCACCATCACCCGCCGCGCGCCGGCGGCCCGCGCGAGCAACGCCACGGCCAGGTTCTCGGCGTCGCGGCGGAGCATCGCCACCACCACGTCGCAGCGATCGACCTCGGCCTCCCGGAGCAGCGCCGCCTCCGTCGCGTCGCCGGTGAACGAGATCAGCCCGTGCTGCTCGAACGCCCGCGTCGCGATCGCGGCGTCGCGATCGATGACGATCACCTCGTGCCCCACGTTCCTGAGGTGCACCGCGACCCCGAGCCCCGCCCGTCCGGCGCCGGCGATGAGCACGCGCATGGTCATGTCTCTCCTTCGTGGCTCGACAGCTTGAGCAGGGCGCGATCGATCTCGTTGACGTGGGCGTCCGCGACGTCGTGGCCGATGAGCCCGCCCCTGGCCGCGTCGAGCACGGCCGCCTTCTGGGCGGTGAGCAGGGAGATCTCCACGACCCGGTCGCGGGCGGCCTCGCCCCGCCGCCCCTTGAGCGCCGCCTCGGCCTCGATCACCTGCCGCTGGAAGAGGGCGCGGCGCTCCGCGTGATCCGTGCGCGAGACGAGGCCCGCGGCGAGCAGCTCGTCGAGCTCCGTCTGGCCCCGGCGCGCCGCGATGAGCATCATCTTCGCCCGGTCGATCGACGCGTCCTCGTGCGGCGCGGCGACCTTGAGCAGCTTGAGGAGGCGCTGGAACGGGAGCGCCTGCGTCATCAGCGTGACGAAGGTGACGCCGAAGACGATGGTGACCAGGCGCTCGCGGCTCGGGAAGCCCTCCGGCAAGCTCAGGACGGCCGCCATCGAGAGCGCCCCCTTGATGTTGCCGAGCACCATCACGTGCTGCCACCGGGTCGGCACCACCTCGCCGCGCAGCGCGCGCAGGGCGCCGAAGCAGCCGTAGACGGCGATCGCCCTCCCCGCGTGGAGCGCGACCAGCGCCAGCGCGATCGACCCCGCCTCGCGCAGCAGCGCCCGCGCCTCGATCTGCATGCCGACGAGCAGGAAGATCAGCACGTTCAGCCCGAACCCGCTGGTCTCCCAGAACCCCTGGAGGGCGAGCACCCGGGACGGGGTGAGCAGCCGGCGCGCCGCGCCGCCGACCGTCACGCCCGCGATGACGACCGCGATCACCGGCGAGGCGTGGAGCCGCTCCGTGAACAGGGACGTCGCGAACACCAGCACCGCCGTGGCGAGGATCGCCGTGAGGTGGTCCGGCGTGCGGCGGAGGACGGCCGCCCCGACGGCGCCGAAGGCGCCGCCGAGGGCGAGCCCGCCCAGGATCGCGAGGCCGAGCGCCCGGACGGTCTCGAGGCTGTCGAAGCGGCCGCTCGAGACCACCCCGGACGCGAGGGCGACGAGCACGAGCGCCGTCCCGTCGTTGAAGAGGCTCTCGCCCTCCATGATCGCCGCGAGCCGGTGCGGGACCCGGACGCTGCGGAACGCGAGCAGCACGCTCACGGTGTCGGTGATGGAGAGCAGCGCGCCGAGCAGCAGCGCCACGGAGAACGGCAGATCGAGCGCGTACGTCGCGACCGCCGCGGTGCCGAGGAGGGAGATGGCGACCCCGGGGACGGCCAGCGCGAGGATCGGCGTCGCGGCGCGCCGCAGGTTGTCCGCGTCGGCGAAGAGGGCGCCCTCGAACACCAGGATGGGCAGGAACGCGATGAGGATGACCTGCGGGTCCATCGGGGTGTCCGGCAGGACGTCCACGAGCACCAGCAGCAGCCCGACGACCACCAGCGCGATGTTGTAGGGAATACCGACGCGCTTGGCCCCGATCGCGACCGCGGAGCCGACCGCGAGGACGGCCAGCAGGCTCTCCAGGCGCTCCCTCACCTCACCCCCCACCACGCCGCGCGCGCCGCGCGGGCCGCTCCCGTCATCCGCACCCTCCTCTCCTCGTCACGCCGGACGACCGCCGGCGGCGCGGAGCTCCGCGCCGCCGGCGTCCACACCGGATGCGTATCACGGCCCCGCGACGCGGGTCATCCGCCGATCCGCGGCCGGGGGTTTCTCGCCGAGGAGACAAAAAGGCGACACGCCGTGGACCTGGGGGGACGGAGGTCTCCACGGCGTGTCGTGATGAGGGGAGAAAGCGCGCCGCACGGGCCTCGGGGGGGGGAACAAGGTCTCCGCGCCGGCGCTGGCGATCACCTATTCACGCTCCATGCCAGACGGCGGAGGCGCGCGGAGCAGGAGGTTGCGAGCGTCGGAGCGGGCAAGCATTGCAGAGATGAAATCGCGGGCTGAAAGGGTGCAATCTCCGGCCTGCTTGCGGGCGTCTCGAGGTGATTGCGGCGAGCTCGGCGCGGTCGCCGGGGCGGGCGCGGGGGCGGGCGCCGCGGGCGGGGTGGACCTGTCGTCACGGGCGGCGATGACCGCGCTCATGGCCGCCTCGCTCTCGGGGACGCGCATCAGCCGGCGTGCAGGGGACAAAAAGGCGACGCGCCGTGGACCTGGGGGGACGGAGGTCTCCACGGCGCGTCAGGTTGTGAGGGAGAAAGCGCGCCGCACGGGCCTCGGGGGGGGGACAAGGTCTCCGCGCCGGCGCTGGCGACCCCTTATTCACGCGCCATGCCACGGCCTTGAGGCGCGCGGATCATGACGTTGCGAGCGGCGACGCGGGCGGACATTGCAGACCTGCAATCGCGGGGTGAAAGAGCGCAACGGCACCGACGGACGCGGGCCCGGGCGGAGGTTGACTTCCGTCCGGCGAGGCGGGAGGGGGAGCGCCCGGTGGGGAGCGGCGTGGACTCGCGTGGCGGGGTGCGGTAGACGGCGCGGTCGCGGGTCACGCCTAGCTCGATGAGGTCGATGTCATGGGAAAAATCACGCTCACGCACGAGATCAACTGCGACGAGGAGACGTTCTGGAAGATCTTCTTCGACAAGACCTTCAACGAGGACCTCTTCCTCAAGTCGCTCGGTTTTCCCAGGTACCGGATCGTCGACCAGCGCGAGACGGACACCGAGATCATCCGGAAGATCGAGGGGCAGCCCAAGATGAACATGCCGGGGCCGATCGTGAAGCTGCTCGGATCCGGGTTCAGCTACTCCGAGGAGGGCAGGCTGAACAAGGCGACCAGGACCTGGACGTGGAAGATGACCCCGAGCACGCTCGCCGACAAGATGCGCAACGAGGGGACCGTGCGTATCGAGAAGGTCGGGGACAGCAAGGTCCGGCGCATCACGGAGATCGTCATCGAGGCGAAGATCTTCGGGGTGGGCGGGCTCCTCGAGAGCTCGGCGGAGAAGCAGATGCGCGAGGGGTGGGATGACAGCGCGCGGTTCATGAACAAGTGGATCGCGGAGGGGAAGGCCGCATAGCGCTGCCGCGTCAGCTCGCCGGGGCGATCCGGCGCAGCGGCGGCACGCGGGGCCCGATGGGGGCGGGCGCTTGCCAAGGGAGGGCGGCGCCCCCAGAGGTCGGGGCGACGGGGCGCGAGCCCCCTCGTGGGGGACGAGACATGGCCGGGGGCAAAGAGCACCACGTCGTCATCGTAGGGGGCGGGTTCGGCGGGCTGTACGCGGCGCGGGCGCTCAGGCGGGCGCCGGTGCGCTTGACGCTGATCGACCGGCGGAACCACCACACGTTCCAGCCGCTCCTGTACCAGGTGGCGACGGCCGGGCTGAACCCGAGCGACATCGCGTCGCCGATCCGGCGCGTGCTGCGCAGGCAGCGGAACGCGACCGTGCTGCTGGGCGAGGTGGTGCGGATCGACGCGGGGAGGAAGCGGGTCTGCCTGGCGGACGGGGAGATCGCGTACGACACGCTGATCGTCGCAGCGGGGGCGACGCACTCGTACTTCGGGCACGACGAGTGGGCGGAGCTGGCGCCGGGGCTGAAGACGCTCGAGGACGCGCTCGAGATCCGGCGGCGGGTGCTGCTCGCGTTCGAGGCGGCGGAGCGCGAGACGGACCCCGCGCGGCAGAAGGCGTGGATGACGTTCGTCGTGGTGGGGGCGGGGCCGACGGGGGTGGAGCTCGCAGGGGCGCTGTCGGAGATCGCGAGGCACACGCTCCACGACGACTTCAGGCGGATCGATCCGGGCCGGGCGCGGGTGCTGCTGATCGAGGGGACGGCGGATGTCCTGCCGACCTACGTGAAGGAGCTCCGGGACAAGGCGCGGCGGCAGCTCGAGCACCTCGGGGTCGAGGTGCGCACGGGCGCGCAGGTGACGGCGATCGACGAGCAGGGGGTGCAGGTCGGCGGCGAGCGGATCGAGGCGCGGACCGTGCTCTGGGCCGCCGGGGTGGCGGCGTCGCCGCTGGGGCGGTCGATCGGCGCGCCGACGGACCGGGCGGGGCGGGTGCTGGTGCAGCCCGACCTGACGGTGCCGGGGCACGAGGACATCCACGTGATCGGCGATCTGGCGCTCCTCGAGCAGGAGAGCGGGGCGCCTGTGCCGGGCGTGGCCGGGGCGGCGATCCAGGAGGGGAAGCACGCGGCGCGCAACATCGAGCGCGCATTGCGAGGGGAGCCGCGGCTGCCGTTCCACTACGTGGACAAGGGGTCGCTCGCGACGATCGGGCGCGCGGCGGGCGTGGCGGACTTCGGGAGGATCAAGATCTCGGGGCTCCTCGCGTGGGTGGCATGGCTGACCGTCCATATCTTCTTCCTGATCGGCTTCAGGAACCGCTTCGTGGTGCTCTTCGAGTGGGCGTGGTCGTACCTGACCTACGAGCGGGCGGCGCGGCTCATCACCGGCGACACGCCGCGGCTCGTGGAGCCGGCGGCGCGCTCGAGGCCCGACGGGGCGGCGTCGCGGCCGCGCGCGGAGGCGACGACGCACGGCTGAGGGCGCGGAGGGCGCGCACGATCGCGCCCGGGACACGCATGGACCGCATCGCGCCGTCTGCGATACGCTCGGCCGATGATCCTTGACGCCTTCACGCCCGCCGCGCGCCGCGGGCGGCCGCTCCTCGCGTGCGGGTGCGCGACCGCGCTGCTCGCCGCCGCCCTGCCCGCCGCCGCGCAGAGCCCGCCGCCGCCTCCTCCTCCCCCTCCCCCGGCCGCGACGCAGCCCGCGCCCGCCCGGTCCGCGCCCGCCCGGTCCGCGCCCGCTGCCGCGCCC
>CAYQYG010000094.1:0-22937 GCA_964421485.1 uncultured Polyangiaceae bacterium | reverse complement strand
CCCGCGCCGCCGCCCCCGCCCGCGGACGTGCCGCCGCCGCCCGCAGGCGAATGCTCTTCCGCGGCGCACCCCGCGACGAGCGCTGCAACCACGGCGAGCCACGCCCATCCACGGATGAGGCGGCTCGCATGAACGACGGCGTCCTGACCGGGCACGCGGCGGACCCTATCACGGCGGGCCCGCTCCGCAACGACGTGCGTCACACGCACATCGCGGGGATCGGCGTGAGGGGCGACGTGCGGAGGAAGCGCTCGTATCCGAGCCCGGCGCCGACGGGATCGGGCACCGGCTGATCGCCGGGCAAGGTCTCGACCACGAGGCAGCTCAGCGGCGCATCGCTCCCCAGCCCGAGCAGCCGGCACAGATCTGCGACTTCCGCGTTGGACCACGCGGCGGTCCCGCTCTCTGCGATCGCGCGCCTGCGCTGCAGGTCGTCCCGCCGGGGTCTGAATACCGCCTGCCGCGCGTCGAGGAGGACATTGCGGTGGTCCGCGGCGTCGGCCTGCACGACCTGGGCATAGAGCAGCGCCCAGAGCTGCGTGACGGGCGGCAGCGGGCGCACCGATTGACCGTCGAGGATCGGATCGGCGAACGGCGCCGTGATCTCGATGCTGCGGCGAGTGCGCATGACCTGGCACGCCAGCGGGGGGGCCGGGTGCTGCACGCCGGTGACGCGAAGCGGCCGGCCGAAGCGCCCCTGCGCGGTGGACCACCCCTCGCGGTGCCCCACGCGCAGCTCGTACGTGAAGAACCCGAAGAGCTCCGCGGAATCGTCGGTGAGCCCCGGTGGCAGCGGCAGGACGAAATGACGCGGCGAGTCCGTCGGCAGGAGCGCCTGCATCGCGCCGAGGCCCGCCTGATCGTCCGACTGTCCGCTCACGATCGTGCGGATGGGCTCGGGATCGACGGGGAGCGGCGGCTCGGCGGGCTCGGCGACGTCGGGCCCGCCGCGGAGCAGCGCGGGATCCGGCGCGCGCGCGAGCACGCGGGCGAAGTAGCCGTCGCGCGGGTCCGAGGGCGGCTCCTCGAGCTCGAGCCACAAGGCCCGCCGCCGCGGCTCGGTGCGCGAGTAGCCGGCGTCGCGCCGGTACGAGGACAGCGCGAGCCCTGCGGACACGAGGCGCGGGATCTGCGCGGGCGCCGTCGTCACCGGGAGGCGGATGGACATCTCGAGCGGCGCGTCGGCCCTCGCGGGCGCCGCCCGGAACACGGGGACGAGCCGGTACGCGAGGTCGATCTCGCGCGGGTGCTGGCCGGGCTCCGGCTTTGGATCCAGGGCGTCCACGTACACGATTTCGCTCTTCTCGCGCGGCGCCCCCTGCGCCTCCTGCGCCACCGAGCGGCGCGGCTCCAGCCGTCCGACCGGCGCGCCTCCGCGCTCGACGCGCACGTGGTCCAGCCCGTCCCAGCTCCAGTCGCGATCGAGCGAGATGCGGAGCGCGACCAGCCAGATCTGGGTCAGATCGCCGATCGACGCGAAGCTCAGGCTGCCGCCGTCCGGACCGATCACGTGCCGCAGCGCGGGCGAGCATCCGAAGAGCACCCGCCGGCCCCTGCGCGCGCGCAGGCCCGTGCCGACCGCCTCGACGTCGAGCGCCGCGGCGAGGCGCCCGAGGGCGTTGTCCGGGGCCGCGAGCCCCTTGCCCGCCGCCCTCTGCGCGATGGCGACCGCGTGCTCGACGGTCTGCTCGGGCTGCAGGAAGATGCCCTGGAGCGCCTCGGACGGCGTGAATGGCAGCCAGATCGACCGCTCGTCCGAGGCCTCCCGGCGCACCGACGCATACGTCACGGGGCTGCGGCGCGCGTCCGCTGCGCCGAAGTACCCGGGGTCGTCCCGCCCGAGGGCGACGAGGCCGATGCGCACGTTCCGCGCCGTGGGAATGGGCAGCGGACCGGTCGCGGGCGCGGCGAGCGCCGCCGCGTCGCGGACGTCCTGCCACGCGAGATCGAGCTGCATCGGTCGGGATGCATCGGCCGGGAATGCGCGCGTCGTGCGATAGAGCGTCAAGAACCCTCCTGCTCCGGCCGGGTGCTCCACCTCGACGGTGACCTCGACCGACAGGACGTCGGGATCCGGGCGCCCGACGCCGCGTCGCTCCGCCTGCGCCAGGGGCAGATCGGCCAGGAGCTCCGCCGCCGACCCGCCGGCATACACGAGCGCCGGGTAACCGAGGAGCGGCCGCAATACGTCGATCCGCGACGGCGCGCTGGTCGGGTCGGGGACCACGGGGAGCCTCGTCGCGACGCGCACGGCCTGGGGTCGCACCCAGCGCTGGAAGCGCAGCGTCGCGATCGGCTGCGGCGATGGGTTCCGCGGCTCCGCCGAGGGGCTCGGGCCGCCTCCGGTGTGATCGACGAGGCGAGCCCGGAACTCGTAGGTTCGCCCGTAGCGCAGCTCGAGATCCGGCGCCGTTCCGACCACCGCCGAGCGCGGGTCAATGCCCTGGAGCGCCAGCTCGACAGGATCGGGTCCGACCAGCGACGGCCCCTTCCAGATCGCGAAATAGGTGGGCATCCAGTAGGTTCCGCTGGTGTCGCCCATGAGCTTGTTCGGGGCGATCTCGACGTGGAAATCCCCGGCGTGCGCGCCGAGGTCCACGCCGTCGAGGACGAGCCGCGTCTCGCCGCGCACCAGCGAGCGCCACACGGTGTCGCCCGCGAGGCGACCGTCGACGCGATAGCCCAGCACCCCTGTCGGCGCGTCCTGGGTCGCGGCCGCGGGATCGACCGGCCGGTTGAGCCAGCGCGCGACCTGCTCGTCGTCCCACCCGATCTGCGCTCCGGTGTCGTTCGCGGGGCGCGTGCCGTCGTCTTCCTCCTGCAGCGGGTCCATCTGCATCGGCTGCGCCGCATAGACGGCCTTGGCGAAGCCGTCGTCGTATTCGAGCACCTCCTGGAACAGCTCGTCGTACGGCGCCGCAGGCGGCGTGGCCGCGACGGGGAAGAGCACGGACGTGAAGAGGCTGCGCGGAGCGGTGAGCGGCGGGACGCGCGCGGCATAGAGCTTCAGGGCGCCGGGGGTGCTCACGAGCGCCGCGGCGTCGCTGGCCGGGCCGAGGCTCACGTAGAGCCACCCGCCTTCGACGAAGAAGCCTTCGGGCGGTACGATCTCGACCGGGCGGACGAGCCCGATCGCCTCGGCGAGCAATGGCTGGCGCAACGCGAGCGCCATCACCTTGCCCCACGGGATCTTCGGCGGATCGGACCTGAGCCGCGTGCCGCTGGGCACGGCGCCCTGGATCGCGCAGCGATAGCGGTCGCCCGTCACGATGTAGGGGCTGCTGGAGCCGCTCATCCCGGTCGCCCGGCGGTACCCCGGAGGCGCGTACTTGAGGAAGCGCGCGCCGGACGCCCGCGGATCGACGGGCGGCACCGTCGTGTCGATGGGCAGCGTCCGCTCCAGCGCCCTGCAGATCTCGACGGCGCGCGGCGGCGCCGGGCCGGCGACGTGAATGGGGGTGTGAGGGCCGCCGAGCGTGGGGAGCGCCGCGAGGCCCTGGACGAGGCGCATTTCGAGCTGGAAGCTCGCCTCCATGAATGAAGGCTGACCGGGGAGCAGCGGGTCCAGGGGGTTCCCCGCCGGGCCGAAGAGCAGCCGCACGGCGAGCTTGTCGCCGTCCCAACCTTGCAGATACGGAAGGATCATGAGCCGGGTGGACATCAGCGCCTCCTCACGGAATCACGTCGGGGAGCGGACATGCGGCTCCGCCCGGGCCGCTCAGGACTCTCTCGGCCGTCGTCTCGTACTCGAAGCTGATGCTGAAGATGAACGCGACCGTGACCTCGACGGCGAACGTCAGCTTCGCCGCGCCATAGAGGGTCTCATCGGGCGCGCCCCGGCAGGCCCACACGAGCGCCAGCTTGCCCTCCAGCGTCAGGCTGACCTCGATGATCACGAGCTCGAGGCTGACCTTCACGAGGAAGCCGACCCCGAACCCGATCGTCGTGTCGCCGATGAAGCCGAAGAAAGTGAGCGCGAACAGGCCCTTCAGCTCGAACGGATCCGCCTTGATGACATACGCGATCCCGACGCCGAGCGTGAGGCTGTACGTCGTCCCGGTCTCCGTCGAGAGCTTGATGCGGAACTCGATGATGGCGACGACATAGAGGTTCGGGATCGACTTGATGGCGAACATCGGCTGGCCGCCGAGGCTGAACTCCGCTTCGTCGGCGTCGCGCCAGACCTTGACCTCCACGCTCACGCCGGTGTCCGCGAAGATGATGTCGGGTGTGGGGACGAGGGGCGGGATCTTGAGATCGTCACCGGCCGCGTCCTTGAAGGGCACGGTGAGCCCGACGGCGATGGACCACTCGTTCGTCATGGCGACCCTCATGACGCCGGTGATGCCGACGTCCTCGAGGATCGTGAGGAGATCCTGCACGACGCTGAGCGAGCCGCCGAGCTGCAGCCGCGGCTCGGTGAACACGGCCGCCCGGTCCGCGCTGGCGCGGACGTTCGCGCCCACGGTGATCACGTCGCCCATGATCGACGAGCTCATCACCTTGCGCGCGCCGGTGAGCGCGAACCTCCACGGCACCGGCTGCGAGGTGTCGATCTCGTACGTGACGGTCGCCCCGGTATAGTCGACGTCGCCCCTGACCGAGCCGGCCTGGCGCAGCGTGCGGCGCCCCACGGAGAGCGGGAACGTGCTCGAGGGCAGCTCCAGGAGATAGCTGCCGCCCGCTCCGATGCGCAGCGCCCAGGCGGCGGACGGGAACGGAATGGCCCTGGAGATCTCGGGGAACATCCCGAGCGCCGTCGCCAGCGTGTACGGGTCGGCGAGCACCGGCGCGAGCGTGCTCGTGATGCGGCTGGGATCCGCGGCCTCGATCTTCGGGCGAGGGAACAGCGCCCGCTGCGTGCCGGTGGCGTGCAGGATGCCGTAATCGCTCCCGGGGCTCGCCGGCTGGGCGAGGTCGACCGGATCGGCGAACCGGTACGGCGAGTTGAGCGGCGGCGGTCCCATCGAGGCTCTGCCCGCGCGGATGAGCGGCACGCCGTCGCGTGGCACCGCGACCGGCGAGAGGTCGGGGGCAGCGGCGCGCAGGAAGGACCACTCGCCGCCGCCGGGGAACGCGGGGCTGCCCCAGGCCGTCATCACGAACTCGGGGCCGCCCATGACCCGCGTGACCCCGACCCCGACGCGCCGCGCGCGCATCGCCTGACCGCCGCCGCCGATCTGGAGGTTCGCGTCGACGGCGCCGCCGAGCGGGCCGACGGCCTCGATCAGCCTCGCGTAGGTCGCCGGAGCCATCAGATTGCCCGCCGTGAGCTGGACGTAGCCGAGCTGATCGCGCGCGGGGACCAGGGCCGGCGCGCCGTCCAGCTCGAGATCGCCGTCGAAGCGGACCGCCGCGAGCTGGATGCCGTCAATGGTGACGATCTCGCCGGTGTCGCGGATGCCGCTGATGTTGGTGATGCGCTTGACGACGCCGGGGTGCGTCTCGACCCTCGGCGCGCCGGGGAACGCGTAAATGCCGTCGCTCACGGGCTGCCAGCCGCTGTCGCGCCGCTGCACGACCGCGTTGTTCCTGCGCTCGATCGTGATCGTGCGGACCACCTGGACCGCGTACGGGTAGAGATAGCTCCTGGTCTGCACGACCTCGCGCGCCGTGCGGCCGACCAGCACGTCGAAGCGAGCCTGGCTCACCGCCACGGGGTCGGGGTACGGGTTGCGCCAGTCCGAGAACAGGCTCTCCCCGTAGCCGGAGAGATCCAGGCGCGTGACCGGCACCAGCGGGCGGAAGCCGCCCGCCCCGAGATAGCTGTTGAACGTGATCGTGACGGCGTCGCCCAGCGCGCTGCGCCACCCGGGCTGCCCGACGGGGAGCTGCGCGGTGAAGCCGGACAGGCTCGGCGAGGCGGCCGCGGGCAACGAGGTGTCCACCGCCTGGATGCTCAGCTGATGTCCGCCCTCGAGATCGGATGTCCTGGGCCGGTTGTACCGGAGCTCGGCGCCGCGCGTGGTCGCTCCGCCCGGCTTCTCGAGCACGGCCGACGCGATCATGCCGAAGGGCAGCGTGAAGCGGGCCCGCGCGGGCCGCGGGGCGGGGAGCGCGAAATTGTCGACGAGGGTATCGAGCGCGGCGCGCGGGTGCACGGCCACGAGCCGCACGCTCGGGACGTCGATGACGGTGGGGACGCCGCTCGTCGCGAAGCCCAGGCGGCGCGGAAATGTGGGATCATTGGGATCCGACGGGGTGATCACCGCCTCCCATTGCACGGCCGGCAGGGTGAGGAGCTCCACGCTCCCGGCCTGCAGATAGAGATCCTGGACGGCGAGCGCGCGCGAGCCGCCGTCATCATCCCGCCCGGTGCGCGCCACTGCGACGCCGAACTGGTCGGTGTTCGTCGACACGTCGAGCAGGATGAGCGCCCTCCTGCGCTCGAAGGCGAGCGCGCCGCCGAGCGCCTTGATCGCGCCGCTCAGGACGTCCCTGCCCGCGAAAGCGCGCGCCGCCAGGAGGTCGGGAGCGCCGCCGTCGATTGGCTGTGCGACCAGCCCGGTGAAGGCCCCGGCGGGCGCAGGCGCGGCTGTGCCGGCGGGCAGGATGAAATCCAGCCGAACCGGGCTCGCGGGGCGCCACGTCACGAGGCTCAGCAGCTCGCCGCCCGGCTGATCGAGCGTGGCCCGCAACGGGCCGGCGTTCGCGGCGTATGGATCGGGCAATGTCGGCACGAGCGCCCGGCGCCGGAACGCGAGCACGCACGCGCCGGTGTCGCGGTTCGCGGCGTCGAGCCCCGTGAGCAGCCGCAGCGTGCTCGGCGGCGCGACGACGAAGAGCGCGTTCCTGATGGCGAGCCCCAGACGAGCGAGCCCGGCGGGGATCTCGAGCGCGGCCTCGATCAGCGCGAACACCCCCTGCGGGCCGGCGAGGAGGGTGACCTGCGCGTCCCTCGCGCGCAGCGTGAGCCGCGCGCCGCGCACGTCGACCGGGCGATCCATCGTCGCGGTGAGAGACGCGCCGGTGAGGAGCGCCTCGTGGCCCGCGGCCTGCGAGGAGAACCGCAATGCGAAGCGCTGCTCGTACCGCAGCAGCGCGGTGCTGGGCGCGCCGCCGCTCCACAGCGCGAGGCGCTGCTGCTCGCCCTGCGCGCTCGCCGCCGGCGCCGCCAGCGAGAGCTGCGCGGGATCGGCCATCAGGACCGAGGGGCCCAGCGCCACCTCGTTCGGCTGGTCCAGCCACTTCGCGCGGAGCCCCTTGTCGATCCAGAGGAGGAGATTGCCGCTCCCGCTCGCGTCGCCGAGGCTCGCCGGGCTCGATACCGCCACGGGGAGCCCCCACGCGGCGCGGAGGATCGGCGCTTCGCCCGACGGCTGGAACAGCCGCGAGGCGACGCTTCGCACCTGGAACGTCCGCGCGTCGGCGGCGAGCGGGACGGCGAGCCGCTGGAGGTCTGGAAGGTACTCGACGGCGCCCGGCGTCTGGCTCAGGTGGACGGGGTATCCGTAGGCGGCGACGCGGCCCGGTCCGACCGATGGGAACGTCGCGCCCAGAGCGCCCACGTGGAGCGTCACCCGGCGAGGCGGCTCGCTCTGCGCGGCCCTCGCGTCGGCGCCGTCGCCGGAGCCCGCGGGCGCGCTCTCCGGCTCCAGCTCCAGCTCGAGGAGGCACTGCACCGCCGCCGGAACGACGACCTCGTTCCCCGAAATGGCGATCGGCTGCGTGAACTGCAGGCGCCCTCCACGGATCCGGAGCCCCGTGAACGAGCTCGCCGGCGCCCCCGGGGCCAGGAGGCGGCTCGCCACCCAGATGCTCCCGGCGGGCAGATCGTACGTGGTGCGCGCCGGGCTCGGCGCCGGGCCCGCCGCGAGCGAGATGGGCAGCGTGAGGAAGGGCTCGGCGCCGGCGCTGCGCACGAGCCGGAGCTGGCGAACGATCCGGAACAGGTCGATCCAGATATGGCGGCCGAGGCGATCCTGAAATGGCCCCACGGTGCGCTCGACGGCGCGCCCCTCGGCCCACGGCGGGACGGAGCCGGCGAGCCCCGCGTGGAAGACCGGGAGCGAGCGCCGGCTGACGAGCAGCTCCGCGCCCTCTCCAGCGGCCTCGTCGATGAGCGCTGCCAGCGCGTCGATGTCCGCGCCGGGCTCCATGGGCCCGCTCGGCGGCGCCGCGTCGATCGCGCCGTCGAGCAAGGCTCGCGCCGCGAGGCGCTGGACGGCGACGAGATCCGCGGCGCTCGCGGAGGGCCCCGGACGCAGATCGCCGACGAGGGAGGCCAGTTGTGAGAGCAGCCTGGTTCGATCCTTCACGACAACGCTCCCTTCTCGTGGACCACCGCCCGCGCCGGCGTCGATCCACGGCCGGCCCCCGCAGCGCCCGTGGCGAATGACTCTTCAGGAGGACCAACGAATGAATGGCGGACAGACCGTCTTCGCCCGGGTCGTCTGTCCAATGACCGGCGCCTCGATGTCCCTCTGTGTGGGCAGAGCACAATGATTTAAGTCGTGTGACAACAGGCTGCAACGTATTTGTTGCGCGCGGCGGCGAGGGTGTCGACGACGAATCGAATCTGACCTGGACTCAATGGCGCCTGCCTGCTCGATGGCCGGGGCGCGTCGCGCGCGCGGGCGCTCAGGAGAGGCAGAGCACGGCGACGCCGCCGACCGCGACGAGCGATCCGAGGACCGCGCGCAGGCTGACTGCCTCCCGGTGGAGCAGGATCACCGCGGGGATGAGCAGCACGGGCGGGGTGGCCATGATCGTCGCGGCGACGCCGGTGTGCGTCCGCTGGATGGCGATCAGCGAGAGGGAGACGCCGAGGAACGGGCCGGCGAGGGCGCCGAGCGCGGCGAGGCGCATGCCGGCGCGGTCGCGCACGCCCTCCAGGAACCGCGGCCACCAGCGGACGGCGGAGAAGATGAGCGAGAAGCCCGCGATGCCCGCGAGGATGCGGATCTGCGTGGCGGCGAACGGGTCATAGGCGCCCATGCCGACCTTGCTGATCACGAGGCCGACGGCCTGGCCGACCGCGCCGAGCAGGGCGAGCGCGAGGCCCCACGTCCGGGGCTCGGCGGCCTCCTCCGGCCCGCCCGCGCGCGGGGCGCCCTCGCCGGCGGGGCGCCGCTCGAGCACGACCCACGCGACGCCGGCGAGCGTGAGCGCCATGCCGCCGAGATCCGCGCGGCCGAGCCGCTCGCCGAGCCAGAGCCACCCGAGCGTCGCGGCGATCGGCGGGACGAGCGCCATGATCAGCATCGTGACGCGCGCGCCGAGCAGCATGAGGGCGCGGAACAGGCAGAGGTCGCCGAAGACGAAGCCGATCGCGCCGGAGAGCGAGAGCCACGCCCACGCGCGCGGCGAGGCGTCGGTCGGGAGCGGGAGCCCGCGCGCCGCGGCGCAGTACGCGGTCACGAAGAGGAACGCGAGCACGAGGCGGATCAGGTTCAGCGAGAGCGATCCGATGCGGCGGCCCGCGGCCGCGAACGCGAGCGAGCTCGCCGTCCAGCAGACGGCGGTGCCCATCGCGGCGAGCTCTCCGTAAGGGACTGGTCTCATGGTCGGCCGGCCCCGGGGCCGGGGCCGGCGGCATGACCACGGGGCGCGAGGCGCGCGATCGTCACGCCGTGACGATCGTCGGCTCGTGGCGCACGGGGAAATTCACCGAGCTCGCGATGAAGCAGTGCTTGTGCGCCTTCTCGTGCAGCGCGCGGGCGCGATCGAGGTCGGCGCCGGGCGCGACCGTCACCCTCGGCCGGAGGGTGACCTCGGTGAAGCGGATCGCGCCGCCTTCCGGCTTCATGACGCCGGACGCGTCGTCCTCGTAGGCGAGGACGCGGATGCCCGAGCGCGCGCAGAGCGCGAGGTACGTGAGGCAGTGGCAGGACGAGAGCGCGGCCACGAGCATGTCCTCGGGGTTGTGGACCGCCGGATCGCCGCGGAACCCGGGCGCGGCCGAGCCGGCGATCGACGGCTTGCCCTCGATGTCGACGCGGTAGGCGCGCGAGTAGGTGTCGTACGACGCGGTCCCCTCGGGGTTCGCGCTCCACGTGAGGTGACACTGGAAATGGTGCTCTTGATGGGTGGTGCTCATGATGCCTCCGGTCGTCCGGGCCCTCGTCAGCGCGCGGGCTCCGGCGCGCGGGCCTTGGCCGACGCGCTCCGCGCCTTGTTCATCTGGAGGATGGCGTGCCGGAGCCCGGCGCGCAGGTTCGAGAGCGTGGTGATGCTGGTGAGGTCGAGCCCGAGGGCGACGACGGTCTGCGCGACGGTCGGCCGGATGCCGGTGATGATGCCCTCCGCGCCCAGGAGCCGCACCGCGCGGACGAGCTCGATCAGGTAGGCCGCGGTCTTCGTGTCCACCGCCTCGACGCCGGTCAGGTCGAGGATCGCGTACTGCGCCCCCGTGCGGACGACCGCCTCGAGCAGGCTGTCCATCACCTCGGCCGTGCGCGCGCTGTCGACCACGCCGACCATCGGCAGGGTCAGGACCTTGTTCCAGACCTCGATGATCGGCGTGGAGAGCTCGCGGATCACCTTCTGCTGCCGCTCGCTCAGGCTGAGCTGGGTCTGCAGATCGCGCTCGGTCTCCTTCGACTGCGTGACGTCGAGCGCGATCCCGATCATCCCGTCGACGTCGCCCGCCTCGCCGCGCACGGGCACGTAGCTGATGTCCCAGAACCTCCCGTGGCCCTCGACCAGCCTGCGGCCCGGCTCTCCCTCCAGGGCCCTCAGCATGGAAGGGTGGCCCGCGCTGTCCCGGTAGAGCTCGAGGAGGTTCCGGCCGACGAGCTGGCCCCGCTCGAAGCCCGCCGCCTCCGCCGCCTTCCCGTCGTGGAAAATGCACGTGCCGTCAGGCTTCATCGCATAGACCGCGAGGTCGACGTTCTCGAGGATCCCCCGGAAGACGACGGCGCCGACGCGCCGCTCCTCCTCGGCCTCGACCTCGGCCGTCACGTCGCGCCCGAAGCAGAGCGCGCCGCCGCCGTCGAGCGGCGCCACGGCCCACTCGCAGTGGACCGCGCCGCCGTCCCCGCGCGCGCCGGCGAAGACCCGCGCCGCCCCGCCGCCCGAGAGGTGCGCCCGGAAGGCCTCGGCGTCGCCCTCGCCGCGCAGGATCACCTCGGCGGCGCTCCGCCCGACCGCCTCGTCGGCCGCGCGCCCGAAGACCTTCGCCGCGCCCTCGCTCCAGGCCGCGATCCGGAGGTCGGCGTCGAGCTCGACCACCGCCATCGGCGCGCGTCGCAGGGCGCCCGCGAGCTTGTTCGCGATGTCGGCAGCGGCGGCGTCGTCGTTCGGCGGCGGGTCGAGCAAGGTCATATGGACTCCCTCCACTGTTTATCAGTGGTCCCCCGTCGACGTCGACAGCGGAACGGTGCAGGTGGGACGTTCCCGTGAGCGGGCTCGCAGGCGCCCGCGCGCCCTCTCGAAAATCGCTTCGGTGAAATTTCTTCTGGCCCTCGGGCGAACAGTCCGGGGCCAGGATGCTCCACGCCGCCATGCCGATGACCGCCCGGGGACCCGAGGCCGCGCCGCCCCCTACGATCGGAGCGCTCTCCGGGTTCCCGGACGAGGCGGCCGCGCTGCGCCCGGTCATCCGCGCGACGATCGCCTGCGTGCTCGGCGAGCCGGCCGATCACCCCGACGTCGAGGACTGCGCGCACGAGGCGCTGGCCCGGGCGATCGAGGGGCGCGCGCGGCTCCGCGAGGGCGAGCCGCTCCGGCCGTGGGTGCTCGGGATCGCGCGCCACGTGGCGCTCGACGCGCTCCGCCGCCGCCGCCGCGCCCGCCGCGTCGAGGGCGCGCCCGCCCGCGAGGACGAGGGCGCGCCCGCCGAGCAGATCGAGGATCCGGGGCCGAGCCCCGAGGAGCGCGCCGCGAGCCTCGAGCGGGCGCAGCGGCTCCAGGGCGCGCTCGCGCGGCTCACCGAGCCGCAGCGCGAGGCGCTGCTCGCGTTCCACGTCGAGGGGCTCAACTACCAGCAGATCGCGCGCCGGCTCGAGATCCCCCTCGGGACGGTGGCGACGTGGATCGCGCGCGGCCGGCGCTCGCTGGCCGAGGCGCTCGGGGAGTGATCGAGGACGCGATGGACGACGAGAAGCTCTCGAACGAGCTCGTGTGGCAGGCCGACGGCCACCTCACCGAGATAGCGCTGACCGCGCTCGGCGACGGCGAGGCGGCGATCCTGCCCGAGGGCGCGGCGGCGCACGCGGCGGCGTGCGCCGGCTGCTCCGCGGCGCTCGGGCGCGCGGCGTTGCTCTCGCTGCGCGCGGGCGAGGCGATCCGCGAGGCGCGCGCGCTGGCGCCCGCGGCTGCAAAGGCCCCGCGGCCGGAGGCGCCCGCGGGCAGGCCATTGCCCGTGGCCGCGATCCTCGCGGCGCTCGCGGTGGCGGCGATCGGCGCGGCGCCCGGGCTCGCCGGGCTCGCGAGCGACCCGGCGGAGTCGGCCTCGCGGCTCTTGCGCGCGATCACCGTGGCATTCCGCGCCGGGCGCGCCGTCGTGGCGGGCGGCGCGCCGGCCTGGATCGCGCCGCTCACGTGGGTGTCGGCGGCGATCTTCGTGTCGATCGGGCTCGCGGTGGCGCGGGCCTCTGGGAAGCGGCTCTCGCTCGGAGGAGGAACGTGATGATCTCTGCATCGAATGGACGCTGGCTCGGGCGGCTCGGCGGCGCGCTCCTCGCGGGGGCCGTCGGCCTCTCGGCCGCCGCGGATGCGATGGCGGGCGTGACCCGGCAGGGCGAGTGGCCGGAGGATCCGAGCGTCAGCCTGGACCTCGACGGCGTCCCCCGGAACGAGGCGCTGAAGCGCCTGGCCGACGAGGCCGGCTGGAGCCTGGTGCTGCACGCGCCCTCGAGCGATCCCGTCGACGTGCGCGTCGCCGATCAGCCCGCCGGCAAGGTGCTCGAGGTGCTGCTGTCCGACGGCGAGTACGTCGCGAGCCGCGACGGCGCGCTGATCACCGTCTCGCCGCAGCGGAGGGGCGCGGCGCCGCCCGCGCCGCCGGAGCCGCCCGCGGGGCCGAGGCCGCCGGTCCCGCCCGATCCGCCCGGGGCCGCTGGGCCCGAGCACGGCGGAGGCGCCGTGGATCCGGAGCGCGCCCCCGACCGCGCGGTGAGCGGGGCGAGCCTGCGCATCGAGAGGGGCGAGGTGGTGAACGACGTCTCGGTGTTCGGCGGCTCGCTCGACGTGCTGGGCACCGTCACCGGCGACATCCACGTCGTGGGCGGGGCGATGAAGGTCCACGAGGGCGCGCACGTGCGCGGCGACGTCGAGGTGCTCGGCGGGTCGGTCATGCTCGACGACAACGCCCGCATCGACGGCGACGTCGACGTGGTCGGCGGCGCGGTCGAGCGGGCCGAGCGCGCGGTCATCGGCGGCGACGTGAGCACCGACGTGAACGGCGAGCCCGAGGGCCTCGCGAGCCGCGTCGGCGGCGCGATCACGCGCACGGCGCTCCTCTTCGTGTTCGGCGCGGTGCTCATCGCGCTCGCGTCCCACCGCGTGGAGCGGCTCAAGGTCGACATCGCCTCCCGCCCGATGAAGTCCTTCGCGCTCGGCATCGTCGGCGGCCTCGGCGCGATCGCCCTGTTCGCCGCCCTCTGCGTGACGGTGATCGGCATCCCGTTCGCGGTGATCGGCGCCCTGCTCGCGGTCGTCGCGGTCTTCGCCGGCGCCTGCGCGGTGCTTGAGACCGCCGGCGCGGCCGCGCTCGGCCACCGCACGAAGAACCCCTACGTGCACCTGGCCGGCGGCTGCCTGGCCTACCTCCTGCTCGGCGCGATCCCTTACATCGGCGCGGCGCTCCAGGTCGCGGTCTTCCTCATCGGAATGGGCGCGCTCGTGTCGACCCGCCTCGCTGGATTCATCAAGCCCAGGAATGGGGTCGGGGTGAGCCCCGACGCGCACCCGTTCCGCACCGCGGCCTGAGCCAGGGCGAGGCCGCGGGGGGGGAATGCTCGCGGCCGTCCTATTCGGAGCAGGCCGGGCAGGCCGCGTGCACGCGCTCGCCTGCGCGCTGCACGCGCTCGCGCGCGCTCCCGCAGCGAGCATCCTCCTGACCGGCGAGCCCGCAGAGGTGCTCCGCGGCGCGCCGCATCGACGCGAGCGCGCGGCACGCGGTCGCGCACGGCGACGCGCTGACCGGCATCTCCTGCTCCTCCTTGGCGGGCGCCGCGCCCGCGGGCTTCTCCGCCGCCGGCGCTGCCTGCGTGGCGGGCGGCGGGGGCGGCGGCGCGGGCTCGGGCGCCGCTTCGCCTCCGGCCGGCGCGTCCGCCGCCGGCTGCCCGTCGCGCGCGCGCCGGGCCGGCGCCCCCCCGATCGCCCCGGCGAGGTCGGCCTCCGCGCGATCGAGCAGCGCGATCGTGCCCTCGACGTCCCCGGGCAGCGGCTCGTCCGCGCCAAGGGCCGCCGCCGCGCCCCCCGACTTCGCCGCGCCCGCGGCGCAGGCCGGGAGCGCGGCCAGCGCGAGCGCGAGCGCGAGGGCGGACAGGGGCGAGCGGCCAGCGGTGCGGGCGTCGAGGCGAGGCGAAGCCATGGCCGGCGATACGTTCGCGACGCCCGCGGCGCAAGCGCAGCCGTCCCGGTGCTTCACGGCGGGGTTTCGCGTTGACGGCGCCGCCCGGCGAGGGGTTGGATGCGCGGCATGCGAGCCGTGTGGATCACGAGGTCGGGGGGACCGGAGGTGCTCGAGGTGCGCGAGACGCCGGATCCGGAGCCGGGGCCCGGGGAGGTGCGGATCCGGGTGCGCGCCGCGGGGCTCAACTTCGCCGATGTGATGGCGCGCCAGGGCATGTACCCCGACGCGCCGAAGCCGCCCTGCGTCGTCGGCTACGAGGCCGCGGGCGTCGTCGACGCGGTCGGCCCGGGCGTCGACGCTCCCGCGGTCGGCGCGCGCGTCCTCGCGCTCTCCCGCTTCGGCGCGCACGCCGACACCCTCTGCGTGCCCGCGGCGCAGGCCATGCTCATGCCCGAGGGCATGAGCTTCGAGGAGGGCGCCGCGCTGCCCGTCAATTACCTCACCGCGTATCACATGCTCTTCCGCGTCGGATCCCTCCGGCCCCGCGAGCGCGTGCTCATCCACATGGCCGCGGGCGGCGTCGGCATCGCCGCGCTCCAGCTCTGCAGGAGCGTGGAGGGCGTCGTCACCTTCGGCACCGCCTCCGCCTCGAAGCACGACGTCCTCCGCGCCGAGGGGTGCGCCCACCCGATCGATTACAGGAACCTCGATTACGCCGGGGAGGTCCGCCGGCTCACGGATGGCAAGGGCGTCGATATGGTGCTCGACGCGCTCGGCGGCAAGGACTGGAAGAAGGGTTATGACCTCCTCCGGCCGGCCGGGCGGCTCATCGCGTTCGGGTTCGCCAACATGGCCTCGGGCGAGAGGCGCAATTACTTCCACATCGCCCGGCAGGCGATCTCGATCCCGCTGTTCACGCCCGTCGGGCTGATGGACGCGAACCGCGCGATCATCGGCGTGAACGTCGGGCACCTCTGGGGCGAGGCGGAGATGCTCGCCGAGGAGATGGCGGCGGTGATCGCGCTCTACCGCGAGGGGAAGATCCGGCCGCACATCGACAGCGCGCACCCGTTCGCCGAGGCCGCCGCGGCGCACAGGCGCATCCAGGGCCGGCAGAACGTGGGCAAGGTGGTGCTGGTGCCATGAGCGGCCGTGGTTAGGCTGCCGGCCTCCGATGCTGGGACTCTCGAGACTGCGGGGCAGCTTCGCCTTCACCCCGCGCACGCTGGCGCTCGTCTGGCGCTCCTCCAGGCGCGCGAGCGTCGCGCTCTTCGCGCTGACGCTGGTCGCGGCCGTCCTGCCGCTCGGGATCGCCTACGTCGGCAAGGCCATCGTCGACGCGGTGGTCGCCCGGTCGGCCGACGCGGCGCTCCGCTGGGTGCTCGTCGAGCTCGCGCTGGTCGCCGGGCTCGCCGCCGCGCAGCGCGGCCTCTCGCTCGTCCGCCAGCTCCTCGGCGCGCGGCTCGCGATCGACATCAACGTCCGCATCCTCGAGAAGGCGCTCTCGCTCGATCTCCGCCATTTCGAGGATCCCGAGTTCTACGACCAGCTCACCCGCGCGCGCCGCGAGGCCTCCTCCCGCCCGCTCTCGATCGTGACCGAGAGCTTCGGCCTCATCCAGAACGCCATCACCCTGGCCGGCTACGCCGCGCTGCTCGTCCGCTTCAGCGGCTGGGCCGTGGTCGCGCTCGTGCTCGCGGCGATCCCCGCGACCGTGGCCGAGGTGCGCTTCTCGAACACCGCGTTCCGCGTGCGCAACTGGCGATCCCCCGAGGCGCGCCGGCTCAATTACCTCGAGTACGTGCTGGCGAACGACGCCCACGCCAAGGAGGTGAAGCTCTTCGGCCTCGGCCCGACGCTGCTCGGGCGATACAGGGACCTCGGCGAGAGCTTCTACGAGGAGGACCGGCGCCTCGCCGTGCAGCGCTCCGGCTGGGCCTACGGGCTCTCCCTGATCGGCACGGGCGCGTTCTACGGCTGCTATGCCTTCATGGCCCTCGCCGCCGCCGCCGGCCGCCTCTCGCTCGGCGACCTGGTCCTCTACGTCGCCGCCTTCCGCCAGGGCCAGCAGGCGTTCCAGGCGATCCTCTCCGCGCTCGGGGGCATGTACGAGCACAACCTCTACATGTCGAACCTCTTCCAGTACCTCGGGATCCGGACGAGCGCGCCGGGCGAGGCGTCGAGCGGCGCGTCGATCGAATCCACCGCGTCGGACGGCCTGGCCGCGCCGCGGCAGGGGGAGCGGGGGATCCGGTTCGAGGGCGTGGGCTTCAAGTATCCGGGGCAGGAGCGGTGGGCGCTCCGGGGGGTGGACCTGTTCATCCCGAGCGGGCAGAGCCTCGCGCTCGTGGGGCACAACGGGGCGGGCAAGACCACGTTCATCAAGCTCCTGACGCGGCTCTACGAGCCGACGGAGGGGCGGATCCTGCTCGACGGGGAGGACATCCGCGGGTGGGACCCGGAGCGGCTCAGGGCGCGGATCGGCGTCGTGTTCCAGGATTTCAATCAATATCAATTCAAGCTGCGGGAGAACGTGGCGCTCGGGAGCGTGGAGCACCTCGGGGACGACCCGCGGATCGGGCGCGCGGTGGTGAGCGGCGGGGCGGAGGAGGTCGTCGCGGCGCTCAAGGACGGCCTCGAGACGCAGCTCGGGCGGTGGTTCAAGGAGGGCGCCGAGCTCTCCGGCGGGCAATGGCAGAAGATCGCGCTCGCGCGGGCGTTCATGCGCGAGGAGGCCGACATCCTCGTGCTCGACGAGCCGACGGCGGCGCTCGACGCCGAGGCGGAGCACGCGGTCTTCGAGCGGTTCCGGGCGCTCGCGAAGGGGCGGACGACCATCGTGATCTCGCACCGCTTCCCGACGGTGCGCATGGCCGACCGGATCATCGTGCTCGAGGGCGGGCGCGTGACGGAGGAGGGGACGCACGGCGAGCTCGTCGCGCGCGGGGAGCGCTACGCGCACCTCTTCGCGCTCCAGGCGGCCGGCTACACCTGAGCGGGCAGGGCGGCTCAGCCGGCGCGGCGCTCGCGCTTCTGGCGCTTCTTCGCGACCTGCGCGGCGCGCTTCGCCTGGAGCTCCTCGGAGGGCTTGCGGCCCTTGTGCGGCACCTGCTCGGCGTGGTGCTCGTCGAAGGAGCCGGGCGGGGCGCCGAGCTCGAAGATCGCGACCTCGCGCTGCCCTCGATCGCCGAGGCGGAGCGGCATCACCGACGCGCCGATGCCGGCGCCGACGTAGACCGCGCCCTGATCGGGGGCCACGGGGCGGCGCGTGCCGTACAGGCCGTGCACGTACTTGTGGCCGGCGATCTTGCCGATCGCGAGCTCGTGGAGGCGCGCGAGCGTGACCTGGCCCGCGTGCGTGTGGCCGGAGAGCACGAGCGGGACGCCGGCGCGCCAGAGGCCGTCGGCCTCCTCCGCGATGTGCGAGAGGCCGATCGAGGGCAGGCCCCGGCGCAGGCCGCGCACGGCCTCGTCGCGGCGCGCGTGCCCGGTGTACGCGTCGTCGAGGCCGACGATCTGGATGGGCTGGTGGCGGACCGTGATGATCGTGTGCGCGTTGCAGAGCACCTCGGCGCCGGCGCGGCGGAGCGCGGCCTTGACCTCGTCGGCGCCCGACCAGTGGTCGTGGTTGCCGAGCACCGCGAAGACGGGGGCGTGGAAGCCCGAGAGGATCTCGACGAGCTGGTCCAGGTAGAGCTGGCTGTGGCAGACGAAATCGCCGGTCAGGAGCACCAGATCGGGCTCCTGCCGGTTCGCGAGCTCGACGGCCGCGCGCTGGATCTTGACGGGCGTGACGCGTCCGACGTGCTGATCCGTGAGGTGCGCGATGCGGATCGGCGCGAGCTGATCGAGGTATGCGGCGGGGCCGGCGAAGCGGCGCAGGCGGATCCGCCTGATGGAGTCGGCGGGCGCGGCCTCGGCGGCGATCTCCGGCGGCTCGAGCTCGTCCGGCTGGCGCACCGCGGGGCGCGGCGCCGCGCCGTTCTTCCCTTGATCACCCTGCGGCAGGAGCCAGCTCAGATATCCCCGGAGCCTCTTCTTCGACTGCGGTCGCGCGTCCGCCACGAGCCGATCTTACGGGCGAGGCCGGGCGGCGGCACGCGGATTCTGGCCCGCGCCGCCCGCCGGGCGCCGGCGCCCGAGCGGTGGCTCGTCGCGGGTCCACGCCCGGGAGGCGTGGCCCTTGCCGCCCGCTCGGAGTCCCCCCAACGTCCTGAGGTGCGCGCCGGCGCGCCCGGTGAGCATGGCGCGAATGGCTCACCGGCCGGCGTGGTAGAGAGCGCGCGGAGATCACGGATGAGCATCCAGGAGCGCACGGGCGGGCCGGGGCCTGCGGACGACGGGGCCCGGGCCGCGGGGGCCGAGGTGCCCGGGCCCGCGGAGGAGCGGGCGCCGCGCAGGCTCTCCGGGCCCCAGATCTTCCTCTGCCTGGCCGTCCCGATCTCGATCTTCCTCTTCGGCACCGGGCCGATCTGGACGCACCCGTGGGAGCTCGATCGGGCGATCTGGTGGAGCTACGCGCCGCTCCCGCTGCTCGTGCTCGGGTGCCTCGCGTGGTCGCGGCGGCTCACGCCGCGCGCGTGGCTGCTCGACACGCTCAGCCTGACGCTGGCCAAGTTCGGGCTGACGTTCACGATCGCGATCTTCCTGTGGGGCACGGCCGATCCGCCGCCGCGCGCGGCCGTGCTGCGCTCGATGCGCGCGGCGGCCGCGGCGCTCGAGCCGCCGCCTGCGCCGCCCGCGCCGACGCCGCTCCCTCCGGGCAGCACGGGCGCGCTCCGCGGCGCGGTCGCCGATGCGTCGGGCCGCCCTGTCCCGGGCGCGCTGGTGTTCATCGAGCGGGGGCTCGAGGGCGTCGTGTTCGCGCCGCCTGCGGCGCCGCTCCTGCTCGACAACGGGCCTCTGGGCGTCACGCCGCGGCTCTCGGCCGCGCAGACCTGGCAGACGATCTCGGCGCGGTCCACGGACGGGCACCTGCACACGCTGGTCGCGGCGAGCGCGGAGGGGCCGCTGTTCAACGTGCCGCTCCTGAGCTCCGGCGCGCGGACCAGCGTCGTCGTGCGCGAGCCGCACGGGGTGTCGCGGATCCGCTGCGCGGTCCACCAGGGCGGCGCCGAGGCGGGCAGCTACCTCGCCGTGCTCTCGCACCCGTTCTCCGCGGTGACCGGCGACGGCGGCCGCTTCGAATGGTCCGGCGTGCCCGCCGGCAAGCTGCGCGTCGCCGCGTTCCACCCCGACCTCGGCGAGGGCGCCGCGCCCGTGGAGCTCGCCGCCGGCGGCGAGGCCGAGCTCCGGCTCGCGCTCGCGCCGAGGCCACAGTAATGGTGGAAAGTATGCCGCGTCACCGTGCCGCCGTCCGTCTTCCGCCGGAACGATTCGATACGAGCGAACCGGGCTTCGGGGAGAGCCGTAGTTCCCAACCGGACATTTCCCGGTGTCATCGTACGATGAGTCCTGTAGAGTCGAGATGATGCGCCTCGAGGGGTCTTCGACGCGGAGCAGCGACGTGCGCGCCGCCTCCCCTGCTGCCCTTTGCGCCATGTGCGAGCAGGTGATCGAGGAGACCAGGCGGATCTCGCTGGAGAGCTACGAGGACGCCGCCGTGCCGGTCGGCGAGCTGCTCGACCAGGTCCGGCGCGGCGGCGAGCGGGCGCTCGAGCTGCTGGGGCTCGCCCTGGATCGCTATGACGGCGAGCCGACGCCGTCGCTCGACGGGCTGGAGATCGAGGGCGAGGCGCGCTTCGCGGCCGAGATCGAGCGGCGCCTGGACAGATCGGTCAATCCCGAGCGGATCACCGGCGTGGCGTTCGTGGCGCGCATCGGATTGCGCGATCGGCTCTCGTCGCTCTCGCGGGCCGAGGGGATGGATGATCGCTGCGACGTGCTCCACCTCTGCGACCGAGTGATCCGCGAGGTGGCGCGGTCGCTCCGCGCGCTCGCCGCGACGATCCGGGAGTACGAGGCGCTGCCGCCCGGCATCGATTATCGCGCGCTCGAGGTGGAGCGCGCGCGGGAGATCCGCCGGGCCTACGCCGCGTTCCACCGCGAGGTCGACGCGGAGCCGCCGGCGAGCGAGGCCGAGGTCGCGCGGCGGATCCGCCTGGCGGGTGTGAGCATCGCGAAGCTCCTGGGTCGGACCGTGGGGCTCGGCGTGCGGCCGCGGGATCGGTTCGCGCTGGTGCGGATCCGGAAGCGGATCAGCGCGTGGCTGCGCGCGGCGGTGAGCGACGGCGGCGCGCCGCTGGAGGACGCGGAGCGGATCCTCGGCGATCTGGCCGGGACCGCCCGGTTGATGCTGGAGATCAACCGGCGGCAGGAGATCGTGGAGCACGACAGGGCGGCGCTGGCGGACGCGGAGGCGCTGAGCGAGCGCGATCCCAAGGCGATGCTGGCGCGGCTCGAGGGGGTGCGGGGCCGGGACGCGGAGCTCGACGTGCTCATCCAGGAGCGCGCGGCGAGGCTGCCTGCGGACTGGCAGCGGGCGATCCGCCGCGCGCTCGCGCCGCTCGAGCCGCCGCCGCCCTCGGTGGCGCCGCCGGCGCCTGCGGCCGCGGACATGGAATGGGCATTCAAGACGTCGCGCCCGCCGCCGCCCCCGTCCGAGCCCGCCGGCGACGTCGATAACGACGAGGCGCCGATCACGGAGCGCTCCCCCGGGGCCTGATCCGGCGCGACGAGGATGCGGGGCCGGCGCTCAGTCCGGGGTGAATGCCCTCGCCCAGACCTCTGGTGCTGCTCCGTCATTGCGCGCATCGGTCCACGCCGCAAAGAAGGGTACGGCGGGATAGACGGCGGGGGCGCCCCCGGAGCAGGGCTCGTCGACGCACAGCTCCAGCGCGGCCAGGCCGGTATGGCGCCCGAGGTTGCCCGCGAGCTTCCAGCGCTGCGAGGTCAACCGCTCTTCCTTCCAGCCGCCCCCGGAGGAGAGGTTGTCGAGCGTGCTCGCCGCGGCCATGGAGACGACCCCTTCGGGGTCCACCTCGCGGTAGGTGACGGCGAGGGCGCCCGTATACGTCGGCAGCGGGATGCCCGGCAGCATCGTCCCCTGGATGACCGCGAGCGCCTGGCCCCACGCGTCCCCGACCGGCGTGCCGGTCTCCGGATCCTCGTCCGGCGAGAGATAGATTGGCTGCCACGGGTCCGACTGGTAGACGGCCGTGCGCATGCCGCCGGCCGGCACGCTGTGGTTGATCGCGGCGAACATCCCGTACGGGAGGCCCCGGTTCATCACCAGCTCAGGCCGGTCGTTGTTGACACCATAGGGGGGCGCGTCCCCCGCCTCGCTGAAGCTCGGGCCCACGCACGGCCGCCATTCCTTGTCCTTGTGGATGAGGAATGACACCGGCTGGCAGAAGCCGCCGGGCTGGGACGGCCAGCAGCCCCAGTTCTTGCCGAAATCGCGCGTGCCGGAGGAGCGCCACGTGACGTGCAGCGTCTCGTTGGAGGGGCACGACGGGCCGGGGCTCGGGGCGCCGCTCGAATCGGTCCGCTCCGACCAGGCGACCTGAACCACCTCGTCTCTGTTGTCGTCCTCGAAGGCCATGATGGACGCGTGCGCGGCGGCATTGGGCGGGATGATCGAGACGCGGACCGGGGCCTCCGGCTGGGCGATGCCGCCGTCGAATCCGACGATGGCGCGGGTCATGAACCAGTGCAGGCCCTCGTTGGTGAAGGCCTGCCAGATGACGTAGATCGGGGTCGCCTCCTTCCCGGCCTCGCCGCTCCGGCGCCGGGCGGTGTACATGAGCGAGGCGTGGACCGTATAGGGGACGATCTCGCCGCCCGAGTCGCCGTTCGGCGTCGGGACCGAGAGGATCCGCGCCTCGGTGAATGTGCTGCCCCCGTCGGTGGACGAGACGAGGACGACGTCGGATCCCGTTGCGCTGCCTGCGCCGCCGGTGGCCACGGCCGCCGCCATGTCGTCGAGCCCGGTCCAAACCACCTGATCCATGGCGCCGTAGACATTCCACGCGGCGCCCGCGCTGCAGTCGTACACCTTGCAGAAGTTCACCGGGGCTGGCCACCCGAATGGCGGCGGGTCATCCGAGCGGTGCGCCTCCCAGGTTGGCGAGGAGGTTATCCAGTCCACGGAGCGCGCCCAGGCAGCCCGGTCCCCTCCCGCTGTATAGCCGACCAGCGCGTGCCCGTTGCTGTACGAGGCGGATCGGATCCAGGCGGCGCTCGAGCTTTGAGCGACCTCCCCCGAGGGCGACGCCTGCACGTCCGCCCCGATTATCGTCACCGGCTGCTCCACCGCGCCCAGCGACTCGGGCACCAGCTCGCGCTCCAGGGCCTCGGTGCATCCGCCAGAGGCCACGACCAGCACGATCCTCGACGCCCAGCGTCTCACCCCGCTCTGCATGACCCACCTCCGCATCCAGCGGCGATCCTACCGGGGGGCCACGCGCGTTTGCTATCCCAAAATGTGCCGCACATGTCGGCTCCATGCCGATCAACCCCCTGAGGGCCATGGGTG
>CAYQYG010000093.1:0-23183 GCA_964421485.1 uncultured Polyangiaceae bacterium | reverse complement strand
CGGGCGCCGGGGACGCCGCGGCGCCGCCGCCGGCGCTCGTGGCGGCGAAGCAGCAGGCCGACCAGGAGCTCGCCGCCGCCCGCCGCGACCTCGCCGAGAAGCAGGCGCGCTTCACCGAGGCGCACCCGGACGTGCGCGCGGCGATGGCGCGCGTCAGCACCGCGGAGGGCGCGGCGCGCAAGGCCGACCAGGCCCTCGCCGCGGCCTCGCCCCCGGCCGCGCCCGCGGCGCCCGACGGGCAGGACCCGTACGCGGAGGCGACGCCCGGCGACACCGAGCGCGCGAAGATCAGGGACCAGCTCGCCAAGATCGAGCGCGAGATCAGCCAGCGGAAGAAGGCCAAGGACACGGCCCAGCAGCAGCAGCCGACGGCGAGCGAGACCGCGCAGCAGATCATCAGCCTCGAGACCGAGTGGTCGCGGCTCGCGCGCGACCAGGCGCGCGCGCGGCAGCGGCTCACCGACCTCGAGGCGAAGGTCTTCCGCGCGGAGATCGCCGCGAGCTCCGAGGAGGGCGGCTACTCGGCTCAGATCGTGGTGCTCGATCCGGCGTTCAAGCCGAGCGCGCCGTCGACGCCCTCGCGCTCGATGATGGCGCTCGCGGGCATGTTCGCGTCGGTGGTCGCCGGCCTCGCGCTGGCCGCGGCGCGCGGGATCGTGCTCGACGACCGCGTCTTCGACGCGGAGGACATCAGCCGGATGGGGCTCGCGCCGGTGATCGCGGTCGTGCCGCAGGCGCCGCGGCGCGGCCGCAGGTTCAGGTGGGGCGCGCCCGTGAAGCCGCCGAAGTCCGGCGCGCCCGGGGGCGCAGCGCTCCCGGGCGCGGAGCGGGGGAGCCGTGGCTGAGAGCAGGGGTGCCGAGCCTGGAATGCCGCCGCCCGTCGCGTCGCTGGAGCGGGCGCTGGATCAGGTGGTGGATTTCCTCGGGCGCGCGGAGCAGACCTCGCGCGTCCGCGCGCTCGTGATCGAGGCGCGGCGCCTGCGCAAGATCGTCGGGAACTGGCACTCGATCGCGCCGCCCGACGACATGCGCGAGGAGATGATCACGCGCGTCCTCAAGCTCGCGAGCGAGGCCGAGGAGGTCGTCGGCCCGGCGGACCTGCCCGCGCGCCCCGACGGCGTCGAGCCGGAGCTCGATGTGGGGGGCGCCGGCAGGCGATCCAGGGCCTCCGCGCCGCCGAAGCGGCCCACGCCCGCGCCGTACCAGCGGCCCGCGCCCGCTGCGGTGCCGGGTCCGCCCCCGCAGCTCCCGCGGCTGCCGAGCCTGCAGCTGGTGATCCCCGGGGGGACGCTCGATGCCGGCGCTCGGCCCGAGCTCGACGCGACCCCGGTCGCGCCGGCGGCGGAGCGCACCGAGGTGAGCCGATTTCAGCCGCCCATGGATGCGCGGCCGGACCTCGACGGACCGACGATCCCCGACCTCCCGCGGGCCGCGTGGGACGACCCACCCCCACCGCCGCCCGCCGAGCCGGTCACGCTCCCGAGGCTGCCGTCGCTCCAGATCACGATGCCCGCCGCGGTGCGCGAGGCGATCCGGGCCCGGCCCCCGATCGAGCCGGTCGCGCCGCCCGCGCCGGAGATCATCGAGGGCCCGCCCTCGCTCCTGATCGACCGGGAGCCGCCGCCGTCGTCGAGCAGCTGGGAGCACGAGGTCACGCTCACCGCGATCCCGATCGGCGCGCTCGCGATGCAGTCGATCAGCGTGTGGTCCGTGCCCCGGCCGGAGGCGGTGGATCCCGAGATCGTGATGCTCGCCGATCCCTATTCGAAGCGCGCGGACGCGTACCGCACGCTGCGCAGGAAGCTCGCCTCGGGCACCGCGCGCACGATCGCCGTGACCAGCGCGCTGCCGAGGGAGGGGAAGACCGTCTGCGCGATCAACCTGGCCGCCGCGCTCGCCGAGACGAGCCCGCGGAACGTGCTCCTGGTGGAGGCGAACATCCGCTCGCCGGGCCTCGCGGCCGCGCTCAAGTTCGAGCCGCCGACGTGCTTCGCCGAGCAGCTCCGGCAGCACCGCAGGGATCCGGGCGAACCCTGGGTCGTGGTCGAGCATTCGGACGGGAGCGACGCGCCGCCGCCGAGCCGGGCCTCGGTCCGGGGGAAGGTGCACCTGCTCGCGATCGACGCGCGCAAGGAGCGGCCGCCGATCCTCGATCCGATCGCGTTCTCGGAGGGGATGGCGAGCCTGAAGCGCGCCGGATACGAGTACATCATCCTGGACACGCCGCCCGTGCTCGGCTCGATGGACATGAGCGTCGTCGGGGACTTGGTGGACGGCGTCATCCTCACGTCGCTGGTGAAGAAATCCACCCGCGCTTCGCTGCGGCAGGCCGTCGAGCAGCTCAAGCCCGCCCCGGTGCTCGGCGTGGTCGTGCTCGAGCGCTGACCGGGTATGGCGGCGCCCCGGAGATCTCGGCTCGTCGCGGCGGCGGCGCTGGGGCTCGCGGCGCTCCAGGAGGCGCCCGCGCGCGCGCAGGACGCCAGCCTGCAGGCCGTGCTCGCCGCCACGGTGGGCGCCACCGATAACGTCGGCTCCACGCCCCTGGAGGGGGACCAGCGGCCCGAGGCCGACGGGTTCGGCAGCGTCAGCCCGGGGCTCGTCTTCCGCTACGACACGCCGCGGACGGCGCAGACGCTCTCGTACACGTTCACGCCGAGCTTCTTCTTCCGGCACTCGGAGGCGAATTCGTACACGGGCAACGGCGCGTGGACGGGCCGCTACGCCGTCTCGCCGACCACCGAGGTCAGCCTCGGGCTCACCGGGGCGCACGGGCAGCTCAACACGCTGGTGCTCGAGAGCGCGCCCGGCCAGACGGCCATCCGCGAGCAGGCGCCGGGCGGCACGGAGTTCGTGTCGGGCGGGGTGAACCAGGGGCTCTCGAAGCAGCTCTCGCCGGCCGTCACCATGGGCGAGCAGGCGAGCTTCCTGGTCTACTCGCCGATCGCCGAGGACCCCGCGCGCACGTACAACTTGACGGGCACGCTCAGCGCGCAGCGCCTCTTCCGCCACGACACGGGCGCGCTCGCGCTGACGTTCGCTTACACGCGCTTCGACAACATCCTGACCGGCGTGCCGGGGCGCCAGACGCTCGGCGCGCGCGACCAGCTCCTCAACACGCTCATCGCGAGCTGGCAGCACGAGTACGGTCGCGGCTTCTCGAGCCAGATCGACCTCGGGGTGACGCAGGCGACGGACCTCGGCGCCGAGTACGCGCAGCTCTGGCAGCCGGTCGGGCTCGCGGCGGCGCGCTACGTGCGCGACGAGGCGCAGGTCGAGCTCGCGATCACGCACTCGGCGCAGCTCAACGTCTACCTGACGCAGATCTCGTTCGTGGACCAGGCGACGCTGCGGCTCGCGGCGCCGCTCTCGGCGGCCGCGCGGCTCGGGGCCGAGGGTTCCGCCGGGCTCCAGCTCGCGCGCCCCATCGAGGACGGCGTGCTCGGCGATCCCACGACCGTGATCCTCGCCGACGCGGCGCTGCTCTGGAGCCCGATCACCGTGATCCCCGACCTCGAGCTGTCGCTGCGGTACCAGCGCATCCACCAGATCTCGACCTCGCTCGCGGGCTCCGTGCCGTCCGACCTCACGCTCGTGCGGAACACCGTGATGCTCTCGATCTCGGGCGCGTTCCCGGAGACCGAGGAGACCGGCGCGCGCATCCTGATGACGCAGCCGTTCGGCTCCACAGGGCCGGCGCGCCGCGCCCGGCGCGAGGTCAGCCAGCAGCCCGAGGGCGAGGAGCCGTCACGAGGCGAGGCCGAATAGCGCGGCGCTCCGGCTCAGAGCCGGCGCGCCAGCAGGAAGGCCTGGTCGTCCTCCGGGAGCTGATCGCCGCGGAACTCCCCGAGCAGCTCGTGGAGCTTGTCGGCGATCGAGGAGACCGGGCGCCCGGCGCCGGCGGCGCAGAGCCTCGCGAAGCCCGCGCCGAGCTGCTGGAGGCCGAGCATCTGCTTCGAGGTGTTGCGGAGCTCGGTCAGGCCGTCGGTGTACAGCGCGAGCACCTCGCCGGTCGCGAGCACGCTCGAGTGCGCCTCCATCGGCACGGGCGCCATGCCGAGCGCGGGGTTCACCGCGGCCTGCAGGTGCCGGAGGCTGCCCTCGGCCGTCGAGACGAGCGCCGGCGGGTGGCCCGCGTTGACGCACTCCATCCGGCCCGTCACCGGATCGAGCGCCAGCGCGATCATCGTCACGAACGAGTGCTCCGGGAGGTACTCGCAGAGGTAATCGTTCAGCCGGTCCATCATGTTCGTGACGCCGCGGGCCGCGTCCACGGTGGCGCGGATCATCGTGTGCACGCTCTGGCAGACCAGCGCGGCCTGGAGGCCCTTGCCGCAGACGTCGGCGACCGCGAGCAGGATGCGCCCGTCGGGCATCGGGACGATGTCCACGTAGTCGCCGCCGACCCAGCGGCACGGCTCGAACCCTATCGAGACGTCGATGCCCTTGAAATCGCGCCGGCGCGGGACGAGCGCGCGCTGGATCTGGTGGGCCATCTGCAGCTCGCGCTCGATCGCGGCGTGCTCCTGCGCGTGGCGGCGCGCCTCCCACGCCGACTCGGCCTGCTGGTAGACCTCGGCCGCGAGCGCGATGAGGCCGAGCCACTCGACGCTGCCGAAGTCCGGCGGGAGCGTGACGTAGAGCAGGTTCATCATCTGCTCGTCGGTGCGCAGCGGGCAGCAGACGACCCAGAGCGCCATCACGTCGCGCGACATCGTGAGCTCGACGGTGGCGCTGTCGCTGACCAGGTTGCCCGCGAGCACGGGCTCGCGCGTCTCCTGCACCGAGGCGAGCACGCGCCGCGAGATGTACGGCGGCGACTGCGAGTCCTCGCGGCGGAGCGTCTGGAAGGGCCGGTGCGGCCCCGAGAGGATCGTGAGCGCGCCGCTGTCACGGACGCGGATCGCGAGCGCCATGCTGCCGTGGAAGTCCTCGCGGACCATGAGCTGGCAGAGGGCGTCGTAGCGGTCCGTCGCGTCCTCGATGCTGAGCAGGCGGCGCGACAGGTCCATCAGCGTGAAGAGGTGCTTGGCCGCGATCCGCGGCGGCTCGAGCTCGCCGAGCTTGCGGATCGCGGTCGGCTTGTCCTCCTCGAAATGAAGGCTGCCGCTGTCGGTCAGCGCCCGGCCGGGCCGCGCGGGGAGCTGGAAATCGAGCGAGTAGTCGCCGATGCCCACGCGATCGCCGGGCTTCAGCACCTTCTCGTTGATGCGCTCGTCGTTCACGAGCGTGCCGTTGGTGCTGCCGAGGTCCCGGATCCACCAGCGCCCGAACGGGTCGCAGAAGAGCTCCGCGTGGCGGCGGGAGACCGTGTAGTGGTCCAGCGTGAGCTGCACGCCGGGCGCGCGGCCGATCACGATATGCGGCTCGAGCAGCGGCCGGCGCGCGACCGGTCCGTCGCCGAGCCGGATCTCCAGGTACCCCTTCCACTCGGCGCTCGAGGGCGTGCCGGAGAGGCTGTCTTCTAGAGAGGGCATCGTTTCGACCTGGAGCGCCCGGACGGCAGCATGGAAAACGCCGTCCTCCGATGGGTACCGAACCGGCGGGCTGGCATCAAGGGGATGCTCCTATTTCTCCCCTGGCCCGTCGGGCCCGTGTTCGGGCTGGTCTGACGCCCGGGGCCCCGGAGGGTGGGCCCGGGCACGTGTTCAGGCCTTGATCACCTTGGGGTGCGCCTCGCGGTAGATGCCGCGGGTATCCACGATTAGGGCCCCGTGCTCGAGCACGAGCGCGTAATCCACGGCCGAATGGTCCGTGACGATCAGCACGGCGTCGTGGCCCGCCAGGGTCTCCGCCGTGAGGGGGACGGACGTGAGCGCGGGCAGGTTCGGCCACGACCGCATGCGCGGCATCCGCGGGACGTGCGGGTCGTGGTAGCTCACGACCGCGCCGAGCTTGAGCAGGTGATCGAGCACCTCGAACGCGGGGCTCTCGCGCGGGTCGTCGATGTCCTTCTTGTAGGCGATGCCGAGCATGAGGACGCGCGTGCCCTTCATCGGCTTGCAGCGGTCGTTCAGCGCGAGCTGGAGCTTGCTCACCACGTAGTGGGGCATCTCCACGTTCACCTCGCCGGCGATCTCGATGAACTTCGTCGAGACGCCGTACTCGCGGGCCTTCCACGAGAGGTAGAACGGATCGAGCGGGATGCAGTGGCCGCCCCAGCCCGGGCCGGGGTTGAAGCGCATGAAGCCGAAGGGCTTCGTCGACGCGGCGTCGAGCACCTCCCAGACGTCGATGCCCATGCGGTCGTAGACGACCTTGAGCTCGTTCACGAGCGCGATGTTCACCGCGCGGAAGATGTTCTCCGTGAGCTTCGCCGCCTCGGCCGCGCGCGCCGACGAGACCGCCACGGTGCGCTTGATCGCCTGGTCGTAGAGCGCCTTCGCGAGCGTCAGCGAGGCCGCGTCGACGCCGCCGACGACCTTGGGGATCGTCGCGGTGTTGAAGCTCTGGTTGCCCGGATCCTCGCGCTCCGGCGAGAAGGCCAGGAAGAAGTCCTCGCCGAGGCGCTTGCCCGACTGCTCCAGGATGCCCAGCATGAGCTCGTCGGTCGTGCCCGGGTACGTCGTCGACTCGAGCACCACGAGCTGGCCGCGGCGCAGCCGGTCGCGGATCTTCTGCGCGGAGCCCACGACGTAGCTCATGTCGGGCTCGCGCTGCGAGGTGAGCGGCGTGGGCACGCAGACGAGGATCGCGTCCGGCTCGTCCAGCCTGCCGAAGTCCGCGGTCGCCTCGAAGCGCTCGTTCGCCGCGGCGGCCTCGACGCGCCTCGGATCGAGGTGCTTGATGTAGCTCCTGCCCGCGCGCAGCGCCTCGACCTTCTCGGGATCGACGTCGAAGCCGAGCACGCGGAAGCCCTTCTCGAGGAAGGTCAGCGCCAGCGGCAGGCCGACGTAGCCGAGCCCGATGATGCCGATCCGGGCTCCCTGCGAGGTGATCATCTGGAGGAGGCTGTCGGCCACGGCGGCGTTCGTCTCTGCCATTTCGGTTCTCCGGTCTCCTTCGCCACTGACCCCGTGGAGGGCAGCCGACGCTACCACAGGCCAGGGAGGTTCGCCCTAGCGCGTCGACGCCCCGGCGCGGGCGTCAGCCGCGGCGGCGGCGGATCACGTCCTTGACGACCTTGAGGAAATCCCTTGATGCGCTCCGCGCGAACACCAGCGCAGACAGGACGAACGCGATCGCCCCGACCGTGACCTCCGAGGTGATGCGGACGCCGCGGGGCAGGTGCTCGAAGCGCGCGAGGCCGTACCGGACCGCGAGCACCGCGGCCACCATCGGGGCGCACGCGACGAGCGGCGAGAGCAGCGGCCGGATCAGCGCGAGGTACGAGATGCCGTCCAGGCGCCGCACGAGCCACATGCTGGCGAGCGCGTGGGCCCCGAACGCCGCGCCCACGCCGGCGCACGCCCAGAGCTGCCCGCCGGCCGACCCGAGCGCGTAGACGCCGCCCACGATCGCGGCCGCCTTGAGCCACTCGAGCGCCATGATCGAGCGCGTCCGCCGGTAGACCTGGAGGTACGAGGAGATCACCCACCCGATCGGCCGGGTCACGCCGAGCGCCGAGAGCACCATGAGGTACGGGCCCGCCGCCGCCCATTTCTCGTTGAAGATCGTGTCGGTGAGCAGCGTCGTCGCGACCGCGCCGAGCCCGACGGCCAGCGGGAAGATGAGCAGCGAGAGCAGCGTCAGCGAGCGGAGCAGCGCCGCCCTGCGCCGCTCCGGCTCGAGCTTCGCGAACGACGGGACCAGCACGTCCCCTACCCGCTCGCCGACCTGCGAGGCCGGGATGTCGGCCACGTTCCACGCGATGTTGTAGAGCCCGCACGCCGCCTCGCCGAAGAGCTTGCTCATCACGAGGTTGTCCCAGCGCTGCGACCCGAAGTTCGCGAGCGAGGCGAGGTTCAGCGGCACGCCGAACCTCAGCATCTCCCGGATCTTCTCGCGCGACGGGCGGCTCGGCGTCAGCCACTCCGCGCGCGGCACGGCGGTCACCGTCATGAGCGTCCGGAGGATCGCCCGCAGCAGCGTCGCGACCACGATCGCGTTCCCCCCCCAGCCGCGGATCGCCAGGAGCACCGATCCGAACGTGTACGCGACCTCGCCGACCGTGTTCCGGATCGCGGTCTCGCGGAACCGCATGTCGCGGATCATCAGCCGGTCGGGAATGTACCAGAGGCGATCGAGGAACACCGCGAGCATGAGCCCCGGCAGGTACTGCACCATGCCGGGCGAGTTGAGGAACCCGGCGATCGGCGCCCGGAGCGCGTAGACGATCCCGAGCACGATCGGCCCGAGGCCCACGTAGAGCGCCGTGGCCGTGAAGATCGTCCGCCGGTCCGCGCCGGGGGTCACGACGACGTACTGGCCGAGGCCGAGGCTCGTCGCGAAGTACGCGGTCAGCACGACCACGTAGGCCACGTTCACCGCGCCGTAGACCTCGGGCGCGAGGTAGCGCGTGAGCAGGAGCGAGCCGACGAGGCCGAGCACGCGCGCGCCGAGGCCCGCGGCGATGGTCCACATCGCGCCTGACGCCGTCTTCTTGGCGAGCTCGGAGGGCTCCGACACGATCGCGGCTCAGGGCACGAAGACGGTATCGCCCGCCTTGAGCACGAGATCCTGCTCGGGATGCTCGCGGGAGACGATCGCGTCGTAGTTGACAGGGATCTGCCGGAATCGGTCCGGACCATCCATCCGGATGAGCAGGATCTGATCGGTCGACGCGAACTGGTTGGGCCCCCCGGCCATGGCGAGCGCCTCGGAGACGGAGACGTAGTAGTTCGACGAGAAGATGCCCGCGCGGGCGACGTTGCCGCTCACGACGAAGCGGTAGCTGTTCACCGCGGTGATCGCGACGGTCACGACCGCGGTCTCGTCCTTCACGAACTCGGCGAAGCGCTTCTTGAGCTCCTCGCGGACCTGGGTCGGCGTGCTGCCGGCGACGTGGACGTCGCCGATGAGCGGCATCGTGATGATCCCGTCCGGCCGCACGAGCGCGCTGCTCGAGAGGTCGGGCATGCGCCAGACGGTGACCTGCAGGCTGTCGCCCACCCCGATCACGTACTCGCGCTTCCGCGGGTCGAGCTCCTTCCGGTAGTTCGCCGCGTCGTACACGTACGTCGGCGAGCAGCCCACGGCCGCCGCGAGCAGGGCGAGCGCGAGGAGGAGGCCGCGCGGATGCCGGTGTGCTGGGGTCATGATGGCTGCCATGCGACGCGCGCGAGCGCCGGAGCATCGCAGGAAGGTCGCCCGGCGCCAAGTAGGGAGTTGGTCTCCGACAGGCCCGGCGCCGGCCACGCTCACATGGACCGGATGACGGGACCCTGCCCGCGGAGCGCGGGGTTGCCCTGGAGGAGCGGGGGCGGATCGGCGGCGGCCTCGCCGAGGCCGGCGAGGTCCAGCTTGCCGCTCTGCGCGAGGAAGGCGACAGGGTTCTTCCAGACGATGCGCTCGATGGTCTCCTCGCCGATGCCGCTGTGCCGCATTCGATGGGCGGTCCTGGGCACCCCGAGCGGATCGCTCACGCGCCAGTCGGCCGCGCTGCCGATGAGGACGCGCTCGGCGCCGTATCTCCTGACGAGCGCGACCATGCGCTCCTCATCCATCCCGGCGCTCGGATGGATCGAATGCCCGGCCCAGCAGCCGGCGTCGAGCACGAGGGGGAGGGTCTCCTCGTTGTTATGGTCGATGAGCACGCGCTGCTCGGGGAAGCGGAGCTCGCGGACGACGGCGAGGCTGCGCTCCGCGCCGCGCTTCCTGTCGCGCTCGGGGGTATGGACGAGGACGGGCAGGTCGTGCTCGCGCGCGAGCTCGATCTGGCGCGCGAAGATCCTCTCCTCCTCGGGCGTCATGTCGTCGAAGCCGATCTCGCCGACGGCGACGACCCCCTCCTTGGGCAGGTAGCGGGGCAGGAGCTCGAGGACGCCCCGGGCCAATGCGGGGTGATTGGCCTCCCTGGGGTTGAGCCCGAGCGCGCAGACGTGGCGGACGCCGAGCTGGCCGGCGCGGAAGCGCTCCCAGCCGATCAGCGAGGCGAAGTAGTCCTCGAATGAGCCGACGTGGGTGCGCGGCTGGCCGAGCCAGAATGCGGGCTCCATGACGGCGGCGACGCCCGCGGCGGCCATGGCCTGGTAGTCATCCGTGGTCCGGGAGGTCATGTGAATATGGGGATCGAAGAGCTTCACTGGTGCCTCCGAGAAGGGACGCCGGGCGCGGGAGCATCGCAGGAAGGGGCAGCAAAGCCAAGGGGCGCGTGGGTTGCGCGGTGCAAGAGAGAATGGTGGGACGCGCCCGACACGGACGCCCGGCCGGCGAGGGCGTCCGGTGCCGATATCGCTTCAGACAACTGTCACGTTTCCCACACAGCGGGAGAAATTTTCTGCTGGATCCCCGGTCAAACGGGGTGGACGCTCGTATCTGCACTACCGTACAGTGCGCTCCTGCGTCGGTACTGGGCGCCACAGGGATCGAGGGACAGCGCCGCGAGGCGACGATGAAGACACGACATACGCTGCTGTCGGGAGAGACGATCGACTTCCACGCGCCTGCGGCCGACCTGGCGGCCTTTCTGCGGCGCGTGCTCGCCGCGACAAAGGACGCGGCGATCTCCGAACGGGAGCTGACGGATCTCGTGTTCGGCCCGGAGAACCCGCTGCTCGACAGCGGCGTCGTCCCTGGCAAGACCGTCGTCACCGTGGACGTGTACCGCGATCCGATCTTCCACGTGATGCTCGACTGCATCGCACGCAAGCGTCTCGGCCCGGGCGGGAGCGCGGTGCCGTCGCGCGCCCGGTACACGATGACGGTGGCCGAAGCGGCCGGCCAGCTCGGGATCTCGGAGAGCGCCGTCCGGCAAGCGGTCTACGCGAACCGTCTGCGCGCCCGGAAGGACGGGGGGGCGTACTACATCGATCCGCTGTCCGTGGCTGCCTACCGGGTGAGCCGCCGCGGTCCGCCGCGCCGTCGCGGGGTGGCGCCCCAGACGTCGACGGGCGGTACGCTCGAGGCGCGGGTGGGATCCGGCACGGGGGTGAGCTTCCGCGTGAAGCACCTGGAGGCGAAGGGGCACGGTCCGGAGTGGGCCGGTACGATCGCCGCCGGCTGGTCCCGGATCGCGGTGCTGGCGACGAGCAAGGACCGGACGATCTACTGGGAGCTCGAGCCGGGCGACGGGGAGAGCGTCCTCGCGCTCGATGGGTTCTACATCCGCGGGGGATTCCGCGTGATCGACGCGATCAGCAGCGCGCCCAAGGCGCGCGCGGCGTTCCTGGCCTTCGAGGCTAGCTGACCGGGGCTCGCGCCTGGTGCGGCGGGACGCTGGTGGGCATGGGTCAAGAGAGAAATCGATGGGGTGGTCGATTTCTGGGGCAGGGCGGCGGGCTGCCCGTATTTGCGCGGTAGGAGACCGCATGCGCGGGGGGTGGGTGGCACGCAACCCGGCGCGAGGGCGCTGGGCTGGCTACGACGTCTGGGGGAGCGACCACGTCCGGCTCCGGGGACCGAGGGGCCCTCGCCTCCGGGGCGGGGAGGGACTCCGGCGGGCACCGGGGCCTCCTGCCGGCTGAGGCCGCTGGAGGGCGTTCTCGAGGCAACCGGGCGAGGGCACCGGGCTGGCTACGACGTCTGGGGGAGCGACCACGTCCGGCCCCGGGGACCGAGGGGGCCCTCACCTCCCGGGGCCGGGACTACGGCGGGCCCCTGTCGTGGCCCGCCTCCGACCCGGCCCCTCCGGTGAGGACCCCCTCGGTCCCCGGGGCCTCCTGCCGGCTGAAGGGCCGCTGGAGGGCGCTCTCGAGGCAACCGGAAGCCCGGGGCCCGCGGTCGACCCCCGCCGGAGCGGGTTCTGGGTCACCTCCGCCGGGGGTCGACCCCCCCGAAGCAGGTCCTGGGTCACCTCCGCCGGGGGTCGACCTCCGACGAATCGGGTCCAGGATCACCCGACCGCGTGGGAGAACTGGGTGTCCTGGGTCCACTCAGACCTTGACGGGGCCCATGTTCTCGTGCTTCGGACGAACGCGTGGGGCTGGATGCGGTCACGACGACGAGCTCGTCGTGACGGCTTGCCGCAGGGTCAGACGAGGGCCATCGCGCCCGCCGACAGAGCACGCTACCGATCCGCCGACGACACACATGATGTCAAGACAAAAATCGACCACGAGGGTCGATTTGTGGAAGGCGAGGTGGGGCCACCCCATTGGCACGGTCAAGAGGCGGGGCTCCCGACGGGGGAAGGTCCACGAAAATTGGATTGGTCGGTCGATTTCGGGCGCATAGCGGCGAGCTTATCGTAATTACGGGGCCGGAGGGGGAGCGAGGGGGACTGGGGTTTCCCGGATGCGCCCCGCCCAGTGAACCTGTACCAGCCGGCGTGCCGCGACCCGGTCCGCCGCCCGCACGTCGCCGGACTTGACCGTATTATACGGACAGGGCACCGTCGCGTGCATGACCCGCTGGTTCGCTGCCGCCTCGCTCGCCGCGCTCGTCACCGCCTCCGGTTGCGGGTGGATCCTGGGGCTGGACGAGTTCGTCGACGCCGAGCCGCCGACAGCAGCGGGCGGAGGAGGAGGGGGCGCAGGCGGGGGGCCGGTCTGCGAGCCGGAGGCGACGGAGGCATGCTACGGCGGCCCCGCGGGGACCGAGGACGTCGGGATCTGCAAGGCGGGGACGCGGACGTGCGCGGGCGATGGGAGCGGCTACTCGGAGTGCTCCGGCGAGGTGCTGCCCGGCGTCGAAGACTGTTATGTCCGAGGGGATGAGGATTGCGACGGGAACCCGTGCAGCGACGCGCTCTGGAGCCACACGCTGGGTTCTCCCGGGACCCCCACCAGCCTGGCCATCGACAGCCAAGGCAACATCATTCTCGCAGGCATCTTTAGTGGCAGTATGCTGCCCGCACCCCACACCCTCACGACGAACGGAGGAGTCGACTATTTCCTCGTCAAGTTCGACAGCGGCGGCAGCATCGTCTGGGCCAAGTCATTCGGCGACGCAAACGACAACGGCTACTCCATCAAGATCGCACTCGATCTTGACGATAATATCGCGATAGTCGGCACCCTCCTCGGCAGCATCAACTTTGGCGGCAATACCCTCGTAGACCCAGCGGACGGGAACTGGGGGCTCTTCGCCGCATCACTCGACGCCGGCGGATCCCACCGATGGAGCAAGAACATCGGAAGCGGAGCAGATTTCGAACTGGCAAATACCGCGACAACCGACTTCGGGCGTCTGATCATTACGGGCACCTATTTCGGCACAACAAGCTTCGGCGACGCCACGTTCACCACCGCGGGCTACGATATTTTCCTTGCCTCCTTCGATCTAGGCAGCGGGGCGCACCAGTGGAGCAGAACGTTCGGCGATGTACCTGGGCAACCTCCCTCGGATCAAGGTCGGTCCACCATTACAATCAACCACCAGGGTGAGATTTTTCTGGCAGGGCAGTTCACCACATCGATCAATCTTGGCGGTAGCAGTTCATTGACCCACCAAGGCAACTCCGGGTTCGTGGCCCGCTTTTCTTCTGCCAATGGCACCACAGCGTGGAGCAAGAAGCTCGCAGGCTGCACAATCGAATCAGTCAACGTCGACTCCGCAAATAACGTCTTGGTCACGGGCAAACTCGAAGCATCGACCGACTTCGGTGGCGGCAACACGCTCCAGCCCGAGGGCATAGGCGACATATTCGCCGTCAAGTACGGCAACACCGGAAACCATTATTGGAGCGAGAGATTCGGGGAGTTCAACACCAACACAGGGATCGCTATCGCAGCAGACGCGCCCAGCAACGATATCACGCTGCTCGGAATGGCCACTGGAACGGTGAATTTCGGTGGCCAGCCACTCGTCGCACAGCCTCCTTCCGACATAGTCATTGCCAAGCTGAACGCCGCTGGGACACACCTCTGGAGCAAGGTCTTCGGGGACGATCAAGGGCAGACCCCTGCCGCCATGGGGATTACCCCTGGGACCGGAGAGATCGTCATCGCAGGAACCAATAGCGGAGCCGTGGACTTCGGCGATGGGCCACTGGATCCCGGAATGTTCGTCGTGAAGATCGCGCCGTAGTCAGCGGACAGCCGAAGGAGCGCCGACTGCACCGCTATTCGGGGACCCATGTCTTGCTCGCGTTCGGGGCCGGCGGCGCCAGCCGGTCGACGTCGGCCGGCACGGTGCGGCCGGCCGCCCGGCGCTCGCTGGCGTAGTCGAGCGCCATCCGGGCGAGCTCGGGCGTGGTGCGCCGATCCAGGTCGACAATGCGATCGAGCGCGACGCCGAGGAACAGGGCCTTGAGGACCATCTGGTTCCAGTGGAGGTCCGGGAACCAGCGTGACGGGAAGGGGTTCTCGCACGCGATCGCCTCGAAGACCGGGACCTCGTTCGTGCGGCAGCCGTCGACGGCCAGGGGGATGAAGCGCTCGGGCGGAGCCAGGAACGGGAGGGCGCGGAGCACGGCCCACCGCTCCCGACTGTCGCCCTGGCGGTAGCAGGCGCCGACGACGGCCTCGAGCTCCGAGGGCGAGAGGCGCGCCGACGCGAGCGCGAGCATCGTGACGCGGCCGAGCTGGTCGAGCGGCCAACCCTCGATCGGCCAGGTCACGCCGGCCGCCCGGAGCTGAGCCCGCTCCTCGGGCGAAAGGACGAGGGGCGCCTTGCCCAGCGAGCGCGGCGCCGCCGTGAGCTCGGCCTGGAAGCCGTCGCGGTCAAACTCCGGCAGCGTGGTGAAGGAGCTCCGGGCGAAGCCCTCGGAAGCTTGCACGCCCAGGATGGACTCCACCCGCTCCTGCCAGCGCCGACCTCCCGGGGGAATCCTGGGGGTGAGGAGCTCGAGCAGAAGAAGGGAGAGATCTCGCATGGTTAGGCACCCCACGGGGCCGGGACGAGGAAAAATCGACGCCCGGATGCAGATTTCACGGACACTTTGAGGGGCTGAAAGTATTACCAAGAACCGTGCCGATCGGGTAGGCTCGTCCGTCATGCTGCGACACACATCTTTCCTTGTACATGCGCTCCCGATCACGCTGGCCTGCCTGGGGGTGGGTCTGGGTCTGAACGCCTGCGACTCCGACGACGGGGGCGGCGGGGCCGGGGCCGGGAGCACCACGACATCGACGAGCACGGGCGACGGAGGCGGCGGCGGGGGCATCGGCGGCAATGGGAGCGGCGGCGGCGGGCAGGGCGGCCACGGGACGATCGTGTGCGACGAGCCCGGCGGGGCGATCCCGCCGCTGAAGCTCACCCAGATCGCAAACGGCCTCGACCTGCCGCTCTTCGTGACCAGCGAGCCCGGCGACGCGGGCCGGCTCTATGTCGTGGAGCAACGAGGGCGCATCCGGCTCATCAAGAACGGCGTGCTCCAGCCCGAGCCGTTCCTCGATATCAGCGCGATCGTGCAGCAGGTGGAGTACCAGCAAGACGAACGCGGACTGCTCGGGCTCGCGTTTCATCCCGATTACGCGCAGAATGGCCGGTTCTTCGTCTATTACAACGATGACCAGGGCAGCGCCCTCACGCTGGCGGAGTTCTCCCGTTCGGCGGGCGATCCGGACACGGCGAACGGCGCGCCGGACCGGATCTTCTTCACCGTGACGGACGGCATCCAGGGCAACCACAACGGCGGCATGCTCGCGTTCGGGCCCGACGGGCTCCTCTACGTCGGGATCGGCGACGGCGGCGGGTCCGGCGATCCCAACAACCACGGTCAGAACATCAACATCAAGCTGGGCAAGATCCTCCGGGTGAACGTCGATACCTACCCGGACCCCCCGCCCGGCAACCTGCCCGGCGGCGATCCCGACATCTGGGACTACGGGCTGCGCAACCCGTGGCGGTTCAGCTTCGACCGCTGCAACGGCGACCTCTATATCGGCGACGTCGGGCAGAACGAGTTCGAGGAGATCGACATCGAGCGCGCCGGCGAGGGCAACAAGAACTACGGCTGGAGCGTGATGGAGGGCACGGGGTGCTTCAAGCCCGCCCAGGCGCCCGGCTGCGACGATCCGAGCCTGGTGCCGCCGGTGACCGAGTACACGCACTCGAGCAACGACGGGTGCTCGGTGAACGGCGGCTACGTCTACCGCGGGAGCGCGATCCCGGCCCTCCGCGGGACGTACCTGTACGGCGATTTCTGCTCGAACCGCATCTGGAGCCTCGTGTGGAAGGACGGCGCCCTGCTGTCCGAGGGCGAGCTGTCGCAGGACCTCGACAGCACGGGCCAGCTCCAGGCGATGTCGTCGTTCGGCGAGGACGCGGCCGGCGATCTCTACGTGGTGGACCTCGCCGGGAGCGTGTACCGGATCGATCCGGAGTGACGCGCCCTCGAGGGCGATCCAGCGCGCGCCGGGGTCCATGGCCCCGGCATCCTTGAACGGAACTGTGGGTTGGGAATGGAGACCTCCGCGCGGAGGTCCGCGGACGGTGGCATCGATGCTTCATATTCGGGCGAGCAGAACGGCTATCGGGCTCTTCCTTGCGCTCGGGCTCACGAGCGGCGCCGCGGGCGCGGCAGGGACCGAGCCCGGGGATCTACCCAACGGCGGGTATTTCATCGCCGCCGAGACGTGCGGGAATTGTCACAGCGCCGACAACGCCGCTGGGGCGGATTACATGCCCGTGGACACTTGGGTCGGGACGATGATGGGCAACGCTGCCCGCGATCCCGTCTTCTTCGCGGCGCTCGCGGTCGCGAACCAAGACCAGCCCGGCATCGGGTCGTTCTGCCTGCGCTGCCACAGCCCCATCGGCTACGTGCGCGGGCACGCGACCCCGCCCGACGGCACCGCGTTCGATAACATCGACAAGCAGGGCGTCGGCTGCGACACCTGCCACCGTGCGAACGCGCTGCCGGACGGCGATCCGTCGTTCCCCTATCACATCTCGAACGCGCAGCTCACGTACACGGACGATATCGACATGACGAAGCACGGGCCGTACTCCGATGCGAGCTCGCCGAACCACGCGACGGTGCAGGACCTCAACCTGGCCGATTCGCGGTTCTGCGGGCAATGCCACCAGGTGACGAACCCCGACCGGATGCTGAAGGACGCGGCCGGGGTGGACACGGCGCTCGAGTTCCCGCTCGATACGACCTACGAGGAGTGGGCGAACAGCGATTACGCGGACGGCGCGGCGAGCGCGATGAGCTGCATCGATTGCCATATGCAGAAGAAGGTCGGCCAGTGGCCGGTGACGAACCTCTTCGGCTCGCCGCTGCGCACCGACCCGCGCGACCACGCGCTCGTGGGCGGCAACCACTGGGGGATCCGGGCCGTGATGGAGGCGAACCCGGACCGCGCGGCGATGTACGGGCCCGCCTTCAACCTCGCGCTGGCGCGCACCATGACCACCCTGCAGAGCGCCGCGCAGGTGGCGATCGTGGACGCCCCAGCCTCCGCCTCCGCAGGCGAGCAGCTCGGCGTGACCGTGCGCGTCGAGAACCTCACTGGTCACAAGTTTCCCACAGGTTATGCGGAGAGCCGGCGCGCGTGGATCAGCCTGAGGCTCGTCGGCGCGGGCGGGCAGGAGGTCGCGCTGCTCGGCGGCTACGACGCCGCGACAGGGGAGATCCAGGCCGATCCGCCGACGCACGTGTACCAGGCCGTGCACGGGCGCTGGGACGCGGGCTCGGGGGCCGCCTTGAAGGAGGAGCACCTCGTGCTGCACGATTCGATCGTGTCCGATACGCGCATCCCGCCGCAGGGGTTCACGCCCTCGGCGACGACCACGCCAACGGGGGAGATCGATTACTCGGACGGGGCCGGCGGCTACCGGCACTACGACGAGGCGACGTTCACGGTGACGGCGCCCGCGGACCTCCACGGCGCGGTCACGCTGTCGGCGCGGGTCTATTACCAGTCGATGACGAAGGAATACGTCGACTTCCTAAGGGACGAGAACGTGACGGATACGGCTGGGCTCGATCTCGAGGCCATCTACGCCGCGACCGACGAGGCGCCGCCTATCCTGGTGGCGAGCGCCGAGGCCACGATCGAGTTCCCCCCGGCGCCGGGGACGGGCGGCGGGGGTCATGGAGGCCACGGGGCGGGGGGGAGCGGCGCGGCGGGGGGCGGGGGCTCGCCGGCCACGCCGGATCCGGGCGAGGACGAGGGGTGCGGCTGCCGGACGGTCGGCGGCAAGGCGCCGCAGGGGATGCTCGCCGCAGCCGCCGTCGGGCTGGCGCTCGCCGCAGCGGCGCGGCGGCGGCGGTACCTGAGCTGATCGTTCGCGCCCGGGGCGGAGCGCCGCTCCCGGCTCGCCACGCGCGGGCGGGGCGGGTACACCGAGCCGGGCGCCATGGCGAGCTTCACGTTGCCGATCTCGCAGCTCGTGGATCCCGTGCCGATCGTGCTCGCCGCGATCGGGGTGGGGCTGTGGCTCTCGCGGCGGCGCGGCGGGGCAGGCGCGGCGACGAGGGCGGCGCGGATCGGGCGCGGGGCGGCATGGGGGGGGTGGCTCGCGCTGTGGCTGCTCGCGACGCCGGTGGTGTCCAGCGCGCTCGCGCGGTCGATCGCGACTCGGCCGCGGGATATCAGCGCGGATCTCGAGGGGTCCGCGCCCGAGCGGCGGGCGCTGGTCGTGCTCTCCGCAGGGGCCGCGCCGCCGGAGCTCGGGGTGCCGCGGATGGAGCGGCTCTCGGGCGCCGCGATGGACCGCTGCATCGGGGCGGCGCGCATCTATCAGACGTACGGCTTCGAGTGGGTGATCGTGACAGGGCGCCACGCGCAGCTCGCGCCCGCCGAGCTCGCCGGCGGTATGGGCGATCTGTTGGTCGCGCTCGGCGTGCCGCGCGAGCGGATCCTGCTCGAGACCGAGGCGACCGACACCAAAGAGAACGCGCTCTTCACGGCGCGCATGGTGCGCGAGCTCGGCGCGGAGCAGGTCGTGCTCGTGACGAGCGCGCTGCACATGCCCCGCGCGCTGCGCTGGTTCGAACGCGCCGGGATCCGCGCGATCCCCGCGCCGGTGAAGCTCGATCCGGTCGCGGCGGTGAGGCCGGGGGGGCTCCTGCCGACGTCGACGGCGCTGTCGAGATCGGACCGGGTGCTGCACGAGATCGTGGGGTGGCTCGAGCCCTGACGCGAGCGCGCGATCACTCGCGGACGGTCACCTTGCGGACGAGGTCGCCGTCGACGAAGGCGGCCCAGGGGCCGGTCGCGGTGCCGACGAGCGCGTACTGGCCGTCGAGGTGCGGGGCGCGGGCGTGCATCACGAAGAGCTGGCTGGAGCCTGTGTCGCGGCCCGAGAGGGCGATGCCGACGCGCAGCGGCTCGAACGGGAGCGGCGAGGTCTCGCAGCGCATCGCCGGCTTGCCCGGCGGGCCGCCGAAGCCGTCGCCGAAGGGCGCGCCGAGCTGGGTGACGAAGCCCGGGACGACGCGGTGGACCACCATGCCGTCGTAATATCCGGCGCGCGCGAGCGCGACGATGCGCGCGGCGGCGACCGGCGCGAGCGCGACGTCGAGCTCGATCGTCATCGCGCCCGCGTCGGTGTCGAGCGCGAGCGTGGTCCCGGGACGGGCGAGCGCGCCGAGCTCCGCAGGCGTGTCGCCGGAGGGCGGGGCCTCGCACGAGGTCTTCTTGCCACGCACGAGGCCGAGCGCCTTCTCGGCGCGCGCGCGGGTGGTGGGGTAGCTCGATCGACAGAGCTCGTCGAGGCGCGGCTCGGCCCGCTTCAGCGCGAGCGCGCCGGCCGCGTCGATGAGGCCGTCGACGAGCTCGGGGTCGTCGCGCGCGGCCGGGCGCGCGAGGGCGGCGAGCAGGGCGTCCACGACCGCAGGCGCCGGCGCCGCGGCGGGCTCCGCGGTCGGGGCGTCGGCCTTCTGCGCGGCGTCGGCCCTGCGCTTCCTGCGCGTCCTCTTGTTGCCGCGCCGATCGGGCTCGGACGCGCGCTGCGGCTGCTTGGCGATCACCTCGGCGGCCGTGCCGAGGATCCCCGGCTCCTCCGAGGCGAGCGCCTTCGCGAGCACGGCCGGCGCGCCCTCGATCTCGTCGTGCTCCGCGATGAGCTCGATGGCAGCCTCCCGGGCGCGGCGCTCTCCGCCCTCGGCGTGCGCGCGCCACGCCGCGAGCCGTGCGCCCGTGATCTCGCCCTTGCCGATCGCCGCGACCACCGCGCGCGCGCCGATGGGGGCGCGGAGGGGATCGGCGGCCCCGGTCACGTCGCAGGCGACGAGCAGCGGATCGCGGTGGTCCTCGCCCGCGAGCACGCCCGCGGCGGCGCAGCGGAGCCACGAGACGCGGCGCGCGACGCTCGCCGGCGCGTCCGGGGGCGACGGCAGGGCGGCGAGATCGCGCAGCGCCTTGCGCGCGGCGCCGGGGGCGTCGAGCGCGCCGATGACGGTGAGCAGCACGCCGAGCTCGTCGCCCGCGAGGCCGGTCAAGGCCACCGGATCGGCGGGCGGCGCGAGCGCGGCGATCAGAGGGGCGAGGGCGCGCTGGCCGGCCGGGCCGAGGCGCTTGAGCGCGCGGGCCGCCTCGGCGCGCTCGGCCGGCGTGAACAGCGCCGGCGACGAGAGGACGCGCGCGAGGTCCGGGGCGGCGAGCTCCCCTGCCCGGCCGAGCGCGCGGACCGCGAAGATGCGCGCATGGCCAGGCTCGGCGAGCCGGGCGGCCGCGACCTCGCGGATCCGCTCGATGACGGTGAGCGGGACGTGCTCGAGGCGCCCGATCGGGTAGAGGGCGTCGGGCAAGGGCGGCGCCGCCGCGCTCCCCGCGGCGAGGTTCAGCAGCGCGACGAGCGTCTCCTCGCGGAGCTTCTGCTTGAGGCTCGCGAGGTCGCCGAGCGCGTACGCCGCGTGCGCCGCGCGGTCGCGCGGGCCCGCGAGCCACGCGACGAGCGTCGGCTCGGACGTCTCCGCGCCGCACCGGCCGATCGCGCGCGCGATGGCCCCCGCCGGATCGAGCCTCGGCGCCGCTTCGCCGGCGGCGCTCGCGGCAGCGGGGTCGGCGCCGGAGGCTCCAGGTCGCGGGGCGCGCGGCGCACCCTCCGCCCCGAGGCCCGGGTCGCCCTCGCGCGAGAGCGCGCGCGCCACGAGGGCCGTGACGGTCTCCGCCTCGTGGTCCTTGCACCAGAAGCCGAGCCCGTACGCCCCCCACGCGATCACCTCCGGATCCTCGTCGGAGAGCGCGCGCAGCAGGCCGGGCCGCGCGGCCTCGCCGCCGGTGCGGGCGAGCGCCCGGGCCGCAGCGCGGCGCACGGCGACGTGGCGGTGCTGCTGGTCCGCCGGGCTCACCTCCGCGGCCGCGCGCCGGTGCTCCGCCGCGAGCAGGGCGTCGAGCCGCGATCCCGCGGCCGGCGGCGCCGCCGCAGGGGCAGCCGATCCCGCCGGCGCAGCCGATCCCGGAGGGGCCGCGTCCGCCCCGGCGCCGGATCCCGGCGCGGTGCATCCGGCGGACGCGATCGCGATCGCCGCGGCGCCGATCCACGTGATCCGGGGAGGTCTCACGGGGCCTCCCGCGGCGGGAGGCGCGCGGCGCTCTCGCGCAGCACGCTCCTCTGCCTCATCGCCCGCGCGTCAAGCCACCCCGAGACGAGCTCGTGCGCCTCGCGGTACACCCGCACGAGCAGGCCCGCGGCCACGCCCACGGCCGGCAACCCCCAGGCGTCGACGCCGGCCCCCCGGAAATTCGAGAGGGCCCGCGCCATGTGCCAGGGGCAGGTGACCACCGCCGCGCTCCGCCCCCGGATCCCGCGGAGGAGCGCCGCGCTGAAGATCGCGTTCTCGTAGGTGGTGAGCGACCACAGGTCCCGGAGGATCGCGCGCCCGGGCACCCCGGCCCGCTGGAGCTCCCCCGAGAGGGCCTCCGCCTCGGCCAGCCCGCCCCACCGGCGCCCGCCGCTGGCGATCACGCAGGGGGCCACCCCGTCAAGGTAGGCCCGCGCCGCCGTGGCAGCCCGCCGCGCGGCCGCGGGGCACGGGCGCCCGGAGGAGAGGATCCTGCAGCCGAGGACCACGATCGCGTCGGCGTGGAGCGGCACGTCACGGACCATAACCCAAGGAGGCCACGTGTGGGGCGGCGTAGGCACCCCCGGCAGCCTGGACCCGGTCGCGACGGCGTAAGGCCACCTCATGGCTTGACGCTGCCAGCGCTAGGAATTTAATAGCTCCACCTTGAAGCGGGCGGGGCTCAACGAGCGAGGCAGGATGCGGATCAAGATGTGGGGGGTTCGCGGAAGCATCCCCACGCCCGGCCCAACCACGGTTGAAGTCGGCGGCAACACGAGCTGCTACGAGGTCCGCGCCGGCAACGCGCTGATCATTCTGGACGGCGGCACCGGCCTGAGGCTGCTCGGTCAGGAGCTCCTGAAGGAGATGCCCTTCGAGGCGTGGATGTTCTTCAGCCACGTCCACTGGGATCACATCCAGGGCTTCCCGTTCTTCACGCCCGCCTTCATCCGCGGGAACAAGATCCACCTGCACGGCGGCCTCAACGTCTCGCGCACGCTCGAGGAGACCCTCGCGGGCCAGATGGACTACCCGAGCTTCCCGGTGCACCTCACCGAGATGGGCGCGGCGATGACCTTCCGCGACCTCTACGAGGGCGAGGTCGTCACCATCGGCCCCGGCAACGACGTGCGCGTCACCAACGCGCGCGGCAACCACCCGAACGGCGTCTACGCGTACCGGATCGAGCACGAGGGCAAGGCCGTCGTGTACATCACCGACTCCGAGCACTACGCGATCGTCGATCCCAAGCTGAAGCGGCTCGCGACGGGCGCCGACGTGCTGATCTTCGACGCGATGTACACGCCCGAGGAGTACGCGGGCGAGGTCGGCGGCGGTCCGAAGACGGGCTGGGGCCACGCGACGTTCGTCGCCGGCTGCGAGCTCGCGAAGGCAGCCGGTGTCAAGCAGCTCGTGCTGCACCACCACGATCCGAACCAGACCGACGCGATGGTCAAGGAGAAGGAGCGCCGCGCGCGCGAGCTCTTCCCGAACACGATCGCGGCCCGCGAGGGGACCGTCATCGAGCTCTAGTCTCAACGAGGGGGCTCGCGCCCCCTCGGACCGCTCGAGCCATCAGGAGCGTGGTTCAGCACGGGCATGGCGCCTCGCTGACCAGAGCGTGGTTCAGCATCGGCATGGACAGCCTGAGCACGACGCACCGTTGTCACGGCAAGAGGCCCCGGGGTGCGAGGGTGTCCTCACCGGAGGGGCCGGACCGGAGGCGCGCCACGCAGTGGCGCGC
>CAYQYG010000092.1:0-23505 GCA_964421485.1 uncultured Polyangiaceae bacterium | reverse complement strand
ACGACCGCTGGGCCGAGCACGAGCGGCTGCACGTGACCAAGGCCCAGCCCGAGCTCGATGCGCTCCGCCGCCCAGGCGGCCACATCGGCATCCGTCGTCACCACGAGGACGGCGGTGTCGCAGCGCTTCTTGGCGCGCACGACGGCGACGTACACCGGCCAGGAGTAATTCTTGTCCGGATCCTCGTCGCGCTGGACCTCGAGGACGATCGCCAGCACGAGCGCTTCCTGCGCGTCCCGGAGCTTGAGCACGAGGTCGGCGCGGAACTCGACCGGGATCAGCTGATCCAGCGAGGATTCGACCACCGCGGAGGAGACATGCGGCGGTACGTCCATGTGAAATAGCGTCTCGATGAAATGGGGTGCGAGCTCTGGGTTCTCACGGAACATCTCGACAATGGCATTGTGCTCCAGCGTCGGCATGCGCGGGGGCTCCATGAGGGTGGACGACGGCGGTGGACGTGGGAGCCACGTCGGGTGGGGAGCATGCGAGACATGCGGGCCTGCGCGGTCCGGTCACTGGCAGGCCAGCGTGGCGGCGTGCTCGCGAGGGGCTATGTAGTCGCGACGGCGGGAGAGGCCACAGAATAATTCGCAATGGAGGCGAATTTTGTCATGTCAAATGGTGGAGCCACACGTAACGCGCGCGTGGGCGCCGGAGCGCGGCGAGGGCCCGGTCGAGGCCGCCGATGAGCACGGTCAGGGTGGAGCCGGCCGCGACGCGCAGCTTCTTGCGTTCCCCGATGCCCGGCAGCCGGAGCTGGCCCAGCACGGCGCCCACGGCCCGGGCCGCGGCGGCTACTCCGGGTGCAGCGGGACCGGGGCTCCGGAGGCGACGAAGACGCCGTTCGGAGCAGCGGCTGCGCGGTCGACCAGGCGCTGGAGCGCGCGTTCTGCCTCGACGCCCACAGCCTCACCCTGAAGGAAGCGCTCTTCCTCGAGCGTGAGCTGGTGCGGCAGCGCTTCCGTGGTCCCATCGATGCTCGGCGGAAGCGAGAGGCTCACCGGGAGGACCTGCGTGGATTGATTCGAGCTACTCTGCGTCGGGGCCGACGCAGCCAGGCGCGGAGGTCGTCGCCGCGGAGCTGGCTGACGGCCTCTGCGGCCTGCTCGGCGGTGAGGGCGCCCGCCCGCGCGGTGACGGCGGCCTGCTCCTCGGCCGTGAGGTCGCGGTGCAGGTGCCGCACGAGCAGGGAGCGGAGCATCTGCTCGAGGATCTCGTGGCGGCCCTTCTCGATGCCCTTCTCGATGCCTTTCTCGATGCCCTCTTCGTAGAGCTCGCGGATGGTCGCGAACTCCATCATGGTCTTCCGGTCCATTTCCTGCATCGCCATCTTGATGTCCTCCCGCAGATGATGCCCTCAAGGGGTCGAGCTCCGCCAGCAAAAGCATCGCCGCGTAGAGCTGCGCCCGCTCCTCCGCGGGCTCCCAGCGGATGAGCTCCTCGATCACGCAGCGCATCGATCCCTCGTCGGCGTCCACGGCCAGGGGCGTGAAGACGAGCCAGAAGGATCCCGGACGGGACCAGAGCTCCGCGATCGTGCGCTGGTAGACCGCCTCGATGCGGAAGCTCTGAAATCGGGCCCGGCCGGCAAGCGCCCACCGGCCTCGCGAGTTCGTGGCCAAGGAGCCCAACCAGGTCTGGTGCTGGGACATCACCTACCTGCGCAGCACGGTGCGCGGCGCGTTCTACCTCCTGTACCTCATCGTTGACGTCTATAGCCGCAAGAGCGTCGGCTGGACGCTGGACGCGGAAGAGTCGATGCACGTCGCCGCCCGCCTCATCGATGATGCCTGTGGCCGCGAGCGGGTCGGCTCCGGTTGTCTGGTGCTGCACGCGGACAACGGCGGACCGATGAAGGGCTCCACGATGCTCACCACGCTCCAGCGCCTCGGCGTCGTCCCGTCCTTCAGCCGTCCTCGCGTCAGCGACGATAATCCATACGCCGGGGCGCTCTTCCGGACCCTCAAGTACCGGCCCGAGTACCCGCGCCGCCCGTTCGCCACAATCGCGCAGGCTCGTGCCTGGGTCGAAGGCTTCGTCGCCTGGTACAACGGCGAGCACCTCCAAGCAGCCTCCGCTTCGTCACGCCCGACGACCGCCACCGCGGCGCCGATGCGGTGCTCCTCGCCGCCCGCCACGCGCTCTATCTATCTATCAGCGGGCCCGGCGCCGGGCGCCCAGGCGCTGGACCGGCCAGACCCGCAACTGGACGCCGGTGGCATGCGTCCCCGCGCTGCTCCGCGGGGCTGCTCGCCGCGGGCGCGGCGGTGCGAGCGTCGTCGCGCGTCCAGGGCGGGCCCGCGTGCCGGCAGGCGTCGAGTTCGCCGCGGGGGACTTGAACGCGTTGGCGACGAAGGGCGCGGCGCTGGAGGGCGTAGACGCCGTATTCCTCTACGCGCAGGGCGGCGATGTGGCCGGGCTCGCGGCCGCCATGAAGCGGGCCTGGGTCGAGCACGTGGTCGTGCTCTCGAGCAGCGACGCGACCAGTGATCGGGCGTACGCGCGCTTCAACCGGCAGCGTCATCTCGCGGTCGAGGAAGCCGTTGCTGGCGCCGGCTTCCGCTACACGCTCCTCTGGCCGGGCGCGTTCGCGACCAACGCGCTCCGCCTCTTCCGCGCGGGGCGTCGAGGGTGTAGTGCACCTCCCGTTCCGCGAGTCCGGGCAGGCGCCCATCGACGACCTTGCCGCGACGGCGGCCGATCCCGTGAGTGGCCGCGGGCCCGGCCTACCATCCCTTCGGCTTCGCGACCAAGGCGAGGAGCTCGCGGAGCTCGGTGAAGGCGTCGCCTGAAACGGTTCGCACTTCCACGCACGGCATGCCGCGCTCGCGCCGCTCGTCGACGGTCTCGACGTGGTACCGCATGACGAACCCGTGGCCGTCGCAGCGAAGCGCGCCGTGGTGGAGCGCGTCTCCCAGGTTCGCGACCCGGACACCCCGACCGCGGACGAGGTCGACGACACGGCGAAGCGGGTCAGGTACGCGGGACGCCGTGGTCGTCGTGCCTCCGAACACGACCGAAGCGCGCGCGGCGGTCTCGGGCTCGAAGCTCGCGACGTGGAGGAGAAGCGCAAGGTCCGCGTACCCCGCCGGATACGGCGGGAGGAGCGCCGTCACGGCCTTCGCATCGGAGATGGCGTCGGAGCGCCCGCCCTTCTCCGCCTCGGGGGCCGCCGCGAAGATCCCCGAGAGCCTCCGGTCGAGTTCGGACGTCTTGGTGGAGTCGCAGGGTGGCACGAAGGGGAGGACGTCGGCGCCCTCGTCCGCAAGCGTGCGGAGCACCGCCGACGCGGCCGCCTCGTCCGGGTTGTCGCGGAGGAGACGCCAGCGCCAGCTCCGGTCAAACGAGCGGTACCAGACCTCGAGGTCCACCTCCTCGAACACGATCACGGGTTCGCCGACAGGGATCATTCGCAGGAGATCGACGGCGCTTGTCGCACCCTTCGCCCGAAGGCTGGATCCGAAGGCGGCCTGGATCTGAAGGTGCCTGGCGCGAAGCTCCCGCTCGCTCGGGGCCGGCGGGATGGGGAGTTCGTGGAGGCCGCGCGAGCGCATCTCGGAGGCGCTTAGGAAGGTGTCGCGTCCGCCCGCAAGCGCGACGCCGGAGCTGTATGGGTCGAAGTGGAGCTGGACGCGTTCGCGCGTGGGCTCGCGGAGCACGACGCGTTCCAGCGCGCTTCGCCCGCCGGGCGTGATGCGGATGCCGGCGTCGTGTTGCAGCGCTCCCGCGCGCATGAGGTTCGCGATGCTCGACGGCACGATGTCGGATTCATCGACGCCCATGAGGGCCGCGATGCGGTCCGGGTCCACGATGTCCGCATCGACGAGACGCAGGACCGTCTCGTCGACGACGCGGAGCCGGCGGTCCTGCTCGGACACGAGCTCGACCGACCACATCCAGTGCGCGAGCGCGGAGGGCAGCAGTGTGCAGCGCACGAACCCCTCGGCGGCGAGTTCTCCCGGTCGGGCCTCCGTCATCGTCCCTCCTTCGCGCGCACGTTCCGCGGCGGGATCGCCTCCAGGATGGGCCGAAGCGACGCGCTCGTTCGTGCCGCGACGGCGCTGCCGACGATGATGAGCGCGCGCTTGCAGCGCGAGAACGCCACGTTCAGGCGGCGAGGATCCGTGAGGAACGCGCCCGCGACGTCGCGGACAAGCGAGTACACGACGACATCGACCTGGCGTCCCTGGAACGCGTCGACGGTGGCCGCGACGACCTTGGTACCGTCGCCCCGGAGGTGCAGGTCGCGGAGCCGCCGCACCTGTGCGAGGTACGGCGCGATGACGGCCACTTCGAGCGGCGTCGCGCGCGGGCGGTACAGGCTCTCGACGACGCGGACGACGGCCTGGACCTCTCCACCGTTCCACCAGCTCTTGCCTTCCATTACCGGGCGGCCTTGGGCATCCACCCAGAAGATGCGGTTTGGTCCGTCGAACGCCGGGACATCGATCGCGCGGTCCGCGTCGGCGACGCCGGTCTCGAGGCCGCCGATGTCCTTGTAGAAGAGGTCGCCGACGAACGAGCCGATCGACCGGTGCATGCGGTACTGCACGCGGAGAGTCTCGCGGTTCGACGCGGGCACTCGCGTGAAGAGCTCCTCGAAGAGCGAGGTCCGTGCGCGCTCCACATCGATCCCCGCGCCGCGGAGCGCGTCGCTCGTCTCCGTGTCGAGGAAGGGAGGGAGCTGGCGATGGTCTCCGACGAGGAGCGTGCGGCGCGCAACGACCATCGGAACGAGCACCTCGGTCGACGTGGCCTTCGCGGCCTCATCGACGATCGCCCAATCAAAGTGCTCCTCGCGGAGCATCTTCAAGACGGCGGGTACGCGCAGGCACGTCGTCGCGACCACTTGGACGCTCGAGGCGAAGTCCTCGCGGACGTCCGTTGCGTGCTCGATGCGGTCTCGGAAGCTCTCGAGGGCGGCCTCGACCCGCGGGAGCTGCTCCGGTGTCAGGCTCGGCTTCTCGCGCTCGAACGCGGTCCGGCTCCGCTCGCGGACCCGCGCGACCCAGTCGCAAAAGCTTTCCTCGAAGCCCCTCCGTCCGGGCTTCCGCGATTCGGCGGGAATGTCGCGCACGACGCGCCAGGCGGAGGCGGTCCGGTGCGCGAGCTCCTCGAGACGCTCCAGGGCGTTGTCGACCGCATCGTGCGTCTGCGACGCGAGAAGGATGCGGGAGCGCGGAGCGCGGGCGAGGAGCTGCGCGACGAACTCGGCAATGATCGTGGTCTTCCCGGTGCCGGGCGGCCCTTGAACGAGGAAGAGTTCCTCGGTACCAAGCATCCGCGCAAGAAGCCCTCGCACGTCGTTCGCGGGCGTGAGCTCGCGCTGGACGAGCTGGGGCGGTGAGACGGATTCGACGCGGCTTCGGCCGGGGTCGAGGAGCAATGCCTGCAGCCCCGGGTCGATCGTCATCCCCGATTCGAGGTCACGGAGCGCGCGCTCCTGCCGTGCGAGGGCGGTCTCCTTCGCGATGTCGCGGAGCTCGAGGTCGAAGGTGCCGTCGACGTCGCACGGCGTGTCGAACCGGAGCCGAAGGATCTGGTTCGCCGGATCGAAGTCCTGGAAGCGGGCCACGCGCTTGCTGTTCAGGCCGAACGCCGACTTGTCTGCCTCGAGTTCGTCCGCCCAGCGGAGTGGAAGGTCGTCGGAGCCTCCGTTCGGGTCGTCCCACGGTCGCACGTCGATGACGCGCAGGCGCACGACGCCCGTGAGTGCCCGCGATTCACGGCCGCGATCACCCCACCGCCGGCGTCGGCGTCCTCCGGGCAAACCCGCGTCCACGCGGCACCGGATCCGCAGATGCGAGAGACGCGCCCGCTGCCGCTCAAGGACGAAGCGTCCGACCTCGAAGAGCTTCCGCACCCGCTCGACCTCGTCGTCTTCGAGCCGCCCAACGTCGAAGGTCTCGAACGCGGCCTGGATGAGCGGCGCCGCGCTGCCGCGCCCAAGCGCGAGCGTGAAGGGGAGCGCCTCCGCTCCCTGCCGTCGCTTGTTGAGGAGCGCGGGTTGGATCCGCGAGACGTTGATCGCGAGCAGCCGCTCCGGATCCTCTTGGAGCGGCACGAGCTTGACCTCGAGGTTCTGGCCGTAGCAGAGGATGGCGACGCGACGCTCGCCCGTCTCCGGGTGCGGGGACTCCGTGTACACGGCGCGCAGATTGCGGTTGAGGTCGTCGAGCACCGCACCTTCGGAGTCGAACCCGTGGCGCGTCGCCGACTGGCGCGCGGAGTTCGAGAAGGTGACCCACGCCGTCGTCCGCGGCACCGCGCCGGCGAGGAGATCGCCGAGCACCTCCCGGAACTCGTGCGAGCGCGGCCGGCGCTTCGGCTCCGCTTCCATGCCGCGCCGAAGCAGATCCTCGGCGCGGTCGACGGTGGTCGCGGAAAGCGCGGCGTCACGCAGCGTGCGGAGCGCCGAGGCGACATGCGACCCCTCGAAGTCCTCGGTCGGCCGCCGGAGCGAAAGGACCGCCACGACGAGGACGGCGAACGCGTGGAGGTCCGACGCCGTCGTGGCCTCGCGGTGGAGTACCTGCTCCGGCGCCGCGTACGGGCGCGTGAAGAAGCTCCGGAGCGTCGTCGACTCGGTGCCGCGTCCGTACACCTCGGCGACGCGGGCGATCCCGAAGTCGGCGAGCCGGAGGCGATCGTCCTCGAAGAGGAGGACGTTCGCGGGCTTCACGTCGCGGTGCACGATGCCGTGGTCGTGCGCGAAGTCGAGCGCGTCTAGCACGTGCGTGAGCTGTTCGACGCGCCAGCGCAGCGTCGGAGCCGCGAGCGTCGCCGCCTCCACCTCGGCGAGGTACTTCTCGAGGTTCCGCCCGCCGGGTACGAGCTCGAGGACGATGACGAGGGCCTTGTGCTCCTCGTCCTCGAAGTGCCGGATGAGCTTCACGATGCCGGGGTGCGTCGCCCCCTCAAGCGCGCCGACCTCGCGGCGGAACATCGTCTCGGCGATCGTGCGGTGCGTGCCGGAGAGCGGCAGAACCTTGAGCGCGACGCGCTCATCGCGATCGACGTCGTACGCCTCAAGGATCCTAGAGAAGAGCCCCGCGTTGATCTCCGAGCGGACGGTATACCGTCCGTTGTCGTACGTCAGACGTCGCAACTGATCGCCCACCACGCCATCCTACTGCGCGTGGGCAGCCGTTCGCGATGGCGATGAAGGTGAACCGCCCCGCCGACCGGATCGGCGGGGCGAGAACTGCCTGCGGTCAGGCGACGATGGCCTTGAGCCGGCGCCGCGCCCGCAGTTGCGGGGCCTCGCGTGATACGCGATGCAGCTGGCGCGGCCGGCCGCGGAGCTGACGGGCGTGGTGAGCACGGCGAGCGTGGCGAAGGCGCTCAGGGCGGGGGTTGCGCTCGCCGCCACGTGAGCGCGTGCGCGATACCCGCGAGGACGAGCCAGGCCCGTGACCACGCGCGCCCGTCGCCGGCGCGAGCGCGCACCCCCGCCGCCCCTCGAGTTCGACAGAGCCGAGCCTCCCGCGCCGGAGGATGCGACGCTCGACGCCGCAGATGTGTGGTAGAAGGTGGACGCGTCACAAGAACGGCCGCGCGGTGCGGCTCGCGAACCCGACACCAGGACACGCGCCGCGATCTCGTTGAGACCAGCTCGAGTCTCACGCCGAGATGATTTCGCCCGGGGAGCGGCGACCGGTTCCGATAGAGTTACGCTGCGATGGACCTGGCCCTCATCCCAGAACGAAACCTCCTAGAAGCCGGCGCGCTGCCGTTCGGAGAGCTCGTTCGCTTCGCGACGCGCGAGGGGCGGCGCCCACGGCCGATCTACCAGATCCACAAGTGGTTCGCGCGGCGCCTCGGCTGCTCGTTCCGCGCGCTACTCGTCGGGGCCGTCGAGCCGCCGACCGCCGACTTCTGGAAGGCCTACTACGAAACCGCCAACCTCTCAGGACTCACGGTCCTCGACCCGTTCGTCGGCGGCGGAACGTCGGTCGTCGAGGCGGCCCGGCTCGGCGCGTCGGCGATCGGCGTCGACATCGACCCGATCGCCTGCGCGGTGACCACCGCCGAGCTGGCGGCAGCGAGCCTCGAGGATCTGCTGCCCACCCTTCGAACCTTGCAAGAGAGCGTCGGGAAGACGATCGCGCCCTTCCACGCCGTGGAGGGGCCGGACGGTAAGCAGATCGCCGCCGTCCATCACTTCTGGGTGCAGGTCGTCCGCTGCCCGCCGTGCCGGAAGACCGGGGAGGCCCATCCGAACTACGTGCTCGCCGCGGAGGCTGGCCGAAAGCGGTGGGTGTTCTGCCGGAAGTGTCACGAGCCCCACGCGCTCAAAGAGGACCAGCAGCGGTTCACGTGCCGGTCGTGCAAGACGAAGACGGTCCTAGACGAGGCGCCGGTCCAGAACGGCGCGTACACGTGCCCGCACTGCGCGGAGCGCACGCCGCTCATCGCGCTCGGCCGCGAGACGGAGCAGCCGCCGACGTGGCGCCTCTTCGCGATCGAGGCGAGTCCTCGCACGTCGGGCCGCGCCGTCCCGATGACTGAGCGGGTCTTCCTGCGGGCCACCGCCGCCCATCAAGCCGCCGTCACGAGAGCGAGCAAGGCGCTTCGACAGGAGCTCGAGGCCGACCCAGAGTTCCTCCCCCGCCACGCGATCGAGGAGAAGCACCGCTCCGACACGCGTCTCACGGACTACGGCTACCGTCAGTGGTCCCAGCTCTTCAACGACCGCCAGCTCTTGCACCTCGGTCGACTAGCGCGTGAGATCAAGAAGCTCCCCGACGACAAGCGCCGCGCGATCGGGCTCGCGTTCAGTAACCACCTGACGACCAACTGCATGCTCACGTCCTACGCAGCCGGCTGGCGACGCCTCACGCCGCTCTTCGGCATCCGGGCGTTCCGACACGTGCCCCGCCCCGTCGAGCTGAACCCGTGGTCGGAGGGCACCGGGCGCGGCACGTTCCCGAACGCGATCCGCCAGGTGCTGCGCGCGTCGGCGTTCGCCAACGCCCCGAAGGAGCCAGCGCGGCGTGGCGGCTTCCGCGATGTGGAGGCTGTCGCCCCAACGGCCTCGCCCAAGGTGTTCAGTGGGAACGCGCGCGAGCTCACGTTCGTCGACGCGAACTCGGTCGACATGGTTCTGACTGACCCGCCGTACTTCGACAATATCACGTACTCGGAGCTGTCGGACTTCTTCCAGCCGTGGCTCGAGCACATGGGGCTCGTGCCCGAGGCTGAGAAGCGACGCGCCCTCGTGAAGCGTGCGCTGCGTGCGCGCCGGAACAACGAGGAAAGCATCGAGGAGTTCGCCGCCAACCTCGGCGAGGCCTTCAGCGAGGTGCGTCGCGTCCTCAAGCCGCAGGGACTTCTCGCCTTCACGTTCAGGCACAGCACGCCCGAGGGCTGGCTCGCGATGGCGAAGGCGCTCGCGTGCAGCGGTCTCAAGCCCGTGCAGGTGCTCCCGATGCCTGGCGAGGCGGGCACGGGGCTGCACACGCACGACGGCACGAGCCTCTGGGATGCGGTCCTCGTCTTCCGCAAGCTGCCGGCCGCACCTCCCTCCGAGCAGTTGAGCAAGGAGCAGGTCGGGGCTGCGCGCGCCAACGCTCGGCGCTGGCGAGATCGGTTCCGTCGGCAGGATCGGATCCCGTTCAACGACGCCGACTTCGCCAACCTGTTCCGTGCCTCGCTCGTCGGGGCCGGGCTCGGCCTTTACGGCCACGCAACGAACGCCGGCATCGGCCTTCGCACCGCACTCGAAGACGTCGTCCAAGGCTGATCGGAGACCCAATGCCGTACCTTACGAAGCGTGCCATCTCAAGTTTTCTTCGCAGCGAGTGCATGCGGCGCCTGAAGCTCGATCTCAGCCCGGACAACGCGCAGTACCAGCCGGAGCGCATCGCCCTGAATATGCCGCCCCGCGCAGTCGCGCGTCCCGGGCTCAGGGCATTGGCAGATGCCGGCACCGAATGGGAACTCGAAAAGGTCAACGACCTCGTAAGGACCTTCGGTATCGCCACGACGCTCGGCAACCACGCGCCGATCCCCACTGGCGGCGTGAAGTTCAACACGGCTCCCCTCGCGCAGGTTATCCAGCGCGCCGCCCCGGGCACGTTCCTCGTCCAGACCGAGTACGCCGTCAGCGCGACCTTCGAAGCCGCCCTCGGCATCGGGAACTACCGGAGCACGTTCAACCTCGATTACGCCGACCTCCGACCGGACCTCATTCAAGTGCTCGCGGTGGGTGCGGCGCAGGAGGAGGTTCGCCCCGATGGAAGCGTGGTGCCGGTGCAGCCGGGAGACACGCGGATTCCACTGCGCATCATCGACATCAAGCTGACCGCCGAGCCGTCCGTCCCGTACCTCGCCGAGGTGACGTATTACGCGATGACACTGGCGGGATGGCTCGCTGACAACAACCAGACCGGGTTCTTGGTGGTTCCCGAGGCTGCGGTGTGGCCGGGTTCCCACGATGCCTCGGCCCTTGTTCGGCTCGACGCCGCCAAGCGTGCGGCGGGCCAAACTCCAACTCACCACGAGCTGTTCGGCGCGCTCTCGGAGGATCTGGAGGTGGTCCCCTTCGGCGTGTTCGCGCCGCGCCTTCGGCGGTTCTTCCAGAGCGACCTGCGGACCGTGCTTGCCGCGACGTGGACGAGCCTCGAGTGGCACGTAGACAACCGCTGCATCGGCTGTGAGTACCTCGGCTATCCGTGGCCCGGGACAACGACCAGCGACCCGAGGCACTGCTGGCCGACGGCGACGACTTCGGACCACCTGAGCCGGGTTGCATTCGTCTCGCGCGGCGCACGCGGCGCGCTCGTGGACAACAACATCACGAGCGTCGCCGCACTCGCCGGCACGGCCGCCACGAGCCCCGCGTACAACACGCACCACGTACTGCGGGCAACGAGAAGCGTCGTGGCTGGTAGGGCACAATCGCTCGGAACGCAGCAGGCCTTCGTGCCGCCGCAGACAGGCACCTCGGCGGTGATGCCTAAGTGGGCTGATGTCCGCATCTTCATCACGGCGGACTTCGACATTGGCAGCGGTATCTCCATCGCGTTCGGTCTCAAGGGGTTCTTCTGGGCGCACCAGAACAGAATCCAGCCCGGCCAGCAGCAGTCGCAGGCATGGCCCTCACGCGTGTTCCCGATCGACCAGCGCTCCCCGCAGGCCGAACAGCGTGAGCTGCTCCAGTTGCTCGATGCGATCCACAAAATGCTGGAGCACGCGACGATCGCTGCGCAGAACCCCACCGTTCAGGTCTATCTCTGGGACACCGTCACTTACCAGCATCTGGTGCGTGTGATCGGACGCCACCTGCCGGCAATCATCGGCAACAAACAGCTCAAGCACCTCGCGTGGCTCTTCCCCCCGGATACGGTCGTCGCGAATCCTGACGTGTCGGATCGGAAGTCGCCGCTCACCATCGTTCGCGACGTCGTGCGCGCGATCGTGGCAGCGCCAGTTCCGCACTACTACAGCTTGCTGAACGTCGCGCGCGAGTATCACTCGGCACGCACTCAGGCGCCTTACAACCAGTTCCAGGCGCCGGCGCTCTTCGAAGACCCGTTGTCGGATCAGATTCCGTCCGAACGCGCGCACGAGATTTGGACCAAGAGCGGCGGCTCGCGCCCATGGAACGTTCAGCTCCAGCAACTCGATCGCACTGTAAAGACTCGGCTCAGCGCCCTGGAGAGCGTCTCGCAACGGCTCGAAGACGACCTGCGTCAGCAGCTCAACCAGACTGCTCCTCGCATCGCCGATCTTGGCCCGCCGAGTCTTCCCGCCAAGATGAGCTACGACGGGCGCCTCTGGTTCGTGTTCGCCAAGCTCAACTCGGCGCTCACCGAACTCGAAGTCCAACAGACTCACGCGATGCCGCCCCACGAGCGAGAGGCGCGCTTCCGCTCGGCCCACCTCACGACGCGACTCTCGGCAGCAGCGGCTGCGCCCCACCTCGCACGACTGAACCTCACGACAGCGCCGGGCCGCTGGGTCTACGAGCTCGCCCAGGGCTCCCGAGAGGTCCGAGCACGCGATGGAGACATCAACTTCGCGCTCGCGCCGATGAATCTTCCCGGATTCCTCGACAGAACGCTGGCGCAGGTAACGAACAACGCCACGTTGCCGTTGCCCGGGAAGTCGACCGCGTACTCGCGCATGGAGAAGGTGTCGGCCGTCAGCGTAGCTGCCGTGGACCGCGATAACGGCTTCATCGTCGTGGACGTCAATGCGTACTGGCTTGCGACCGTGACCGCTGCGGAGAACGCAGGCCTGCTCTCGTTCGCGCAGGACGTGATGCTTGACCCTGTGCACCAGGACATTCTGATCCCGCGCCTCCAGGAGACGCTGAACGCCATCGGCAATCCGCCAATCGCCCAAGCGCTCCCTGCTGTCGCCCAGGCACTTGGAGGCCGTCAGCGACCTCGTGCGGGCGCCCCTTCGCCTGCGGCAGATGTTCTTTGGGATGGTCAGCGGCTCTACACGTCGCCTTCTGGTCGCGTACTTCCAGCCATCCAGACACATCTCGCGCAGGGCGGCATCAACCTGAACGCGAGCCAATGGAAAGCGTGGTCCGACTCGCTCTCGCGGAGGCTCCAGCTCGTCTGGGGACCGCCGGGGACTGGCAAGAGCAGCACCCTCCGCGCCGTTCTGCTCGGCGCCCTCCACGAGGCGGTGGTGCGCGGCGTTGCTGCGCGAGTCCTGATCTCGGGGCCGACCTACGAGGCCATCGACAACGTGCTCCTGCGTGTCGCCGAGCACCTTGCCCAGGGGCCGCTCGCATTGCCACAGGTGACGATCGCTCGACTGCGTTCTGCATCGAGAGATCCCTCGCCGCGTGTTCCGCCGGCCCTCGATGTGCCGCACGGGTCGCCGCAACACGCGCAGCTCACGCAACGGCTGCTGGGCGCACAAGGTCTGACGCTGGTGGGTGGGCCGGTTCAACAGGTTTATCGACTGCTTGAAGGCGCGGGGAGCCCGATGACGCCGTTGTTCGATCTCATCGTGATCGACGAGGCCTCGCAGCTCGACGTCGGCACATCCACGCTTGCCATTGCAGGGCTCGCGGACAACGGCAGCGTGGTGGTCGCTGGCGATCCGAAGCAGTTGCCTCCGATCCATCAGGCTGAAGCTCCGCTCGGCCTCGAGCCGTTCGTCGGTCCGGTGTTCACGTACCTGCAGGAGCGACACGCGATTCCTCCGGCAGTGCTCAACACGAACTACCGTTCGAACTCGACGATCGTCAGTCTCGGCCAGGCGGCAGGTTACCCGCCGGGGCTCGTGGCTCATTCAGGTTTCCTCACGCTCGATCTCCTGACAGCGCTGCCTACCACGCCGACCGCACCGGCGAATTGGCCCGCCCATCTCTTCTGGACGCCCGACTGGTCCGCACTCCTGAACCCTGCGCAGGCGTGCTCGGTGTTCGTCTACGACGAGGGGCGAAGCAGCCAGTGGAACCCCTTCGAGGCCGATGCCGTTGCCTCGCTCGTGTGGCTCCTCTCCGGCTCCATGTCGTCACAGCTTGTGAACGAGCGAGGTCCCTCGGGAGCCATCATTCCTCGCTCGACCACGCCGTACTCGGCGGCGGACTTCTGGGCTCGCGGCGTTGGCGTGGTAACCCCCCACCGTGCACAGCAGGCGCTCGTCATCAGCGGGCTTCATCGCTTGTTCGGAACGACCGTTCCCACGAGCGCACTTCGCGAGTCCGTCGACACGGTTGAGCGATTCCAGGGGCAGCAGCGCGACGTGATGATCGCGACGTTCGCCCTCGGCGACCCCGACGCCATCAGCGACGAGGACGAGTTCCTGCTCAGCCTCAACCGCTTCAACGTCATGGCCTCCCGTGCACGAGCCAAGCTGATCGTCCTGGTGTCCCGGCAGGTCGTCGATCACCTGTCCGCCGATCCCGATGTGCTGCGCGGGTCCGCGCTCCTCAAGACGTTCGTCGAGACATTGTGCTCGAACAACAGACCGATGACGCTCGGCTACAACGCGGCGTCCGGCCCGCGCCCAGTTACGGGCGAGTTCCGCTGGCGCTGAGCTGCATCCATCATCGACATCGACGCCGGCTCATGGCGCCAGAAGAAATCGCTCGCCATGACCCAGACGCCGACCAAGCCGAAGGCGGCGGCGCCCGAACCGCCGTCGAAGAGGTCTACGAACTCCAGCGCCGGCCCAGCCAACAGCCAACAGCCAACGGCGCCCAACCCGACCGAGGCATGATGCCGTTTCGAGAAGCCGCAGAGGGGAAACCCTCACCAGTTGACCGTCAACCAGCACATCCACACTGCGCGCGCGATCGGCAAGTTCGAGGGGGCCGACCATCGCGTCGAGGTGAAGCGCCCTCGACCCGCGTGTCGCCGTCGACGATCACGGCGCCCGGCAGGGGAGGCCCGGGGTCCGTCGGGGCCAGCAGCCGCTCCAGCGCCTTCCTCCCGGCCTGGCCGGCCGGGAGGAAGGCGAGCTCGGACACGCTGCCCTTGCCGGACCACCCTCGCAGTCGCCGCAGCACCTCGGCGCGCGCCGGACCATCGCAGACGAGCACGAACAGCGCGAAGCCGCGCGTCCAGGCGATCGCGCGCCGGAGCGCGGAGAGGTTCTCCTCGGACGCTGGGGTGAGCGGAATGGCCTCCTGCCACCCAGGGATCATTCAGACCTGTGCTCCAGGTACTTCCGCAGGCGCTCGACGAGCGGATGGACGCCATACCACGCCCCCGGCTCGCCGTGCTGGCACTCGAGCACGTACAGGCGGCGCAAGAGCTCGCGCTTGATGTCCTCGGGGCAGCCCTCGTCGAAGCGGTTCGTGCGCGCGACGGCGTGGAGGTGGGCGACCCACGCCTCGGGCAGCGCCCGCTCGAAGTCGGCCTGGATGGCCGCGGCGGCGCGCTCGACGGAGACCAGCCCGACCGGCGGGGCATCGTGCCGTCCCACCGCCCCCTGGACCATGCGCAGGGCGTGGCGGATGACCCCGCCCGAGAGGCGCGCGATCGTCTCCGCCGCTGTGATCCCCCCCTCGAACAGCTCGTCGAATGCCACGCGCCTGCGAAGGATGTCGACCATCGCAGCGATACCGCCGGCGTTGTCGCCGCCGCCGTCCGCCTGGCGGCGGCGGACCTTGATCATCGGCAAGACCACGACCTCCCCGCCGTAGAGCGCGGTGAGGCTCGCGCCTGCCGCCGAGAAGCAGAGAAAGAGCGGCACGGTGATCACGAGGTGCGCTTCGAGGCTCTTGAGCGCGCCCATGCGCTCCAGATAGAGCCGCTCGACCTTCTCGCGCTGGCCCTCCCCGAGCTTCTCGAGGTTGTCGATGAGCAGGACGACGGAGTCGGCCGGGGAGTGGCGGAGCGCCGCCAGGGCCCGGTTGAGGCCGCCGATGAGCACCGTCAGGATGGACCCGACCGCGACGCGCAGCTTCTTGCGCTCCTCGATGCCTGGCAGCCGGAGCTGCCCCAGCACGGCGCCCACGGCCTCGGGCACCTTGTCCGGGAGGTTCACGACGAAGGAGGTGAGGGCGGCGCGGACCTGCGCTTTCCACACGTCGGCGAGGATCTTGCCGGCCTCGGCCGGGCGCTGGTCCAGCACGACGTGCCAGAGCGCGATGACGATGTCCTCCAGGTCGGCGTCGTACCTGTCGAGGTAGAGGTCGGCGTCCAGGAAGAGCACGGTCGTGTCGGGGGCGCTGCGCTCCAGGTGGTCGCGCATCCGGAGGAGCTCGGTGGTCTTGCCGCTGCCGATGTGGCCGCTCAGGAAGTGGAGCGTGGGGATGCCGCCGGACCACTGGATGTTGCGGGCGATCATGGCGAGGCGATCGCCGCCGCGGATGGGGTCCAGGTCCGTCCGGAGGGCGCCGTCGGCGCGCGGGTCGAGGGGGGTGAAGGGGTCGCAGAGGTACGCGTCCGGCAGGGATCGGGCCGGCGGCGCGCCGAGGATCCGCTGGCTGAGGGGCAAGCGTCGGGCGCTGGTGTGGCCGTGCCTCGGCGAGCTCATCGGGGGTGATCTCGCCGCCCGCGTACCACGGCCCGGGCCGCGGCGGCTACTCCGGGTGCAGCTTGAAGCGTTGCGATCTTCTCGCCCCAGTCCGCGGTGAGCCAGGCGCGCAGTCGCGCCACGGGCCTCGAGGAGGGCCTGGCGGGCGGGCTTGGGGGTTCGAGCCCTCCGGTGGTAGGGTCGCCCGGGGACACCTTTCGTGCTGGAGAAAGCGCATGGACACGCTGGATGATCGGTTGGCCCTTCTGCTCGTCGACGCGGACGAGCGCCGGCCGGTGCTCGACGAGGGCCTCCCCGGCGAGGCCGCCCGGCTCGGGGAGCCGCCCAGGAAGACCGGGGACGTCAACCAGTGGGGGCCGAAGCCCGGGGATTCGAACGACCTGTCCATCCAGCGCTGGGCGGTGATCGCGCCCGAGGGCCGCGAGGGCGATCGGCTGCGCGAGGCGATCGCGCCGCTCATCCGGCTGCGTGAGGGCGAGCAGGGCGCGCCGGCCCGGGATTACCGCGTTCCCTCGAACATGGACGCGCGGGCCGCAGTGAAGTGGTGCAATGACGTCTACTGGGCCGACGACATCCCGGAGGAGGAGCGCCCCGCGTACGTCCTCTTGCTCGGGGATCTGCACCAGGTCTCCCTGGAGCTCCAGCAGACGCTCGCCAACCGCGCCCTGGTCGGCCGGATCCATTTCGCCGATGCGGCCGGCGAGGCAGATGCGGTCGCCTATGCCGCGTACGCCGAGAAGGTCGTGCGCTTCGCCGGGCGCGGGACGCCCGCGCCCTCGCCGGACCTCCTCTTCTTCGTGGCGCGCGACGGGACGACTGCCACGAGCCTCGGCGAGCGGATGCTCATCGCCCCGAGCCTCGTCGCGGCGAGGGAGGCGCACGACGAAGGGAAGCTCGCTGCCGCTTCGGTGCGAGAGATCTCGGCGGAGACGATTGACGAGCTGCTGGCCGGCGGCGCCGGTGAGCGGCCCTCGGTGCTCCTCTCGGTCAGCCACGGCTTGGGTGCGCCGCCGCGGGGCTGGGCCACGGAGGAGGAGCAACGGAGGCGCCAGGGCGCGCTCGTGCTGCGCCGAGGTGAGATCCTCGACGCGGAGCGATTGCGAGGCCAGCCCTTCCTGCCCGGAGGGATATGGTTCTATCTGGCCTGCTTCGGCGCGGGGACGCCGACGTCGAGCGCGTTCCATACCTGGCTGTCGGAGCTCGCGAGGCAGGGCTCCTTCCACGGGTCCATCGCGGCGGTGCTTCGGAGCCTGCCCTCGCCCGGGCGCCGCGCGTTCATCGCGGCCATGCCGCAGGCCGCGCTGGCCAACCCGGCCGGCCCGCTCGCGGTGATCGCCCACATGGACCTCGCGTGGACTTACGGGTTCTCGAGCGCGACGAAGCGCTGGCAGAGCCGGAAATCGAGGATCCTGAATCCCCTGAAGGTGCTGGTGAGGGGGAGCCGCGCAGGCCTCGCGCTCGACGAGCTCATGGGGACCTACCGGGACGCGAACCATGAGCTGACGAGCCTCTTCGAGCTGGAGGCGGACGCCCGCGCGAAGGGCAGGGAGCATCCCACGAACCCCATCGAGCGCGGCCACCTCTGGATGCTCCGCAATGACCTCCGCGGCTATGTCTTGCTCGGGGATCCCGCCGTGCGGCTGCCGCTCCGGCGGCATGGGCTCCCGGCCGACGAGCCCGCGCCCGGTCTTGCCCACGAGGTGAGGGCCTCCACGGCGGACACGGGCGACGTGCCGCTGTCGGCCAAGGAGGCGGCCGTGCAAGCGCTGCTCCGCGGTGCCGAAGCGCCGCTGGCCATTGCCGAGCGGGCGGGCGTGCCGCTCGACGTGCTCTGGGGGTGGTTCCACGCCTACTGGACACGCGAGCGCGCGAAGCTCGGCGGGTGACCCCTGCACCGCGATGCGGGAGTCGATCGCTGCGCTCCTACCGGAGCCCGAAGAGGGCGCGCAGCATGTTCATGAGCTCCGGCGGACAGCTCGTCCGTCGCGGTTCGAGCAGGTCCACGGGCCCGATCCAGACGTTGCCCGGGTAGAAGTAGGTCGGCTTCTCGAGCTCGAGCGCGATGCCCGCGGCTTCGCGGTGGTTCACCGCAACGTGTCGACGGTCGGCACGCAGGGTACCGGTACCCCATGGCACGAAGGCGAACTGGCGACCGTCGCGATCGATCAACCGGAGGACCACGCCCGGCCGCCCAGGCTTGCCGCCGGCCTCGACGCGCACGACGGCACCTTCACGGATCATTCGTCGTCCGGGACTTCGGTGGCCACGAAGACGCCGCTCGGGGCAGCGGCTGCGCGGTCGACCAGGCGCTGGAGCGCGAGCTCTGCCTCGTCTCCCACGGCCTCGCCCTGGAGGAATCGCTCTTCCGGGGGCGTGAGCTCGCGCGGCAGCGCTTCCGTGGTCGTCCCATCGACTCTCGGCGGAAGCGAGAGGTTCACCGGAAAGACCCACGTGGAAAGGACGAGAGGCGCGGAAAACATGATCTGGTAGGTCGCTGCGGCGCTCATCGAGGCACCTGCTTGCTGTGGAGCTGGACGCCCGCCTGGATCTCGACCCGATGCGTACCATCCGGATTCCGGCCGCCCAGATCAATCACGCCGGACACCACGACGGTCAGCTCCGTTTCGTACACGGTCCCGTCGGGCATGGTCACGCGCAGGACGGCGGGGCGTCCAGGATCGAGCGTGAACTCTACAGGCTGTGCTGCGGACATGCCCAAGGGTAGCACGTTCCGCCTCCCCGCCGGCAAGCGGATGAGGGCCATGGGCACCGGTATCGCCGCGGACGCCTTCCCGTCCGAGCCGAGCAGGAGCAGCGGCGAGAGAGCCATCGGCATCTCCGGTCAACGCCGGGCGACCTCATGGATCGGCGTAGGAGGGGTCGCCCGCGAGCACCTTGGCGAGGAGGCCATGCACCTCGAAGCGCTCGCGGCAGAGGTCGAAGGGGAAGCTGAGCGCGCCGATGCGGCAGATGGGGAACGCGGCCGCGGCTTCTGCCTCGGGGCCGAGGAATTCGATCAGGGGAGCGGGACCGGCGGTGAAAGCGTAGGAGGCATTGCGGTGCGAGACGACCCGAAGAACGATCAACGGGTCGCCTGCAGCAGTCCAGAGATGGATAGAGCCTTCAAGAGACGAGGAAGCCAGCGTCCTGCCGTTGGGCGAGAACGCGACGGATGTGATCCAATCAGTGTGCCCCTCGATCTCGCGCATCACGGCCCCCGTCGCGACAATCCAGAGCCGCACGGTACCGTCCGTGGAGCCCGATGCGAGGGTCTTGCCGTCGCGCGAGAACGCAAGGGAGAGGACCTCGCCCGTGTGCCCTTCGAGCCTGAGCATCTCGACCCCTGTCGCGACGTTCCAGAGTCGCACGGTATGGTCTTCGGAACCCGATGCGAGGGTCTTGCCGTCGGGCGAGAACGCGATGGCAGGGGCAAAGCCCGTGTGCCCTATGAACTTGCGTTCCTCGGCCCCTGTTGCCATGTTCCAGAGCCGCACGGCGTTGCTCCAGGAGCCCGATGCGAGGGTCTTGCTGTCGGGCGCGAACGCGACGGAGTTGACCTGGTTTACCCCAAGCGTGTAAAACGTGCGCATCTTGGCCCCTGTCGCAATATTCCAGAGCTGCACGGAACAATCCCAAGAGCCCGATGCGAGGGTCTTGCCGTCGGGTGAGAACGCGACCGAAGTCACGACGTCCGTATGCCCTTCGAGCTTGCGCATCTCGGCCCCTGTCGCAACGTGCCAGAGCCGTATGGTGTTATCCGCGGAACCCGAGGCCAGGATCACGCCGTCGGACGAGAACGCGACGGAGTTGACCACGTCCGTGTGCCCTCCGAGCTCGCGCATCTCGGCCCCTGTCGCAACATTCCAGACTCGCACCGCGTAGTCGTCTCTGGAGTCCCGCGCCAGGATCTTGCCGTCGGGCGAAAACGCGACGGAGCGTCCGGGCGCAGTGTGCCCTTCGAGCTTGCGCATTTCGGCCCCTGTCGCGGCGTTCCAGAGCAGCACGCCTTTGCCGCAGCCCCCGGCCAGGATCAGGCCGTCGGGAGAGAACGCGACAGAGGGGATAAACCAGGTGTGCCCTTCGAGCTTGCGCATCTCGGTCCCATTCGCGACATTCCAGAGCCGCACAGTCCCATCAGAGGAGGCCGAGGCGAGGATCTTACCGTCGGGCGAGAAGGCGGCGGAGTTGATCGACTTCGTGTGCCCTTCGAGCTTGCGCATCTCGGCCCCTGTTCCGACGTTCCAGAGCCGCACGCTGTAGTCATCAGAGCCCGAGGCCAGGGTCTTGCCGTCGGGCGAGAAGGCGACGGAGTTGATCGAGTGCGTGTGCCCTTCGAGCTTGCGCATCTCGACCCCTGTTCCGACGTTCCAGAGCCGCACAAGACCGCCCCCGGAACCCGAGGCGAGGAACTTGCCGTCGGGCGAGATCGCGACGGAGGTTATCCTGAGCGCCTCGAGCTTGCGCATCTCGACCCCTGTTCCGACGTTCCAGAGCCGCACGGTATCGTCCTCAGAGCCCGAGGCGACGGTCTTGCCATCGTGCGTGAACGCGACGGAGTTGATCCGGCCTGTGTGCCCTTCGAGCTTCCGCATCTCGGCCCCTGTGGCGACGTCCCACAGGCACACGGTATGATCATCGGAGCCCGATGCGAGGATGTGGCCGTCGGGTGAGAACGCAGCAGAGGTGACCGAGCTTGTGTGCCCTTCGAGCCGTACCGTCTCGCGGAAGTCCAGGGATGGATCCCTGATCGACACGACGCTGCCGGTAGCAATGGCAAGCCAGCGCCCATCCCTGCTCCACGCGAGCTCCTGTACTGGGCCCGGAAACCCGTTCGGTGCATCCAGGACCACCTTTTTTTGGCCGAACCTCTCGAGCTCCACGATCGCCCTGTCGAACAATCGCTGTGCCCTCGCCCCGTCCCCCATCTCCTTCGTCACCAGCCCCGCGGCCCACAGCGCTTGCCCATTCGGCCTGTACAGCGACCAGGCCTCCAGAAACCCCTTCCTCGCCTCCTCGTACTTCTTGTCCTCCCGCGCCGCCGCCGCCGCCAGGTAGACCTTGCGCATGGCCTCCTTGGCCTTGTCGTCGAAGGTCTTCTCCTCGACCGCGGCGATCGCCTTCCGAGCGCGCGTTGCCGCGGCCCGCGCCCCCGGCGTCGCGCCCGCGCTCGCGTCGATGGCGTCGGCGACCTTGCGCGCGTCGGCCCCTCTGCCGAGCTCGGCGAGGGTCGTCACCAGCGCCTCCCAGGTCTCCGGCGCGCTGCTCGGACACAGCGCGTCCGCGCGCTCGATCACGCGCACGGTGCGATCGAGCTTTCCCTCGTTGAGCAACCCCGGCACCCGCGCGCGCTGCTCGGCCGCGATCTCGCAGGGCGGTCGCGGCGGAGGTGCGGGCGGCGCCGACGCAGACGCGCTCGGCGACGGCGGCGGTGCGGGGACCGCTGAAGCGGCCGGCGCCTGCGACCGGTTCACGTTGCTGTGACCGGAACCGCAGGCGAGGATCGCGATGCCGGCAAGGAGCACCAGGACGAGCAGCGCGAGGGGATGGGTCGAGCGAGACACGATGGCGAGCGTAGACCCACGGTGAGCGCGCGTCAGCACGGGCGGCGCGGACGCAGTACGCGGGGCTGGGGGTGGGCTCATGGCTCGAGGAGGCGCTGCGGCTCCACCCTGGCCTCCACCCGCCGCCCGCTGGGCCGATCGAGGCAGCGCGCGGCCAGATCCGCGCCCGGCCTCTCGGTGCCCGTGCTCGATCCCGTCACGCGTCGCCTGTCCGTCCGTGGGGCCCCTGAACCTGAGCGCGGAGGGCCATGGCCCGGCGAACGCTTGGCCCTTGCAGCAGCGCCATGAACAGGTAATCTCTCGCTGCCTATCCGGCGCCCACGGCGACGACGAGGAGATGAGCGCAAGCCACTCCGCTTCTCGGCAATGAATCGAGATCACAAGGAGGATGATCGTGGCGGAACCTGCGGAGAAGCTTTCGGCGGACGACCTCTTGCCTCTCGCGAAGAAGCTGCCGCGGGACGAGCAGCTTCGCCTGGCGCGCACCCTCCTGAAAGCCGAGGCCGAGCCGGGAGGCGACCTCATCGCCAAGCGGCGCGCAGGGATCGGTCGCTACGCCGGTCGTGGATGGATCGCAGAGGATTTCGACGAGCCGCTCCCTCCGGAGGTCCAGAAGTACTTCGAGGGTGAGGCCGACGAGGACGACGCGCCGTGAGGCTTCGGCTCGACACCCATGTGTAGCTGTGGCTCGCGCTCGATCCCGGCCGGATCTCGGTGGATGTGCGGGCTCAGATCAGCAATGTGGAGACAGAGGTCTATGTCTCCGTGGCCAGCCTGTGGGAGGTGGTCATCAAGACCGGCCTCGGAAAGCTCGAGCTCCCCGACCCGACGGAGACATTCTGGCAGCGCCAGACGCGTGACAGCGGTATCGATGTGCTGGTCATGCGTCCCGAGCACGTCCTCGATGTCGCTGCGCTTCCCGAAGTGCACCGTGATCCCTTCGACCGGCTGCTCATCGCGCAGGCGCGCGTCGAGGGGCTCACGCTCGCGACCGCCGATCGCAGGGTGCGAGCGTAACCTGTCCCATCCCTCTCCGTGGAGGCGACCTGATGGCCATGAGCCGCGGATCGTCTGGATGAGCCCAAGGATGCCACGTTCCGCCTCCCCTCGGGCAAGCCGACGAGGGACACGTGCGCCGGCATCGCCGCGCGTGTGCCCCGTCCGAGCGGAACTGGAGGAGGCGCGACTGGAGCGCGGCCCGCATCCCCTCGACGCCGGGCGACCTCATGGCTCGGCGTAGGAGGGGTCGCCCGAGAGCACCTTGGCGAGGAGGCCATGGACCTCGAAGCGCTCGCGGCAGAGGTCGAAGGGGAAGCTGAGCGCGCCGATGCGGCAGATGGGGAAGGCAGCCGCGGCTTCTGCCTCGGGGCCGAGGAATTCGATCAGGGGAGCGGGGCCGGGGGTGAACGCGTAGGAGGCGTTACGGGCGGAGACGGCTCGAAGGACGATCAAGGGGCCGTCCGTGGTAGTCCAGAGACGGATAGAACCGTCACTAGACGAGGACGCCAGTGTCTTGCCGTCGGGCGAGAACGCGACGGAGGTGACCGAGTCGGTGTGACCTTCGAGCTTGCGAATCTCGGCCCCGGTTGCCGTGTTCCAGAGCCGTACGGTCTTGTCGTCGGAGCCAGAGGCGAGGATCTCACCGTTGGGCGAGCACGTGATGAAGTTGACCGAACCCGTGTGACCTTCGAGCTTGCGAATCTCGGCCCCAGTCGCCATACTCCAGAGCCGCACGGTCTTGTCGTCGGAGCCAGAGGCGAGCGTTTGGCCGTTGGGCGAGAACGCGACGGAAGTGACAGACCAGGTGTGCCCTTCGAGCTTGCGCATCTCGGCCCCGGTCGCAGCGTTCCAGAGCCGCACGCTCCTGTCGTCGGAGCCCGAGGCGAGGGTCTGGCCGTCGGGCGAGAACGCGACGGAGGTGACAGACCGGGTGTGCCCTTCGAGCTTGCGCATCTCGGCCCCGGTCGCAGCGTTCCAGAGCCGC
>CAYQYG010000091.1:0-23560 GCA_964421485.1 uncultured Polyangiaceae bacterium | reverse complement strand
GGGGGCGCGGCGCTGGCCGGGGGCGGCCTCGTCGGCGCCGCGCCGGCGGAGGGCGGGCTCGCGGGAATGGCGGCGCGGATCCGGTCCGCCAGGGCGCCGAACGTGGGCGCTTCGAGGAGCGCGTGCACCGGGAGCTGCACGCCGAGGCGATCCAGCACCTTGCTGCGCATGTGGACCGCGATGAACGAGCTCCCGCCGAGGTCGAAGAAGTTGTCGCCGGGCCGGACGCGGTCGATCCCCAGCACCTCTCGCCAGACCTTGGAGAGCGCGTGCGTGACGGGATCCGCCGGCTCGCCGCGCTGGGAGGGCGGCGGGGCGGCGTGGGCTCGGCCGCGGCCGGAGGGCGCGGCGGCGTGAGCGCTCCGGCTGGAGGGCGGCGCGGCGGCCTCGGACCGATCCCGCCACGGGCGGGCCGCGGCGCCGGCGATGTACGGCCGGCGCTCGAAGGCGTACGCGGGCAAGGGGACGCGCCGGCGCCGCTCGCCGCGGGAGAGCGCGGCCAGGTCGACGGGCGCGCCCGCGCACCAGAGCCGCGCGACGGCGCAGAGCGCGGCCTCGAGGTCGCCCCGGCTCGAGCCGGCGCCGGCCATCGTGGGGGTCACGAGCCGATCGCCGAGCGCCGGGTGCCGCCGCGCGAGCCCGGTGAGGGTCCGGCCGGGGCCGACCTCCACGAGCACGCGATCGGCGCCGGCGAGCAGCGTCGTGAGCCCGTCCGCGAACCGGACGGTGCCGCGGAGGTGGCGCGCCCAGCGCTCGGGATCACGGGCCTCGGCCTCCTCGAGCCAGCGCCCGGTCAGGGTGGAGACGAGGGGGATCCGGGGCGCGCCGAGGTCCATCGACCGGGCGCGCTCGGCGAGGCGCGGCGCGAACGGCTCGATGAGCGCCGAGTGCGCGGCGCCCGCGGCGGCGAGGCGCCGGCACTCGACGCCCTCGGCGCGGAGCTCCGCCTCGAGCGCGGCGATCGCCGCGCCGGTGCCGGAGGCGACGCAGCTCTCGGGCGCGTTGACCGCGGCGAGCGAGAGCCCGTCGCGCAGGCGCGCGCAGAGCGCCCGCTCGGAGAGCGCGACGATCAGGGTCGCCGCGTCCCGCGGGGTCTCCTCGTAGAGGCCGCCGCGCAGCGTCACGAGCGCGACCGCGTCCTCGAGGCGCAGCACGCCGGAGAGGCACGCGGCCGCGTACTCTCCGAGGCTGTGGCCCATGACCGCCGCCGGGCGGACGCCCCACGCGGTGAGCAGCTCGGCGAGCGCGTATTCGGTGCAGAACACGGCGGCGAGGTTCTGCGTGGGCTCGAGCAGCCGCCGCGCCGCCTCCTCCCGCGCGCGGTCGCCCGGGACCGGGAAGAGCAGCGCGCGCACGTCGACGTCGCCCGCGGTCTCGCGCGCGAAGAGGTCCGCCGCGCGGCCCAGCGCCTCGCGGTAGACCGGCTCGGCCTCGTACAGGGCGCGGCCCATGCCGACGTCCTGCGTGCCGCCGCCCGGGAAGAGGAAGACCACCTCCGGCGCCCTCCGGCCGGCCGTGCCGTCGAAGGCGCAGGCGGGATCGCGCTCGCGCAGGCTCGCGGCGGCGGAGGCGGCGTCCCGGCACACCACCGCCCGGCGGTGCGGCAGCGCGGCGCGCCCGACCCGGAGGGAGAACGCGACGTCCGCCAGATCGAGCCCGGGATCCGCCGTGAGGCGCCCCGCGAGCCGCGCGGCCGCCGCGTCGAGCGCGTCCGGCGTGCGCGCCGAGAGCACGAGGAGCTGGACGCCGCGCGAGGGCTCCGGGGCGCCGCGCGGCGGCGCCTCCTCGAGGATCACGTGGGCGTTCGTCCCGCCGACGCCGAAGGAGCTCACCCCGGCGCGGCGCGGCCGCTCGCCCCGCGGCCACGCGAGCGGCGCCGCGTTGACGAAGAACGGCGTGCGCTCGAGCTCGAGCTCCGGGTTCGGGCGCGTGAAGTGGAGCGTGGGCGGGATCAGCTCGTTCTCCAGCGCCAGCGCGGCCTTGATCAGCCCCGCCACCCCGGCCGCGGCGCTCGTGTGGCCGATGTTGCCCTTGATCGACCCCAGCGCGCAGAAGCCGCGCCGATCGGTGCCGCGCCGGAACGCGGCCGTGAGCGCCGCGACCTCGATCGGGTCGCCGATGGGCGTCGCGGTGCCGTGGGCCTCGATGAGCCCGATCCCGTCCGGATCCACCCCCGCGTCCTCCTGCGCGCGGGAGATCACGTCGATCTGCCCCTCCAGGCCGGGCGCGGTGTAGCCGACCTTGAGCGCGCCGTCGTTGCCCACGGCCGAGCCGCGGATCACCGCGTGGATCGTGTCGCCGTCCGCGAGCGCGTCCTCGAGCCGCCGGAGCGCGACCATGCCCACGCCGCTCGCGCCGACGACGCCGTTCGCCGCGGCGTCGAAGGGCCGGCAGCGGCCGTCCGGCGACGTCACCGCGCCCTCCTCGGCGAGGTGGCCGAGCCGGTCCGGCGGGAGCACGACGGCGCCGCCCGCGAGGGCCATGTCGCACTCGCCCGCGCGCAGGCTCCTGCACGCGAGGTGCACGGCCACGAGCGACGTCGAGCACGCCGACAGCACGGTCACGGCCGGGCCCCGGAGCCCGAGCTTGTACGCGACGCGCGTGGTCAGCCCGTCGGGCACGTTGCCGAGCATCGCCTGGTACTCCTCGCCGGAGAGCGGCGGGCCCCCGGGGCCGATCCGCTCGAGCCAGTAGTGGGGCGCGTCCGCTCCGCCGAAGACGCCGACGCGGCCCTCGTGGACCAGCGGATTGTAGCCCGCGCGCTCCATCACCTCCCAGGCGCACTCGAGGAAGGCCCGATGCTGCGGGTCCATGGTCCGGGCCTCCCGCGGGCTGTAGCCGAAGAGCGCCGCGTCGAAGCCCATCGAGTCCTCGATCGTGCCGATCGCCGGGACGAAGCGCGGCGACCGGATCAGCGCGGGATCCACGCCCGCGGCATCGAGCGCCTCGGGCGTCGAGCGCGTGATCCCCTCGACGCCGTCGCGCAGCTCGGCCCAGAGCGCCTCGACGTCGCGCGCCCCGGGGAAGCGGCCCGCCATGCCGACGATCGCGATCGCCCCGGAGGGCGCGGCGCCGCGCGCCGGGGCGGGGCTCGGGGCGCTGGGCGCCGGCAGGCCCGCGGCCGCCTCCAGGTGGGCGGCGAGGCGGCGGATCGTGGGGTGCTGGAAGAGCTCCACCATCGGCACCTCGCGGCCGAGGCGCGCGGCGATCATCGCGCGGACCCGGGCCAGGAGCAGCGAGTGGCCGCCGAGATCGAAGAACGGCTCGTCGACGCCCACCTGCTCGAGGTCGAGCGCCTCGCGCCAGATCTCGGCGAGCGCCGCCTCGAGCCCCGGGCGCGGCGCGACGAACGCCTGCGCGACCTCGGGCTTCCGCCGATCGGGCGCGGGCAGCGCGCGCCGGTCCAGCTTCCCGCTCGGCGCGAGCGGGAGCGCGTCCAGCACCACGAACGCGGACGGGACCATGCTGTCGGGGAGCTTCGCCTGGAGCGAGGCCCGGATCGACGGGATCAGCCCGGGCGCGCGCCGCGCGCCGGCCTCCTGCTCGAGCGCGGCGCCCTCTCCGGTCCGCGGCACGACGTAGCCCACGAGCCGCCGCTCGCCCGGCGTGTCCTCCCGCGCCGCGACCGCCGCGTCCAGCACGGCCGGGTGCTCGCGGAGCGCCGCCTCGATCTCGCGCAGCTCGATCCGGACGCCCCGGATCTTCACCTGCTCGTCGGCGCGGCCGAGGAACTCGAGGCCCCCGTCCCGGCGCCAGCGCGCGAGATCGCCGGTGCGGTACATCCGCGCGCCCGGCGCGCTTGCGAACGGATCGGGCAGGAAGCGCTCCCCGGTGAGATCGGGGCGGCCGAGGTAGCCGCGGGCCACGCCGCCGCCGCCCAGGAAGAGCTCTCCGGGCACGCCGATCGGCGCGAGCTCGCCGCGCGGATCGAGCACGTACGCGCGCACGCCCGCGAGCGGGCCGCCGATCGAGGGCGCGCCCCCGCCCGGGCGGCACTCGGCGATCGTGGAGCACACGGCGCACTCGGTCGGGCCGTACGCGTTGAGGAAGCGGCGCCCCGGCGCCCAGCGGTCCACGAGCTCCTCCGGGCACGCCTCGCCGCCCACGATCAGCGTCTCGAGCTCGGGGAGCGCCTCGAGCGGCTGCTGCGCGAGCACCGAGGGCGGCAGGAACGCGACCGTGATCCGGTGGCGGCGCAGCGCGCGCGCGAGCTCCGCGCCCGGCATCAGCGCGTGCAGCGGCTCCACGCAGAGCGTCGCGCCGACCGAGAGCGTCATCAGGAGCTCCCAGATCGACGCGTCGAAGCCCAGCGAGGCCGTCTGCAGGACCCGCGACCCGGCGCGCACCCCGAGCGGCCCGCGGCCCGCCTCGACCAGGTGCGCCGCGCTCCGGTGCTCGACGACGACCCCCTTCGGCCGGCCGGTCGACCCGGAGGTGTAGATCACGTAGGCCGCGTCCTCCGGCCCGGCGAGCGGCGCCGGCCGCGCCGGGCTGCGCGCGGCGATCTCCGGCCAGTCCGCGTCGAGGCGGAGCGTCGCGCCCGGGCGCGAGGGCAGCCGCGCGGCGATCCGCGCCTGGGTGAGCAGCGCCGCCGCGCCGCTGTCCGCGAGCAGCGCCGCGAGCCGCGCCGCCGGGTGCGCCGGATCGAGCGGCAGGTACGCGCCCCCCGCCTTCAGCACGCCGAGGAACGCGACGGCGACGTCGGCGGACCGCTCCAGGCAGCTCGCGACGATGGACCCCGGCCCGACGCCGAGCTCGCGCAGGCGGTGGGCGAGCCGGTTCGCCGCCTCGTCGAGCTCCCGGTAAGTGAGCGCGCGGTCGCCGGAGACGCCGGAGACGACCGCCTCCGCGTCCGGCGCGCGGTCCACCTCGGCCTCGAACGGCTCGTGCGCGCGCGCCGCCGGCGCTCGCCCGTACGCCGGGCCCGCGCCGAGCTCGACGAGCAGCCGGCGCCGCTCCGCCTCCGCCAGGAGCGGCAGCGCCGAGACGCGGGCCCGCGGCGCGGCGGCCGCGCCCCGCAGGAGCGCCCCGAGGTGCTCGAGCAGCGCCTCGATCCGCGGCCGATCGAAGAGGTCGGTGCTGTACTCCACCCATCCGGAGAGCTCCCCGCCGCGCTCCCAGGTGTACAGCGTCAGGTCGAAGACCGTCGCCCGCAGCTGGGCGTCGAGCCGCCGCGCGGCGAGCCCCTCCAGCGCGAGCTCGCGCTCGCCGGGCGGCTGGGGCGCGAACGCGATCTGGACCAGCGGGTTCCAGCTCGGATCCCGCGTGAGCGGCAGCGCGCGGACCAGCCGCTCGAAGGGCAGCGCGGCGTGCTCGTACGCGGAGAGGCAGGCCCGCCGCACCCGCTCGAGCAGCTCGGCGAACGGCGGGTCGCCCGAGAGGTCGATCCGCACCGGCACGGTGTTCAGGAAGAACCCGACGACCCCCTCGAGCTCGACGTGATCCCGGCCGACGCTCGGCATGCCGATGACGAGATCCTCGCGGCCCGTGTAGCGGTGGATCAGCGCCGCGAACGCGGCGAGCACGATCATCGCCCGCGTCAGCCCCTGGCCCTCGCCGAGCGCCCGGAGGGCCCGCTCCCCGGCCTCGCCGAGCCCGAGCTCGAGCGCGGCGCCGCGGGACCTCAGCACCGGCGGGCGGGGGCGATCGCCCGGCAGCTCGAGCAGCGGCGGCGCGCCCGCGAGGGCCTCCTTCCAGTACGCGACGAGCCCCTCGAACGCCTCGCCCTCGAGCGTGGTCCGCTGCCACGCGGCGAAATCGGCGTACTCCACCGCGATCGGCCCGAGCGGGGACGGCGCCCCGCGCCGGAAGGCCGCGTAGAGCGCCCCGAGCTCGCGGAAGAGGATCGCCGTCGACCAGCCGTCGGTGACGATGTGGTGCAGGTTGATCAGGAGCAGGTGCTCCTCGGCCCCGAGGCGCGCGAGCCGCGCCCGGAAGAGCGGCCCGCGCGAGAGGTCGAACGGCCGCGCCGCGTCCGCCTCGAGCCGCCGCCGCGCCTCGGCCTCGCGCGCGCCCTCCGGGAGGGCGAGGAGGTCGTCGACCTCGAGGCGGAGATCGACGGCCTCGCCGATCACCCGGAAGGGCTGCCCCGCCACCTCCGCGAAGGTGGTCCGCAGGATCGCGTGGCGCCGCGCGAGCTCCTGGAGGCTCCGCTCGAGCGCGCCCGCGTCGAGCGGCCCCTCGAGGCGGAAGAGGGCCGGGCAGTTGTAGGCGGCGCTCCCGGGCGCGAGCCGATCGAGGAACCAGAGGCGCTCCTCCGCGAACGAGAGCGGCAGCGGCGCCCCGCGCGGCGCCGCGGGGATCGCGCCGCGCTCGGGCGCGGCGCGGTCGATCCTCGCCTCCACGATCGCGGCGAGCCCGGCGATCGTCGGGTCCGCGAAGATCTCCTGGAACGTGACGTCGACGCCGTATCGCCGCCGGATCCGCGAGAACATCTGCACGACGAGCAGCGAGTGCCCCCCGAGCGCGAACAGGTCGTCGTGCACGCCGACCCGGTCGAGGCGCAGGAGCTCCCTCCACATCGCCGCGAGCTCCTCCTCGAGCGCCGAGCGCGGCGCGGCGAACGCCTGCGGCAGGTCCGGCCGCGCTTCCTCCGGCGCGGGCAGCGCTCTCCGGTCCAGCTTGCCGTTCGGGTTCATCGGCATCCGGTCGAGCAGCACGAACGCCGCCGGGATCATCGGCTCGGGCAGCCGCTCCTGCAGCGCCGCTCGGAGCGCGGGCACGAGCGCCTGGCCGCGCCTGCCGCGCAGCGGCGCGCTCGCCAGCGGCCCCGCCGCGGCCGGGAGCGGGACCCGCCACGCCCGCCGCGCCGCGCCGCCGGCCCGCTCGAAGAGCGCGTCGATCGCTCCGGGGCCCGTGCGGGAGAGCGTCAGCCGCGTCGCGTAGCCGAGCCGCTCGCCGAGCTCCCAGAGCGCCTCCGGATCCACCGCGCCCGCCGCCTCGGCGGCGGCGCCGGCCGCGACCGCCCCTGCCGTGCCCTCACCCGCGCCGAGCCGCGCCCACGCGAGCAGGTCCGCGCGCACCCGCGCGTTCGGGATACCGATCACCTCCGCCGCCTCCGGGCGCGCCGACGCGAGCCACGCCTCGAGCGCCGGGAGCTCGCCCCCCGCCCCCTCTTCCCAGCGCCGCGACGCCGCGATCTCCACCGGCGCCGGCGCCTCGCCCACGAACAGCGCCGCGTCGTAGCGGTAGCGGGTCATCTCGTCCGCCCCGCGCCCACGCCGCAGCCACACCTCCGCGTGACCGATCCCCGGCAGCGCCCCCGCGAGCGCCTGGAAGTACGCCGGCGCGATCACCAGCTCCCGCTCCGCGGCCACCGCCCGCCGCACCCGCTCGCGCACCGCCGCCGCGGGCGCGTCCGGCGCCGCCTGGAACAGCTCCACCGACGCCTGGAGCGCCTCGAGCAGCAGCAGGTTCCGCACGTCGGCGAGGACGATCGCGCCCCCTGGCGCGACCGCGCGCGCCGCCCCGGCCAGCACCGCCTCCAGATATCGGAGGTCCGGGAAGTACTGCACCACCGAGTGGAGCACGACGAGGTCGAAGCTCCCCGGGGCTATCCCGTGGAAGTCGTTCGCCTCGCGCCGCTCCAGCGAGACGTGCGCGAGCCCCTGCTCCGCCACCCGCCGCCGCAGCGCCTCGATCGCCGCCTCCGACACGTCCGTCCCCAGGTACGCCGCGCAGGTCGCCGAGAGCGGGCGGAGCAGCAGCCCGGTGCCGCACCCGATCTCCCAGATCCTCCGCGCGCCGAGCGCCGCGAGCCGCGCCACGCTCGCGTCACGCCAGGCGCGCATCTCGTCCGCCGGGATCGGCCGCCCCGTGTATCTGCTGTTCCAGCCCGCGAATTCGAACGCCTCCCCGTCCTCGGGCGCCGCCTGCCGGTACGCGTCGTCGTAGACGGCGCACCACTCGCCGACCTGCTCCGCTTCCAGGCGGGCCTCCTCTGTCCCCGTCGCCGCCGGCACCACATAGCCGACGAGCCGCTTGTCGCCGGGCGTGTCCTCCCGCGCCACGACCGCGACGTCCTGCACCCCCGGGTGCTCCCGGAGCGCCGCCTCCACCTCGCCCAGCTCGATCCGGAACCCGCGGATCTTCACCTGGAGATCGATGCGGCCCAGGTATAGAAACTCGCCGTCCTCTGCCCGGCGCGCGAGGTCGCCCGAACGGTAGAGCCGCCCGCGCGGCGTCTCGATGAAGCGCGCCGCCGTCAGCTCCGGCCGGTTCAGGTACCCCCGCGCGACGCCGGCTCCGCTGATATAGATCTCTCCCGTCGCCCCCGCGTCCACCGGGCGCATCTGCTCGTCCAGCAGGTGGAACTCCAGGTTGGCGGTCGGCCACCCGATCGGGCTCCCCTGACCGGAGCGCGCGTCCTCCAGCGTCAGCCGGCGGAACGTGGCGTACACCGTCGTCTCGGTGATCCCGTACATGTTGATCAGCGCCGGTCGCGCGTCCCCGTGCCGCTCCATCCACGGCAGGAGGCTCCGCGGATCGAGCGCCTCGCCGCAGAAGAGCACGAAGCGGAGCGCCGGCGTCCCGGCGGGATCCCCCCGCTCCTGATCGGCTTGCTGCAGCTGGAGGAACGCGGTCGGGGTCTGGCAGAGGATGGTCACCCCCTCCGCGCGCAGCAGATCGAGGAGCGCGCCCGGGGTCCGGGTCACCCAGAACGGCACGACGACGAGGCGCCCTCCGTACAGGAGCGACCCACAGACCTCCCAGACGGAGATATCGAACGCGTAGGAATGGACCAGGATGAAGGTGTCGCGCTCGTCGAGGTGGAAGGTGTCCCGCGTCGCCTCGAACAGGCTGAGCACGTGCCGGTGCTCGACGCCGACCCCCTTCGGCACGCCGGTCGATCCGGAGGTGTACATGACATAGGCCAGGTTCGCCGGGATCGCCCCGCTCGCCGGATCGCCTCCGGGCTGGGCGGCGATCGCCTCCGCGTCGCCGTCCATGCTCACGACCTGCGCCCCCGCCCCCGTCACCTTATCGCGCAGCGCCTCGCAGGACACGACGACCGCGGCCCTGCAATCCTCGAGCATCAGCGAGAGCCGCGCCGCCGGGTGCGCCGGATCGAGCGGCACGTACGCGCCCCCCGCCTTGAGGATCCCCATGATGCCGACGACCAGCTCCACCGATCGCTCCAGGCAGAGCCCCACCAGCGCGTCCGGCCCCACCCCCAGCGCGCGCAGGTGGTGTGCGAGCCGGTTCGCCCGCGCGTTGATCTCCGCGTAGCTGTGGTGTCTCCCCTCGAATGTGACGGCCGCGGCGTCCGGCCGGCGCCGCACCTCCGCTTCGAACAGCTCGTGCAGGCAGGGCCCGCCCCCCGGTTCCATCGAGGTTCGATGCCCGGCAGACAATGATTCTGGATCTTTTCGAATGGACATGAACACCCCGGCTCGCCCGGCCACGTCGAGGCCGGCGTCTCGATCTCGCGACATCGCGCGCGGCAGGCCGCCGCCCCCCGGCCTACCGCGCACCGCTCACGTCGGCCCCCGCCTCAGATCGGATTGACGCGGTACACGGGGAAGAACGACCGCGTGGACCCTGCCGCCGCCTCCCTGGCCAACCGCGGCACGTCCTCCCAATCATACACCTCGGTCACCTCGGGCATCCAGCCGGTGCGCACCGAGTACTCCATCGCGGCGAGCGCCTCCGCGCGCCGCCCGAAGTGGGTGTGCACGTGCACGTGCCGGGAGATGCACTCGATGGCGCGGTTGATAGGGGTGCTCATCCCGCGCAGCCAGCCCGCCGTCGCCAGCACCCCCTCCCGCCCGAGCGCCTTCATCGTCGCGCGCGCGACCGGCGTCCCGATGTAGTCGATGAAGATGGACACCCCCCTCCCGCGCGTCCGCTCCCGCACGACCCTCAGGAACGCCGCCTCTGCTTCCTGATAGGCCTTCCTGTACGCCGGATCGGCCGCGTACCGCCGCTCGTCGAGGTCGATCCCCTGGAAAGCGCGCCGGTCGATCCCGGCGATCCCTGCCCGCTCCAGCGCCGCGAGGCGTGCGTCGCTCGCCGAGAACATCGCCACCTGACACCCCTCGCGCCGCGCGAGGTCGAGCTCGGCGAACGTCGTGCCGCCGCCCCACCCCCACACGTGCGGCGCCGGGTCCTCCTCCGGGCTCACCTGCAATCGATAGGCCCCGCAGGCCACCCTCCAGTTGGACCAGGCGGTCACGTACCGCAGCGAGTGCACCGCCCATTGCTCGAGGGAGTACCCCGACCTCTCCGGGATTGGCAGGAACATCCAGGAGCGGATCTTCGTGCGCTTCGCGAGGAAGCCGACCGTCTCCGGCGCGTCGTAGCCGAACGCGAGCATCATGTAGCCGAACTCATCGTGTTTCGGCACCCCCCACAGCGCGCCGACGTCCCCCTCCCGGACATCCCGCACCGCGGGCCCGGCCTTGAGCACGCGCATCACGCCCGAGTTGCCGATCACCACCCGCGGCTCCCCGCGCTGCCGGCACACGTCGATCGGCCTCCGCGCGATCGCGTGGGACATGTTCCCTTCCCAGCAGCCGAAGAGCGGCTCCACGAGCAGCTCGTCGTCCTCGAGAGCAGGGAATGAGTGCTCCTCCAGCCGAAAATCGTTCGTATCGAGAGCGGATCCCGCCCCCTCGGGCCCTCGCTCGAGGACCCACGCTTCCGTCGTGATCATCGGATGCCTCCCTACAGGCGAGGCACATTGGCTGTGTGGGAATCTCGGTGCCCCCCCCGCGAGGAATAGAATCTCAGACGTCCGGGGCGGGCGCAAGAGCAAAATGATAATGGATGATGAATTTATCGGGTATGCCCTATTGCCCGCTGCCGGCGAGCGAGGGGCGGATTGCTAGCGGCGCATCGCGCGCGCGATACCGCTCTCGAGGGTCCCCTCGGTCATGACGCCCGTCAAGTCGACGTCGAGCGCGACGAGGGTCTGGGCCATCTTCGGCTGCACGCCGGTCAGGATCACGGAGGCCCCGAGGAGCCTCGCCGCGAATGCCGTCTTGACGAGCGAGCTCGCGACGTCGGCGTCCACCATGGGGACGCCGGTCACGTCGAGGATCACGCTGCTCGCGCGGTGGGCCGCTATCCCGTCGAGCAGCGTCTCGAGCACCCGGCTCGCACGCCCGCTGTCGATGTGGCCAATCAGCGGCATGACGACCACCCCCTTGCCGATTGGAAGGAGCGGTGTGGAGAGCGCTTGCAGGGTCTCACCTTGCACCTTGATGATCTCCTCCTGGAGGCGCCGGTTCTCCTCCTCGGCGCGCTTGAAGGAGGTGATGTCGGTGCTGATGCTGCAAACCCCGCGCACCTCGCCCTTTTCACCCTGCATCTGGAACTTCGACGTGACGAAATGGCGGAGGCCATCGGGGGACGGGAACGCGTCCTCGTGCTCCTGCGTGATGCCCGAGGCCAGCACCTCGCGGTCCGTGGCCAGGTAGACGTCGGCCAGCTCCGCGGGGAAGATCTCGTGGTCGGTCTTCCCGCGGAGCTCTTCCCAGGTCATCTGGACGAGCGCCAGCGCCCGGCTGTTCGCGAAGACATACCGGCCCTCGGTATCCTTGGCGTAGGCGGTCAGCGCGGCGTTGTCGAGGATCGCCATATGCAGCGCCGCGGCATCGCGGAGCGCGTCGACCTCCTCCCGGAGCCGCGCGTTCTCCTCGCGGAGCGCGCGGTTCTCCTCGCTCAACGCGACGTCGTCTTCTCGATCGGCCATGTTCCCACCTTAGACCGTCCGCGATGCCACAGCGGCTGCCCCGGACGTTGCACGGGCAGGGGGTCCATCGTCACCGCCAACCCTTGACCACGTCAACAAGGAGGTGGATTGAGGCGCCAGGAACCAGGTCCGTGGGCTCGGCGTGCCTGGTCGTCCGGATTTCGCTTGACAGGTGCGGCGGCGGTGCCGCCCGGCGCATCCCCGCGCGCTCGCGCCCGCCCCGCCGCCGGATCAATCGGGCGTGTGCCCCTGGGCGATCCAGGTCTCGACGAGCTGGATCTCCTCGGGCGAGAGCGCCGGCAGCCCGAGGGGCATCCCCCGGATCGCGGGGTCGATCCTGCCCGCTTCCTCGCCCTGACGCGCCAGGAGCGTCGCCACGAGGCGCGACGGGCCGCCGTCCAGCGGCTCGAAGATGCTCCGGCGCTCGCCCTGATCGTCGAGCGAGCCGGAGGCGATCCCCTCGTAGGCCCCGAGGTTCAGGCCGCGCGGCTTGAACCCGAAGCCGCCCGTGTTGCCCGGCCCGCCGTCGCCGATCGCGTAGTCCGCGTCGGAGTGGCAATGCCAGCAGACCTTGTTGAGCACCCGCTGCCTGAGCTCTTCATAGCTCACCTTCCGCTCGAGGACGGGCAGCCGCGCCGGCGGCGCCGGCGGATCGGCGGGCCCGAGCGGCGCGCGCGCCACGAACCGTGAGAGCGCCGAGAGCTCGGCCTCCGTGAGCGCATGATCGGGCATGAGCGCGTCGGGCTTGATCGACCTCGGGCTCCTGATCCAGGCCGCCACGGCCTCGACGGGCATCCGCTCGCGCGCGTGGCGCAGATCCGGCGCGAGCCGGACAGCGGGCGAGAGCCCGCGCTCGTCGTGGCGGGGCCTGGCCGGCTGCCGCGCGAGCGGGGCGCCCGTGAAGGCGTGACACGACGCGCAGCCCTTCTTCTCGAACAGCTCCGCGCCCTGGGCGACCGCGGCCCCCGCGGCGTCCGGGGCCTCGGCGGGGGCCGCGGCCGCTCCGGGCGGGCCGTCGGGGACGAGGTATGCGGCGATGTCGCGCGCCTCGTCCGGCTTCAGATCGAGGCGGGGCATGGTCGGGGCGAGCCGCGGCCGGAGGTCCACCGGGCGCAGCAGGAAGCCCTCCACCCAGGCCCGGCGGAAGCGCCCCGTGCCCGCCAGCGTGGGCACGTCGCAGAGCAGCTCGACGTTCTTCTTCCACCGCTCGGTGGTCGCCGCCTTCGGGGCCTTGTAGGCGCCGTCGCGGATGGCCTGGTGGCAATGGAAGCAATGCTTGTCGTCCGGCCGGGCGGTCGCGGGCCTCTGCGGCGCCGCCCCGGGGAGGCCGTCGTGGCAGCGGGCGCATTCGAACCGCTCGACGAGCGCCGCGCCGCGCTTCGGGTCGGGCGCCTCGCCCGCCGCGGGGGCGGCGGCGGCCGCGCTGGAAGAGGCCGGCGCGGCGGGCGAGGCGGCGGCCGCGCTGGAAGAGGCCGGCGCGGCGCCGGGGGAGGGCGCCGGCTCGGTGCACGCGGCGGCGGCGAGGAGCGCCAGGAGGAGCGGGGCGGTGAGCGACGGCGGCGAGGAGCGCCAGGAGGAGCGGGGGGCCGTGGGCATTCGTCGCTCCGGAGGATCGCCGATCCGGCGGCCGATGTCAGGTGGCGAGGATCTTCCCGAGCGGGGTCCTGTCGGCGTTGTTCTTCCCGGGCGCGGCGGCGGGCGCGGCCTTCCCGGCCTTCCCGCGCCTGGCGAGCGCCTCGTACCGCTTCAGCGCGACCTCCTGGCCCTCCTGGTCGCCGGCGGCCCCGCGCAGCTTGGCGAGCGCGGCCCAGCCGTGGGCCGAGGTGACGAGGTCCTTGCGGGCGAGCTTGTCCAGCAGGCCGAGCGCCTCGCTCTGGGTCTCGGGCAGCTTGGAGAGCGCCTCCCCGAGCTCGGTCTGCAGCGACGGCGTGTTCGCCTTCTCGGCGTTCAGCCGCCGCAGCGTCGAGATCGCCCACTCCAGGCTCGCGCGCCGCTCCTCGGCCGTCGACGCCCGGAACGCCTTGCCCGCCGTCAGGAACCCCTCGGTGCGGACCACCGCGAGCGCGGCGACGCGCTGCGCCCGGGCGAGCATGGCGTCCTTCGCGGCGGTCGTCCGGAGGTCGGGGTACGCGTGGAGCACGCTGACCGCGGCGGACGTGGGCTTGCCGGTCTGGAGCGCGCCCTCCGCCTGCGAGAGGAGCATGACGCGGGGGTCGACCTCGAAGCTGATGGATTCTCCGCACGCCCGGGCCTCGCCCGGCAGGGCGGCGAGGCCGCACGGGAGGGCGAGACACAGGGCCGACACCAGACGAAGGATCGCGCGGGAGCTCATAATTTGCCTCTGGGGTTCCGTGGTTGGCTGGGTCCGGGGTGGTGGCACCGACAAGGCTTCCTGGTACGCGGTTCCCGGTGACTTGCTTCCAGGATGTCGTTCCATGGCCGCGGAGTGTGACGCGACCGGCGGCGGGAGCTTGGACCGGAGGCCCGCGCCGCCGCCGGGACCACGGATAGACGAACGCCCGGGCGCGGAAGATCTTGCGCCCGCCGCGGACGGGCCCTGTACTGTCGGCCGGAGTTCCCCCGGAGCCATGATCATGAAAAGTTCCAAGCTCGTCACCCTCGCGCTCGTGCTGGCGGCCGCCGCGTCCGGCTGCGGAGAGAAGGAGGCCTCGCCCGGCCCCGCGGGCGCCGCGCCGACCGCGGCCAGCGCGGCGCCGCCCGCGCCGCCCGTCTCGAAGACGCTGGTGAAGCTCTCGGTGGATCCGGGCAGCGCGGCCACCTTCGACATGAAGGCGCCGGTCGAGACCATCAAGGGGCTGGTGCGCGGCTTCGGGGGCGAGCTCGACGTCGAGCTCGCGGACCTGACGAAGACGAGGGGCGCCGTCACCATGGACATGACCACGCTCGAGACGCACACGTTCGGCGACGACGCGAAGGACCGGTCGCAGACCGAGCACGCGCTCGGCTGGCTGCAGATCGGCCCGGCCAGCCCGGAGGAAGAGCGGAGCAAGCTGCGCCTCGCGACGTTCACGATCAAGGACGTGGTCTCGGCCTCGCCGAAGAGCGTGGTCGGGATGGCCGGGGAGAGCCGCAGCGTGACGCTGACCGCGAACGGGGAGCTGTCCCTGCACGGGCGGAGCGCGGCGAGGGTGGTGGAGCTCGCCTGCGTGTTTCAATACGAGGGCGACTCATTGAAATCGGTCTCGGTCAAGACGGTGAAGCCCGTGCCGGTGAACCTGAAGCAGCACGACGTGCAGCCGCGGGACGACAAGGGCGAGGTCGCGCTCGCGAAGGTGCTGGAGCTGTTCGGGAAGAAGGTGGCCGAGGAGGCGTCGGTGACCCTGGAGCTCGTCGCCCGGCCGAAGGGCTCCCCCGGCGGGGCGCCTGCGCTGCCGCCGCCCGCGCCGGCCGGCTCGTCAAGCGCCGGAAAGCCCTGAGGAGTCCCCCCGGGCCGCCTCGAGCCAGGCGCGCGCCTCGGCCTCGGTCCCGAAGAAGCGGATGGGCGGGAGGTGCGATCCCCTGTAGCCCAGCCTCGCCGCGGTCACGATCAGCGTCGCGAGGACCCGCTGAGGAAAGGACCCGCCGAAGATGCCCATCGCCCGGACGTGCGAGAGCAGATCGCTCCGCGCGAAGACCCTCCACACCTCCGCCGGCACGTCGCCCATCCCCGCGATGTCGTTGAGCATGCGGATCGGCCCGCCCACGGCGGAGAGCTTCCGGACCTCGTCCAGGATCCCCGCCGCGTCCGCCGTCGAGACGTCCCCCCGATCCCGGACGAAGAGCAGGTCGGGCGGCTCCACGTGCACCTGATGCGCGCCGATGCTGTGCCAGCCTCCGCTGTCGTCGATCATGAACCCCCTCCTCCCCGGAGCCCGCCGCGATCGATGTGCTCCCGGAGGATGCGATCGAGGTCGTTCCGCTCGTCGCTTCCGGTGAGCGTCGCCATGATAGCACCGTTCGCGCCCCGCCGCTCACCCGGATCTCGGGCCGCGCCGCCCTCGTCCAGCCAGCCCCCCGTCGTGTTATTCTCCGCGCAGGCCATGGTCGAGCGACGGCCGCAGAACCTCACGCTCACGGGCGCGCTGCCGCTCGATCGGCCGAGCGAGTCGAGGCCGCATCGCGTCTATGTCGCGCTGACCAACCACTGCAACCGCGCGTGTCCGTGGTGCAGCACCTGCTCGTCGCCGCGCGGCAGCACCTGGCTGTCCGTCCACGACTATCTCGAGAGCTTCCCGCGCGAGGGTCCCTTCGAGGTCCAGCTCGAGGGCGGCGAGCCGACCCTCCACCCGGCGTTCTTCGACCTCATCGAGCTCGCGCGGGCCAACCCGCGCTGCGCCCGGGTCGCGGTCGTGACCAACGGCGTGGTCATCCCCCGGACGGGCGCCGCGCAGCGCGACTGGCTGGCCCGGCTGGGGGCTCCGCTGACCATCAAGGTCTCGATCAACCACCACCTGCTCGCCGGCGACCGCGGGTTGCTCGACCTGGCCGCGAGCACGCGCGACCAGCTCGCCGCGCTCGGAGGCGATCGCGAGCTCGTGCTCAACGTCCGCCTCCGGCCCGACGCGTCCGACCAGGACGCGTGGGTCCGCAATGCAGTGGCCGAGGCCGGCCTGATCGATCTCGCCAACGTATTCTTCCTCCAGGCCTATGGCTTCGCCGGCGAGCGCGGCTGGGAGCGACCCTTCCTGGTCGGGACCAATTTCACGCTCGTCAACCCCGACGGGAGCGCGCACGGCGCCGACCTCTTGGGCCGCTCCGAGGCCATGCGGGGGCTGCCGTGAGCGCGCCGGCGCTCGTGGACGACTGGCGCCGCCGCAAGAGCGCGGCGTTCGACCTCGCGGCCAACAGCACGGCCCGCGGCACGCTGACCCTCGACCTGTGGGGGCGCCCGGTCGAGATCTATGCCAATGCCAATTTCTCGATCTACAGCGCCCAGGCCTGCAATGCCCGCTGCCGGTTCTGCGTCGAGGAGCTGCGCCCGGCCTCGCGCGGGCGCGCGCTGGAGCGGCAGCGCGCGGTCGAGCCCGACGACGGCGCGTACCTCGACGCGCTCGATCGCTGCCTCGACGCGCTGCGGCCCTTGCGGCCCACGATATCGATCACCGGCGGCGAGCCGAGCAAGGATCCCCGCCTGCCGCGGATCCTCGAGCGCTGCGCCGGCCACCCGTCGAAGCGCCGCTCGCTGACCACGAACGGCTCGGGCTTGCTCGACCTCCACGGGGGCGCCCGGCTGATCGATCACATCGTCGAGGCCGGCATCCAGCACCTCAACATCAGCCGCGCGCACCCCGACCCCGACCACAACGCCCGCCTGATGGCGCTCCGCGAGGGGCTCTCGCCCTCGCAGCTCCGCGAGGTCGTGGCGGCGGCCCGCGCCGGAGGATGCAGGGTGCGCCTGTCCTGCGTGCTGGTCGAAGGGGCGATCGACTCGCTCGCGGGGATCCGCGGCTACCTCGATTTCGCCGCGTCGCTCGGGGTCGACAACGTGATCTTTCGCCAGCTCATGCACGTCGACCGCGAGACGGCGGCCGAGAGCCCCGTGGTCCAGTTCAGCGATCGTCGCCGCGTCCGGCTCGAGCCGATCCTCGATCGGATCAGCGAGGACCGGGGGTTCGTCCTCCAGCGTCAGATCGTCGGCTATTACTACTACGTCGAGGTCTTTCGCCATCGCGGGATCGACGTGGTGTTCGAGGAGGCCGACCTCGCCCAGCTCGAGCGGACCAAGCGGACCATGCCGGGGATCGTGCACGAGCTCGTCTTCCACCCCAGCGCGCGGCTGGCCTCGACCTGGCAGCCCTGGGACGGCGTGCTCGGACCGCCGAGGGAGCGGGACCCGTGAGCGCGGGCCTGGTCCAGCCGCCGCTGCCTTACTCCGGCGACGACCTGCTGCTGCTCGAGCGATTGCGCGTCGAGCTCGAGCGGCTGGGCATCGACGAGCCCGTGCTCCTGCGCGCGAGCGAGCAGGACAAGCTCGATCGCGTGCTCGCGCACGGGACCGACCGGGCCGGCCACCCGGGCGATCGCCGCTGGGAGCACGATCCGTCGATCGCCCACGCCGACGTGATCCTCGCGACCACGCCCGAGCAGAACCGCCTGGCCGAGGCCGATCCCCACACCTCGACCTCGCTGCGCAAGCTCCCGCTGAAGGACGAGCCGCTGCTCCTGGTCTATGCCGCCGCGGCCTTCGAGCGGCTGCCGGGCACGAACGAATACCGGTTCCGCGACCCGGCCGGGAAGCTCGCGGCCCTGCGCGCCGTGTTCCCGATCCGCAAGCTCGCGCCGCCCGCCGCGGCGGACCGGGGAGCGCGCGGTGGCTGAGCCCATGACGCCCGTCGTGGTCGTGACCGGCGCGTTCGATTGCGGCAAGACGACGACGCTCGAATGGCTCCGCGACCGCCACGGCCTGCGGATCCACGGCGAGGCGCACCTCCGCGCGCTCTCGCTGCTCGGCGACCGCACGCGCGGTCACCCGCCGGATCGAGGGTTCTCCCGGATCGACGATCCGGCGCATTTCTGCCCGATGTGCCGCCCCTTCGAGTTCGCCGAGCTGGTGCTCGCCGAGCAGCGGGCGATCGAGCGCGCGGCGGGGCCCGGCGATATCCTCGAGCGCGGGTACCTCGACCCGATCGAGATGCTCCTGCGCAATACCGGCGACGGCGCCCCGCGGCCGGCGTGGGCGCCCGTCGCCCGCTACGCGCGGGTGATCCTGTTCGAGGTGATGCCCGAGCTGCAGCGCCCGCGCTGGGGCAAGGGCGCGGCGCGGCGCGTGGCCGAGGCCGCGGCGATCAACGAGCGCCTCGCCGGGCTGTATCGCGCGGCCGGCCACGAGCCGATCCGGATCCCGCCCGGGAGCGTCGAGGCGCGGGCGGCACGATTGCTGGAGATCATCGGCCGCGAGTAGCGCGCAAGCAGCGGACCACCCCGGCCTGTTCGAGCCCTTCAGCGGCTCGCCGACAGGGCGATCTTCATCGAGGCCGATTGCCGCCGGTTCAGGAGCGCGCGGCAGGTCATCGACGCGATCGCCAAGGCGATCGTCGAGGCGCTGAACGAGCTCCGTGCGGACAGCACGGCGATCCCCGAAGAGCTCGTCGCGACCGCCCAGATCCTGAACGCGCTGACGCGCTTCGAGGAGCCCGAGCTCAAGGTCGTCCACCAGCACCTCGAGCAGTTCAAGGCGGCGGCGGCGCTCAAGGGAGAGCGGGCCCTGCTCACGGCGCTGAGCCTCAGCTTCCAGATCTCGATCGAGCGCTCGTCGAGCACGAGCAAGGAGCTCGCGGGCAGGGTTCGCTTCGACGAGTTCCGGCTGTGCGACGCGCTCTGCGCCCTGCTCCGGGACATCCGCGGCGCCGGGATCGACGTCGTGCTCTACATCGACAACATGGACGAGCTGCGGCACCACTACCGCACGGACGAGGAGCGGCAGAAGGCGCGGCGTGACACCGAGGTGCTGCTGATGCTCCGGGACGCGCCGGTGGTGCTCGTCCTCAACATGCGCACGTACTACAGCGGCATCCTGCCGCGGGAGATAGCGAACCGGCGGGTCCTGCGCCCCCTGCGAGAGGCGGAGCTCCTGCTGATCCTCGAGAAGCGCCTCGAGGCGGAGCGGCACGAGGTGCGGATGGCGATCCAGGCCGGCCCGGTGAAGGAGGCGACGCGCCGCCTCGCCGCGATCGCGCCGACGCCGCTCGCGTTCCTGACGTGGTTCAAGGCGCTCTTCGAGGAGAAGGCGATGTCCGTCGAGCGCGTCGCCGGCGGCGTGACGCGGTTCCTGGAGACGTACTACTCGACGGTCCCCGAGCAGGTCTGGCGCAAGGTGGTCGAGGCGTTCGACGATCCCGAGGAGTACATCGATCGCGACAAGCTCATCGCAGCATGCGACGGCAATGCGGCGCTGTTCAACCAGGCGGTGGACCGCCAGGGCGTGCTCCCCAAGGATTTCTGGGATCCTTCGACGTACTTCACGCTGGATCCGGAGCTCTTCCTCGTCCACCCGAAGCGCTCGCTGCTCGGTTCCGGCTGAGCGATGTGGCTCCTGCCCTGGCCGCTGCCGGCGCCGCAGCGCGTGCGCCTGCCGTCGGGGCGGCACCGGATCCCCTGGTACCTCGACGCGCAGGAGACGGCGCGGCTCTCGGATCTGCTGACCGGGCTCATCGAGGGGGTCGATCGTCAGCTCGTGCTGCCGTGGTCCGCGGTCCAGGCGCTCGCGACGAGGCGCGCCGACGTCGAGCTGACGTTCGGGGCTCCGGGTCGCGCTCCACGTGGCGCGCCCTCCGCCCGAGCCCCGCTGTGAACGCCACGCCCGCGCCGCCGCCGGAGGGTTCTCCGCTCGCGGGCGTGCTGCTCGTCGTGCTCGTGGACGATCCGGCGATCGATGACCAGGTGGTGGACGCGACGGTCGCGCGGGTCCCGTGCGCGCACGCGATGGCGCGGATCCCGGCGCCGCGCGAGGACGGCTACGCGTGGCAGGAGCGGCACCTCAAGCCCGCGCTCGTGGCGCTCCTGCAGGAGCACCTGGGCGCGGACGGACATCCGCTCGCCCCGCTCGGCATCGCCGGTCTCCCGGTGCGGCAGGCCGCCGCGCTGACGGCGGACGTGCTCGAGCTCGTCGAGCTGCTGGAGGCGGCGGCGGAGCACCGCCTGGCGCGGGCCGGCGAGGGGACGTCGCCCGCCGACTACGAGCGGAGCCTGCTCGTGGTCGCGGGCGAGCGGCTGGCGTCGCGTCTCTTGCGCCTGCGCCCGGATCAGGTGGAGCTGGCGCTCGACGTGGTCACGGCCGAGGGGGTAGGCACCTGGACCGACGAGCGGTTCCGGCTCGGCGCGGAGGCGCTCCAGGAGGTGGGTCTGGCGCGCGTGATCGAGGGCTCGGTGAGCCTGGGGCCGCTGTCGAGGCGGGCGCCGGCGCCGGGCGTGGCGGAGGTGCTGCTCGAGAAGATCCCGGAGCCGTTTTGGACCGAGCGCGCGCGGGAGCGGCTCGGCAAGCGGCCAATGCTGGGAGAGGCGCTGCGGTCGCATCGCGATCCGCGCGATCGCCTTGATCCTGGGTGATTTCGGGACGGGCAAGACGTTCCTGCTCCACGAGATCGCGCGCCGGATGGCGGCCGCGGGCGGCCCCATCACGCCCGTCCTGATCGAGATGCGGGCGCTCGAGAAGGCGCGCACCCTCGACGCGCTGCTCGCCCAGCACTTCGCCGCGGCCGGCGTCGAGCCGATCGACATCCCCGCGCTCCGGTACCTCATCGAGGAGGCGCGCATGGCGCTGCTCTTCGACGGCTTCGACGAGCTCGCGTTCCGGGTGAGCTATGACCGCGCGGTCGAGCACCTCGACACGCTGATCGAGGCGGCGAGTGGTCGGGCCGCGAAGGTGGTGGTGACGAGCCGGTCGCAGCATTTCCTCTCGGAGCAGCAGGTGAAGACGGCGCTGGCCGAGCGGGCGGAGCGCGTGCCCGGCTACCGGCTGGCGAGGCTCTTGCCATTCTCGCGGGCGCAGATCCGCCGCTACCTGGCCAACCGCCTCTGGAGCGAGCCGGCCGCGGGTGAATTCGGATGGAGCGTCGAAGCTGCTGGATGCCGCGGAAATGTCGGACCTGATGGCCGACTTCTTCGGGGCGCTGGCGACCCGGGATGTGGCCATCGAGTGGGCCCGGCGGACGCTGGCGGCCGGGGACGCCGGAGAGATCGCCGAGGGCAACGCGCTGCGGGTGCTGCGCCGCCTCGGCGCCGAGGCCCGGAGAGGGCTCGACCTGTCGGGGCGCGATCTGCGCGGGCAGGATCTGTCGGGCCGCGATCTCGAAGGGGCGCGGCTCGATGGGGCCGATCTGACGGACGCACGGCTGGTGCGGGCGCGGCTGAAGGGCGCGTCGCTGCGCGGGGCGCGGCTGGTGAGGGCCGATCTATCAGGAGCGGATGCCGTCCTTGCGAGCTTCGAGGAGGCCGATTTGACCCTTGCTCGCCTGCTCGGCGCGGAGCTGCTCGGCGCCCGGTTCGGGGGCGCTCAGTTGCTCGCAACGAGTCTGACGGGCGCTAGGGGGCTTTACATAACGGCGCTCGGTCAGCACACACCGGACGGCGCCCTGCCATTCCAGCAAACTATTGGCATTGGTCTGCAGAGCTCGTTCGCTGATTCCTCTTGCCATGCGGTGGTATTTGCTCCTGGAGGAGAGCTGTTCGCCACGGGGCACCAAGACGGGACGGTGAGAGTCTGGGAGACAAGCTCTTGCAAGCCGCTCCGCTCGCTCGAGGGGCACACAGGCGCGGTATGGAGCGTGGCCTTCAGCCCCGACGGGCAGATGCTCCTCTCTGGAAGCGGGGATGGGACGGTGAGGATCTGGAAAGCAAGCTCGGGCGAGCCCGTCGGCACACTTCAGGGACATGACGGCGACATATGGAGCGTGGTTTTCAGCCCCGACGGGCGCATGCTCCTCTCTGGGGGCGAGGATGGGAAGGTGATAGTCTGGGAAACGAGCTCAGGCGAGCCTGTTCGCACGCTTGAAGGGCACGAGGGTAGGATACGGAGCGTGACCTTCAGTCCCGACGGGCACATGCTCCTCTCCGGGGGTGATGATGGAGCGGTGAGAGTGTGGGGGGTGAGCTCTGGCGAACCACTCCATGTGCTCCGGGGGCACAGGGGTGGCGTATGGAGCGTGGCTTTCAGTCCCGACGGGCATACGCTTGTGTCCGGAAGTGGTGACGGGAGGGTAAGAGTCTGGGAGAGGAGCTCGGGCAAGCGTCTTCGCGCGCTCCATGGACACAAGGACGCGGTACGGAGCATTGAGAGTCTGGGAGGCGAGATCGGGCAAGCCTCTCCGCGCGCTCCAGGGGCACAAGGGCTCGGTCTGGAGCGTGGCCTTCAGCCCCGACGGGCAGACAATCCTCTCCTCCGGGGAAGACGGCACCATCCGCCTCTGGCGCACCACCACCGGCGAATGCCTCGCAATCCTTTTGCCCTGCCCCGACGGCTGGGTCTCCTTCACCCCCGACGGCCGCTACAAGCTCGGCGGCGATATCCAGGGCGCCTTCTGGCACGTCATCGGCCTCTGCCGCTTCGAGCCCGGCGAGCTCGACTTCTACCTCCCGCGCCCCCTCCGCATCCCGGACGACGAGCCCCTCCTCCCCGCCGCCCTGTGAACGGTCATACCGCTTTCACCCCCCGCTTCGGGCAATGGCCTCCCTGATCATCCGCTCGAGATCCCGCCGCATCTCGGCGGTGATCGTGTGCCCGACGCCCGGGTAGGCCACGAGCTCGGCGCGCGCCCCGCGCGACGCCAGCGCGGCGATCGCGTCCCGCGTCGGCCCGATCGGCACGCGCGTGTCCGCGTCGCCGTGCAGCGCCACGATCGGCGGCAAGCCCGCGACCGCAGCGGGCGCGGTGGAGGGCGGCATCCACCCCCCGATCGGAAACGCGGCGCCGACGATCTCCGGGTGCTGCGTCGCGAGCGCCAGCGTCAGCGCTCCCCCCTGCGAGAATCCGGTGACGATGGCCTTGCCCCGGGTCGGCCGCTCCGCCTCGAGCCGCCGGATCAGCGCCGCGATCCCCTCCGCTGCGCTCGATATCCCCCGCCCGACCTCCTCGCCCGCGAGGTCCCCGCGCAGCGGGAACCACGAATAGCCGTCGCTGAACGGCTGGATCCCGCGCGGCGCGATCAGGCGCGCGGGCGTGTCGAATCCCCGGAGCGCGGCCAGCAGCGACTCCGGGCGGTCCCCGAGGCCGTGGATCGCCACGATCATCGGCAGCGCGTCCCGCGCGCCGGCGCCGCCGGTGACGGCCTCGAGGTGCTCGACCGCCGGCGCGGGCGGCGCCGTGGCCGGCGCGCTCGAGGCCGGGAGCGCGGCGGCCGGCGACGCCGGGGCGCTCGGGCCGCCCTCCCC
>CAYQYG010000090.1:0-23772 GCA_964421485.1 uncultured Polyangiaceae bacterium | reverse complement strand
GCCCGCGGGCGCCGCTCCGGGCGCGGGCGCGGCGGGCCGCGCGCGCGCGAGCTCGATCTCGGTCGCGATCCACGGCTCGAGATCGGTCTCCAGGTCGAAGAGCCCGAGATCGAACTCGCGGCCGTTGATCATGATGAACGGCGTGCCCTGGAGCCCCGCCCTGTCCGCGGCGGCCCGGTCGCGCGCGATCTGCTCGCCCGCGCGATCGCTCGCCATGTCGGCCTGGAAGCGCGCGACGTCGAGCCCGACCCTCTTCGCGTAGTCGAGCAGGTCCTGGTCCGCGAGCGCCTGCTGGTTCTCGAAGAGCACGCGCTCCATCTGCCAGTAGCGCCCCTGCTGCTTCGCCGCGTACGCCGCGCGCGCCGCGGGATCCGAGCGCTTGTGCACCTTGAGCGGGTACCACTTGTGCACGAGCCGCACGCCCGGGGAGTGCTTCTCGAACGCGGCGTCGAGGATCGGCATCGCGCGCCTGCACGCGGGGCACTCGTAGTCGGACCAGACCACGATCTGCACGGGCGCGTCCGCGGGGCCGCGCGACGCGGAGTCGGCCGGATCGATCTTCTTCACGTCGGGGCCGAAGCGGATCGCGTACGCCTTGCGCGCGTCCTCGGCGCCCGCGCCGCCCTTGATCTGCGAGACGAGCATGCGCGCGGCGGGGACGCACGCGGCGCACGGGCGCGCCTCCCGGACGCACGCGGCCAGGGACACCGCCTGGTCCGCGCAGGGCGCGTAGACCTGCGACACGAGCGTGAACCACGTGTGCCGCTCGCGCGCGACGAGATCGCGGGTGTCCACGCCGGGCAGCTCCTCGCGCTCGCCGCTCGGCGCGGGCAGCGGTCCGGCGCCGGGGGGGCCGGGCATCGCGACCGGATCGCCGCCCGCGAACTCGGGGCTCGACGCGCAGCCCGCGAGCGCGGCGAGGGCGATCCCCGCGAGCGCGCGCGCGCCGCGGGCGATGCGTGAATCGATCATCGTGTTCACCACGCGGCGAATCCTACACCCTCGCGGGTGAGCGTGCGGCGAGGCGAACGCGGGGGCTCGACAGCGAGCGCGACCCGCGGTAGCCGTTCGGCCCGAGGGAGCAGGACGCAGTGCAGCACCACGGACCCCGCCCCAACTCGGTCCTCTCCGGGGTAGCGCCCCCCGAGGGGCGCGTAGGGGGCGCAGCCCCCTCATCGGCTGTCGGCCCTGCCGACTCGGCTGTCGGCCCTGCCGACTCGGCTGTCGGCCCTGCCGACTCGCGCTCCTGTCGCTGCCCGACGTGCCTGGAGCCCATCCCCGCCGCGGCCGATCCTTGCCCCGAGTGCGGCGAGCCGGTGCAGGCGGGCGCCCCGTCGATGGGCCGGCCCTCGATCGCCGACGACCCGCCGGACGCGAGCTTCCTCAGGATGCACTGGCGCCCGATCGTCACGATCGGCGCCATCTCCGCGCTGATCTTCACGGGCGTCGCGCTCCGCCACCTCGCGCCCGATCGCTTCTCGCCGTCGCGCGCGGCCTCGGCCCCCGCGCCCGTGCCCGCGTGCGCCGCGCCCTGCTGGAGCGGCGAGGCCTGCCAGCTCGGCCGCTGCGTCTGGCAGCGCCCGAACGACCTCGGCCACATCGGCGACAACCCCTCCGTCGCGGGCCCCTTCGCGCTCTCGAAGGACGTCTCCGACGCGATCCTGCTCGACGGCGATCGCTTCGCCGCCGCGCTGCTCACCGGCACGCAGATCCTCAGCGCCAGGACCGGCGAGGTGCAGAGCCTCGTCAGCGAGGCCCCGCAGTCGCGGCGCCTCCACCGCATAGGCGACGTCGTCTACGCCACCGCGCCGCAGCGCATCTACGTGATCGACGCGGCCACCACGCGCGTGATCAAGACCGTCGAGGTCGGCAGCCCCGTCGGCGAGGTCGCGATCGGCGTCTCGGGCCGCCGCGTGCTCGCGTCGCTGCCCGTCGCGCACGCGGTCGCGATCCTCGCGACCGAGTACCACGCCGAGATCGAGCGCATCCAGTTCGGCGACGACGCCGTCGGCCCCGTCGCGGTCGACGACAGCGGCGCGCGCGCGCTCACCACCACGGGACAGATCCCGCTCCCCGGCCTGCGCGACGCCCCCGGCGGCGCGGCCTACGCCTTCGATCCGAGCCGCCTCGGCTCCGAGCAGGACCGCGTCCGCGCCTCGATGGTCGGCAACCCGGTCAGCGTGCTCATGACCCCCGACGGCGAGGCCAGCTACGTCGCGCTCCGCGCCGAGGACGCGCTCCTGCCCCTCCGCTGGCTGCCCTCCGGCGCCGTGCGCCAGGGGGAGCGCATCCCCACGTGCGACGAGCCCGAGCAGATCGAGCTCGTCCGCGCCGAGCGCCGCGCGATCGTGCGCTGCCACCGGGGCCGCGCCATCCAGGTCCTCGACCTCGACAAGGCCGCCGTCATCCAGTCGGTCCCGCTCGCCGGCCGCGCCGTCGACCTCGCCGTCGCGCCCGACGGCGCGCAGGCGATCGTGGCGCTCACCGGCGAGGGCGCCGGCTCGCTCGCGCTCGTCGACCTCCGCACGTACGCGGTCACGACGCTCCCGCTCACCGCCGAGCCCACCCGCGTGCGCGTCTCCCCGGACGGCCGCGTCGCGCTCGCCCTCTCCGACCGGGCCAAGGTCGCGTGGGTGGTCCGATGACCGAGCGCCGCGTCCCTTGCCCGTCCTGCAAGGAGCCCATCCTCGAGGGCGCCCGCAAGTGCCGCGCCTGCAAGACCTGGGTCGTCGAGCGCGCCCCCACCCCGCGAGAGCCTCGCTTCCCCCGCGCCGGCGTCATCCTCGCCACCACGGTCGCATCCGTCATCGCGGTCATGATCAACGGCCGCCAGTCGCCCGTCGGCGAGGCCCCGCCGCTCACCTCGCTGAGCCCCGAGGGCTCGGCCCCCGGCGCCGCCGCGCCCGCCGCCATCGGCCCCGACGACGCCGAGCCCGCCCCGCCGCCGCCCAAGCCCGAGCTCGGCCGCTGGCGCACCCGGGAGTTCCGCATCGGCGATTTCCACCCCCTCGACATCGCATTCAATCCCGGCGGCGCCTCGGTCTACGTGAGCGGCGACGACGCCACGCTCCGCGAATACAAGCTCAAATCGGGCGAGCTCATCCACAAGGCCTCGGTCCCGGCCCAGGGCGACCATATCCGCGTCCTCTTCGAGCGCTACGTCGCGGTCCTCCGCCACGAGGACGCCGCGCGCATCCCCGTGATGGACACGACCGCGTGGGACAGGGATCCCATCCTGCTCGAGGTCGGCCGCAGCCCCGGCGATATCGTCGAGCTCCCCGACGGCCGCACGGTCGTCGCCGCCACGACCGACAGCAACCGCGTCACCCGCTTCGAGCTCCCGAGCGGCGCGCGCACCGCGAACATCACGCTCCCGCACGCCACCGGCCAGCTCTTCGTCGTCAACGCGACCGGCCGCCCCCACATCGGCGCGCTCGGCGCCCTGATCCACAACGGCCGCCCGGCCGGCTCCTGGATCGACCTCTTCGACCCCTCGGAGGGCCCGTTCGGCGCCACCCGCCGCAGCATCGCCGTCGGCCGCGAGCCCCGCGCCGGCGCGGTCACGCAGGGCGGCGACGCCCTCTTCTTCCCGGATCGCGTCTCCAACAGCGCGACCCTGCTCCGCCTCTCCGGCGTCACCGAATCGAAGCGCGTCGCCGTCGGCGCCGGCCCCACGGCCGGCTTCCTGCTCGCGAACGATCGTTATGGCGTCACCCTCAACGCCGACGCCCGCACCGCCTCGGTCATCGACCTCTCCACGATGACCGTCACGAGCACCCTCCCGCTCGCCGGCATCCCCCGCGAGGGCGCCACGTCTCCCGACCGGAAGACCCTCTTCGTCGTCCTCGGCGGCGACGGCTGGCCCCCCGCCGGCAGCGGCGTCGCCATCATTGCCGGAGACCCCCCGAAGGTCGTCGCCTCCCTCCCGACCGGCAAGGGCGCCGCCGCCGTCGCCGTCTCCAAGGACGGCACCCGCGCCGCCGTCGTCTCGTACTGGGACCGCTCGATCACCGTCCTCGAGCAATGACCCGCCCCCGCCCCTGATCTTTTCGCCGCTCTCGATCAGGGCTGCGCGACCGCGGCGACCGCGGGCGCCGCGCCGGCCTTGGCGATCGGGGCCGGGAGGATGCGGACGGCGGCGCTGGCCTCGCCGCGACCGCTCGCCTCGGCGAACGCGATGAGCTCGTTGGTCTGCGAGGCGACGCGGCGGGCCAGCGCGCGCGCGGCGGTCGCGGCGGCCTCGGCCTGCAGCTCGCGGTGCGAGCGCGCGGCGCCGATCATGAGCTGCTGGTCGTCGACGCTCATCGGCTCGACGACCGAGAACAGGATCGTGCCGGTGCGGACGTCGAGCAGGTCGGCCTGCGCGAGGCCCCGGCTCTTCACGGTGACGCCGGGGGCCACGAACATGCCGATCACCGTCGGGTAGAGCCACGCCCAGCCGTTGAGGTGCGTCGCGTCCTCGAAGCGCTCCGAGTAGAGGATCAGGTAGCGGAGCCGGTAGCGCGCCGCGATCACGCGCAGCCCCTCGATGCCGCCGCCGTTGGGCAGCTCGGTCGAGATGTCGCTCACGTGCGAGAAATGCTGGTGGCCGCTGATCGCGCGGGCGAAGTCGCGCGACGCCACGCTGCGCACGCCGATCGAGACCTCGCCGTGCGGATCGAACGGCTGCGCCAGCGGCACCACGCCGACGCGCGCGGGGAACTGCAGGTCGATCGGCGACTCGAGCACGCGCTGCAGATCGCCCTCGGAGAGCGAGCCGGAGGGGTCCTTCGAGTACAGCGACTGCGCGAGCACGGGCGGCGCGGGCGCGGCGGCCGGCGCGGAGGGGGCCATCGCCTCCATGGGGGCGGACGCGGCGCAGCCGGTGAGCAGCGCGAGGGGGAGGGCGGCGAGGAGGAGGCGGGAGAGGCTCTTCATGGCGGGGTTTCCTTCGTCGGCTTGGGTCGTCGTGGTGACGAGCCGAGAACGGCGCCCGCCCGGGCACCTTACACGGGATCCTGCGCGGCGTACGTCTCGCGGAGGTACGCCGCGATGTCGGCCGACTCGAACATCGCGCGGCCCGTGTTCGGGTCGACGAGGTACGGGACCATCATCTTGCCCGACAGCTCCTTGAACGCCGGGCGCTTCTCGCTGCCCTTCCCGACGTTGTGGAGCAGGTAAGGGATCTCCAGCTCGCACAGGACCTCGCGCACGATCCGGCAGAACGGCGACGCCTCGAAGCTGTAGAGCTCGAGGGGCCTCTCCGGCGCCTTCGCCGGGCGGTACCTCGCGCCGCGCCCCGGGCGCCAGAGCGACGCCGCCGCCGACGACGCCGTCGTGATCGGTCCGAGCGCGAGCGAGGCGGGCACCTTGCCGCGGCCGTAGCGCTCCGCGAGGTAGCGGACGATGGCGCTCGACTCGTACATCTCCTCGCCGGTGTTCGGATCCACGAGGTACGGGAACTGCGCCTTGCCCCCGCGCCGCTTCACCTCCTCGCGATAGCGCGGCCCGCCGCGCGGGCAGGGGTAGATCATCGCGTCGAGGTCGAAGCACGTGAGGGCCTCGCGGACCTTCCGGCAGAACGGGCAGGCCTCGTACTCGTAGAGCTCCAGCGGGCGCTCGGGCCTGGGCCCGGCCTCGCGCCCGGACAGGCCCGCGCCGAGGCGGGACACGGAGGCGAACAGAGATGTGGCGACGTCGAGGGTGCGGCTCACGTGGGGGACCTCATCGCGGCGGGGAGGAAGAGCTGATCGCGGTACCACCGGAGCTCCTCGATCGACTCGCGGATGTCGTCGAGCGCGCGGTGGACCTCGCGCTTCTTGGGCGCCTGCCGGGGCGGGCACCAGCGCCTGACGAGCTCCTTGATCGTCGAGACGTCGATGATCCGGTAATGGAGCAGCGCGAGCACCTCGGGCATCTGCCGCTGGAGGAACGCGCGGTCCTTCCACACGGAGTTGCCGCAGAGCGGCGCCACGCCCTTGTCGCAGTGCTGCGCGATGAACGCCGCGGTCTCGGCGCTCGCCTCGGCCAGGGACACCGTGGAGGCGTGGATGCGCTCGAGCAGCCCGGAGCGGGCGTGCAGGTCGCGCACGAAATCGCTCATCGTCGCGAGCGCCTCCTCGGGCTGGTGGATGACGAGGCAGGGCCCCTCCGCGACGACCTCGAGGCTGGAGTCGGTGATGATGGTGGCGATCTCGACGATGGAGCACGTCTGCTCGTCGAGGCCGGTCATCTCCAGGTCGACCCACACCATCCGCTGCGAGCGATCCGCCATGGCGCCGCCGAGCATAGTCCGAAACGGGCCTCCCAGGTCGCGAGAGGCGCGGAGGCCACGCACGACCTCGAGGGCCTGCCGGTGGCGCGCCCCGTGTGCTAGGGAGGGCCAAAGGCCGGAGGCTCTCACCATGCGTGACGTATTCATCCTCGATGCGGTCCGGACCCCTCGCGGGCGCGGCAGGGCGGGCAAGGGCGCGCTCTCGGGCGTGCACCCGCAGGAGCTGCTCGCGCAGACGCTGAACCAGATCGCCCGGCGCACCGGGATCCGCCGCGAGGACGTGGAGGACGTCGTCATCGGCTGCGTCTCCCAGGCCGGCGAGCAGGGCGCGTGCGTCGCGCGGCCCGCGATCCTCGCGGCCGGCTGGCCGGAGACCGTCACCGGCTCGACGGTGAACCGCTTCTGCGGCTCCGGCGCGCAGGCCGTGAGCTTCGCCGCGATGGGCGTCATGTCGGGCCAGCAGGAGCTCGTCATCGGAGGCGGCGTCGAGAGCATGTCGCGCGTGCCCATGGGCTCGGACGGCGGCGGCCTCGACGGCAACAACCTCGCGCTTCGCCGGAAGGTCGCGATGGTGCCGCAGGGCATCTCCGCGGACCTCATCGCGACGATGGAGGGCTTCACCCGCGAGGACGTCGACCGCTTCGCCGCCCTGAGCCAGCGCAAGGCAGAGGTCGCCATCCGCGAGGGCCGCTTCGCGAAGGGCCTGTTCACCGTGGTCGATCCGGAGGGCAAGCCGCTGCTCGATCGCGACGAGCACCCGCGCGCCGGCACCACGATGGAGGCGCTCGCGAAGCTCGATCCGTCGTTCGCGGCCATGGGCGCCGCGGGCTACGGCCCCGGCGGCGAGACCATCGATCAGATGGCGCTGAAGCGCTATCCGGAGGTCGCCGAGATCCGCCACGTGCACACGGCCGGCAACTCGAGCGGCATCGTCGACGGCGCGGCGCTCGTGCTGCTCGCCTCGGCCGATTACGCCAGGGCGAACGGCCTCAAGCCGCGCGCCCGCGTCCGCGCGACCGCCACGGCCGGCGCCGAGCCCGTCATCATGCTGACCGCGCCCGCGCCCGCGTCGGAGCGCGCGCTCAGGAAGGCCGGAATGGAGGTGCGCGACGTCGACCTCTGGGAGATCAACGAGGCCTTCGCCGCGGTCCCGATGCAGACGGCCCGGAAGCTCGGGATCGACCCCGAGCGCATCAACGTCAACGGCGGCGCGATCGCGCTCGGTCACCCGCTCGGCGCGACGGGCGCCTGCCTGATCGGCACTGCGCTCGACGAGCTCGAGCGGACCGGCAAGGCGACCGCGCTGATCACGCTCTGCATCGGCGGCGGCATGGGCGTCGCGGTCATCATCGAGCGGGTCTGAGCCCGCCTGTGCGCCATGGGGGACCACGCCGGCGGCCACGATCACGCGCACGATCACGCTGGAGATCGCCCTCGCGCCCACGGCCACGCCGCTCACGATCACGCCCACGGCGGCGGCCACGCCCACGATCACGATCACGACCTCCGGGCGACGCCGCTGCGCCGCCTCGTCGCGGCCTTCGCGATCACCGCCGCCTTCATGCTGGTCGAGGCCGCCGTGGGCTGGTGGTCGGGGAGCCTCGCGCTCGTCGCGGACGCCGGCCACATGCTCGCCGACGCCGCCGCGCTGCTGCTCGCGATCATCGCCCAGCGCATCGCCGCGCAGATGCGCACGCGCGCGCGCACCTACGGCCACCGCCGCGCGGAGGTCCTCGCCGCGTTCGCGAACGGCATCGCGCTCGGCCTGACCGCGATCTGGATCTTCATCGAGGCCGCCTCGCGCTGGCGCGCCCCCCCGCCGATCCGCGCCGAGGCCATGACGATCACCGCGGCGCTCGGCCTCGCGGTCAACCTCGGCTCGGCGGTGATGCTCTCGGCGGGCGCGCGCGGCCACAACGTCAACACCCGCGCCGCGCTCGCGCACGTGCTCTCCGACGCGGCCGGCTCCGTCGGCGCGATCCTCGCCGGCGCGCTGATCCTCACGCTCGGCTGGACCCGCGCCGACCCGGTGATCAGCGCCGTGATCGGCGCCCTGATCCTCTGGGGCGGCTGGCGCCTCGTGCGCGACACCTCGCGCGTGCTCATGGAGGGCAGCCCCGTCGAGATCGACATCGCGCACGTGGAGGACACGATCCGCGACGTGCCCGGCGTGGTCGATCTCCACGACCTGCACGTCTGGTCGATCTCCGACGGCTTCGACGTGCTCACCGTGCACGTCGTCATCGGCCCTGGCCACCACGGCACGGACGTCGTCGCGGCCGTGGGCCGCCGCCTGCGCGAGCGCCACGGCCTCGACCATTGCACGATCCAGCCCGAGCCCCGCCACGACGATCAGCTCGTCACGCTCCGCCGCCCCGGCGCCTCCCCCGCCGCGGATCCCGACCGCGCGCGCTGAACGCGCCCCGCCCGTCCAGTCCGTCCGCGCACGGCGACGCGCACTGCGGCCTCGACCATGCCGTCCGGGCGCACGCGCGCCCCGACGAGCAATCGGCGCGCGACGTGAAGGCGGCGGGAGGACCGCCGCACCGCCTCGTCGAGGGCCGCCGCGAGGGCGTGCGGCTCCTCTGCCAGGCGCTCCATATCGACCTCACCGACCCTCGCCTGACCGCGCTCGCGCGGATGGACGCCGCCGGCCTCTCCGCCGCCGCCGAGGCAATCGCCCGCGAGCGGCGCTGGCCGAGCGCCCTGTCGTGAGCGCCCCGGGTCCGGCGCGGCGCTCGCCGCTCAGGGGGACTCGCAGATGTACGCCTGATAATTCCCGCAGACCCCGTCGTTCCAGAACCCGTTATGACCGGCTTGCATCTCGCCGCAGTTCTCGCTCACCCCGCCGTTCGGGTTGCCGGCCTCCCAGTTCTGGAAGTCGGCCGGGATGCCGTCCTCCCATAGCCAGGTGCCCTCGGCCGCCAGGTCGGTGACGCCGATGTGCCATGCCTTGCCGGTGCCGGCCACGCCGGTGAAGTAGATCCACTGATTCTCGTCGTTGTCCTCGATCGTCACGAGGTGGTAACCCATCCCGGCGCAGTCCGAGCTCGCCTGCGCCCAGGTGAGCTGCGGCTGCGCGCAGAACAGGTACGAGCGCGCGCCGAGGGTCGCGACGGGGCAAGGGCAGGTCGCCGCGCCGGCCTCGTCCTCGTCAATGGCGCCGTCGCAGTCGTCGTCGACGGCGTTGCAGACCTCCGGCTGCGATCCCGGCGGCACGGCCGGCTCGCACGAGACCACGTCGCCCTGGCACGCGACGGTGCCGGCGGCGCAGGGGCCTGGCAGCCCCGTATCGCACGGCTCGCCGGCCGGGCAGCCGCCCCCCGTCCCGGTGGTCGTGATCGTCGTGGTCGTCGTGGTCGTCGTGGTCGTCGTGGTCGTCGTGGTCGTCATCGGCTCGCCGCCGCTGCCGCCCGCCCCCTCCTGGTAATCGTCCCACCCCAGCGCGAAGCAGCCGTTCGCCGCCAGGATCGCCGCCAGCGCCAGAGCTGCCCGCCCGACCGCCATCGCTCACCTCATCCATCGCCCCGGAGTGTCGACCGGCCCCGGCCATGACGAGCCTACACCATGCCGCCCCCGCGGCGCGAGATCCTCCGGAGGCCCCCGGGCCGATCAGATCCCGCAATCGACGTTCTTGCGCTGGAGCTCGATCGCGCGGGCGTCGTCGAGCGCTTCGGCCTCGGAGAGGAGCCAGCGGAACATCGCATTGCCGAGGGGGCGCTCCTTGCGGGTGTTGAAGATCCACACCGCGAGGTGGCAGACGTCCGAGTGCACCTTGGGGAAGGCCAGGCGGCGGAGATCCATTCCGACGATCTCGGAGGCGCGCTCGTAGCGGTCGCGCAGGGACAGGAACTCCCGCCATTCGTCCGCGGCGGGCAGCTCGCGGCGGTCGTCCACGCGGCGGCGCAGGGCGTCGCACGCGAGCTCGATATCGGACAGGAGGTCGTCGCGCAAGAGGCGCGTCGCGCGGCCGATCGTCTCGCCGAGATCCTCCCACTCGCCGCGGGGGATCCGCGCCTCGAGGGCGATCGCGGCGAGGTCCGACTCGACGGCGCGGCGCACGGGGGCGAGCGCGGCGTGCGGGGCGGAGGCGCCGATCGACAGGGCGCGCTCGCGGAGATCGGCCTGGGCCCGCTCGTCCTCGAATACGGCGTCCCAGGCGCCGCCGAGGCGGCGGAGGTCGTCGCCGGTGAGCGCGCCGCGGCGGAGCAACGCCTGCGCGTGCAGGAGGACGGCGCGGCCCACGAGATCGCCCTCGGGGACGCGGGCGGCGCGCACCTCGGGCTCGGTCGGGGCGGGGCGCGCGGCGCCGGGGCGGGCGGCGAGCGCGCGGCGCACGAGCGGGAGCGTCGCGCGGCGGCGAGGGGCGATCGCCCAGCGGAGCCACAGCTCGGCGTCCGAGGGAGCGAGGGGCTCGCCGAGCAGGCGCATCGCGATGCCGGAGAGCAGCCAGGCGTCGCGGCCGGCGCCGATCCCCGAGGCGCCGCGCTCGGCGACGGCCTTCCATTCGCCGCGCGACGCGGCCTCGGCGGCGAGCCAGCCGCTGGCGATGCAGCGCGCCTCGGGCGGGCACGCGCCGGGGTCCATCATCGCGACGCTCTCGAAGAGCGCCCGCGCGCCCGCGAGATCGCCGCGGTGAGCCGCGAGCATCGCGGCGGCGCAGATGCCCGCGCCGCGCAGCGCCGCCTGCGGAGCGCCCTCGCCGGTCAGGTCCGCCCCGCCGCCGCGCTGGAGCTGCTGCTCGATCCAGGCCGCGACGCCGTCGTCGCGCCGCCCGCCGCGGCAGAGCGCCCAGGCGGCCGCGAGCGCCGCGCCGCCGGGGCGATCGAGGCGCCACGTCACGTCGGAGAGCTGCGCCACGTAATATGCGGCGCGCGGCAGCCCCAATGGAATGAGGACCGCGCGCGTCATCGGCCACGGGCCGACCGCCAGGAGGAGCGGCACGAGCGCCGGGGCCAGCCACACGGCGCCGCTCATCACCGCCGAGACGACGCCGATCCCTGCCGGAATGCCGAATACCCAGACGATCGGCGCCCAGCTCCTCCGGCGATTCGCCGGCCGCCTCCCGGCGTAGTAGAGCCGACCCGGCGAATTGCGCCGCTCGGCCCCGGCGAGGAGCAGGCGCACGAGCACGAGGAGCGCCAGGACGGCCGCGCTGCTCACGGCGACCTCCCGGCGCGGCCGCCGAGCCAGCCCAATGCAATCATCGCCTCGGGCCACGGCGCGAGCGGGTCCTCGCGCGGCCCCCGGGCCGCGGCCGCGGCGAGCTCCTCGAGCTCGTCATCCATGGCGGGGGCGGGCTCGTGCGCCGGATCGAGCCGGGCCCAGACCTCGTGCGCGAGGCGGCGCTCCGGATCGCGCAGCAGTGCCATGGCCTCGCGGACCTTCTCCGGCGTGCGCGCGCCGGGGCCCACGGGCGTCGGATAGGTCGCGGCGCTCGCGATCCTGAGCTCCAGCATCCCGAGCAGCTTCTGGCCCTCGCGCTCGATCTCCATTCGACCGGCGCTCGGGCGCAGGCCGAGCACATAGAATGGATTGTCGCGGATCCGGCCGAGCGCGCCCTCGGCCTCACCGCCCCGCCGGCCGCTCATCAGCGCACCCCCGAGTCGTGGCCCAGGCGGCGCTTCTGGACGTCGACCGGGAGCAGGCGCCAGAGCGACTCGGTGATCGAGCGCAGCGACGCGGTGTCGCCCCTCTCCAGGGCCTTCCTGCCGTCGCGCACGAGGCCCTGCGCCTTCACCAGATCCGAGGCCTGATCGGCCTCCGAGGCCGCGTCCTCGAACATCCACTCCCAGGCCCTGGGGTGGCGGTGGAACGAGGCGCTGCCCAGGCTGCGGACCAGGCGGAGCTGCCGCTGCAGCTCCAGGGCGTCGCGCTCGGCGCGGGCCCTGGCCACGCCCTCGGCCGCCTCGGCGAGCAGCTGCTGCTCGGTCTTCGAGCCGAGCTGCGACACCCAGCTCGTCGCGCTCGCCAGCGCCCGCTGCGCCTCGGCCTCGAGCTCGGGCCAGCGCCGGTCGCCCTCGGCCTGCTCGAGCATCACGTCGAGCTCGAGCAGCTCGCGCCGGGCCTTCTGGCCCGCGTCCGCGTCGCCGCCCCGGGCCGCGGCCACGTCGCGATCGACCTCGGCGAGCGCGCACTCGACGAAGGTCACCTTGCCGAGCGCGTGCGGATCGTCGCGCCTCAGCGCGGCCCCGCGCAGCGCCTTGAGCCGCTCGCGCATCGCGGCGAGCGAGGCCTCGAGCACCTCGGGGGCCGCGTCCGGCACGAGCAGGTGCGCCACCTGTTCGAAGACCTGCCCCTGCGAGGGGATCAGCGCCCGCGCGGACAGGTGCCCGCCGCGGTCGAGCTCGAGCGTCAGCTCGATCGCGGAGCCGGCGGGCAGGCTCGCGCTGAGCCCCTCGCCCTTGATCTCCAGCGCCCCGACCACGCGGCAGAGGTGCGCGAGCTCCAGCTCGCCCTGCACGATCGGGATCTTGAGCGCGCAGTCGCTCGACCCGCGGGAGACGCTCTCGACCGTGTGGTGCACGAAGGTCCGCTTCGCGGGCAGCGGCGCGCCCCGTTCGAAGTAGACGCGCACCGTGTCGTCCGCGAGCGCCACGCCGATCGTGCGCGAGAGCGGCGGATCGCTGATCGTCAGGCCCTGCACGATGGTGATCGTCGAGGGCTGCACCCGCGCCGGCGCGCCGCCCTGGCCGATGCCCTCGACGCGGAACACGCTCGGGCGCCGCGGCAGGAGCTCGACGGACACCACGAACGCGCCCTCGGCGTCGATCGGAGCCTCGGCGCTCTGCCAGAGGCCGTCGCTCCGGACGAGCCGGATCTTCTGCGGCGCGGGGCCCGAGCCCCCCTCGACCAGGCGGCCGACCACGTGCGGGGTCAGATCCGACGTCATCGCGGGATACTGGAGCCAGAGCCTGCGCCCGCCCTCCTCGACCTGCGCCTCGGGCTTCGCGTCGAGGCCGGCCGTCGCCGCGTAGATCGCCGCGCCCTGCGCGACGAGCGTCATCGGATCGAGCCCCTCGCCGAAGGGCGCGCCGAGCGCGTCGCGCACGCGCGACCTGAGGAGCGGCATCACGGTCGGCCCGCCGACGAGCACGACCCGCGCGAGCTGCGCGGGATCGAGCCCGTGCGCCCTGAGCAGCCGGCGGCAGACCTCGATCGATCGGTCCACGATCGGCGCGCAGAGCGCCTCGAGCGTGTCGCGGTCGAGCACCAGATCCACGTCGACCGGCGCGCCGTCCACCTCGAAGAGACCGGGCAGCGCGATCGCGGCCTCGCGCGCCCGGGTCAGCTCGATCTTCGCGTCCTCGACCGCGAGCTTCAGCTTCCGGATCGCGGCCGCGTGCTGCGCGTCGGAGCGGCTCACCCTCGCGCCGCTCGCGCGCTCGAGCTCGCCGAGGGCCCAGTCGACGATCGCCCAGTCGAAATCGCGGCCGCCGAGGAAGTTGTCGCCGTCGTGGCCGACCACGCGCAGGAGGCCGTCGCGCGTCTCGAGCAGCGACGCGTCGAACGTGCCGCCGCCGAGGTCATAGACCAGCCAGCTCCCCGTCGATTCTTCCGCCGTCCAGCCGGCCGCGAGCGCCGAGGCCACCGGCTCCTGGATCAGCTCGATCCGATCGAACCCCGCGAGGCGCGCGGCCTCGGACGTGGCCGCGCTCTGCGGGACCTCGAAGAGCGCCGGCACCGAGATCACCGCCCGGGTCGGCAGCACGCCGAGGTGCTCGGCCACGTCGGCCCGCATCGATTTCAGCACCTCCGCGGCGAGCTCCTCCGGCCGCTTCGAGAGCTTCGCGGCCGCGAAATCGATGCGCTGGGCCGTCCCCATCAGCCGCTTGAACTCGCCGCGGGTGTTCTGCGGATCGCTCTCCAGGAACCGCCGCGCCCGCGCGCCGACCGTGACCGCGCCGCGGCCGTCTATCCGCACGACGCTCGGCGTGAGCGTCGCCCCCTGCGCGTTGCGCACGAGGGTCACCTTGTCGCCGTCGAACACGGCGGCGGTGGAGTTGGTGGTGCCGAGATCGATGCCGACGTAGAGGGGCCGCGCAGCCATTGCGGCCAAGCATACCTCAGCGCGGGGGGAGGGGCGCTCCCCCCCGCGCGGGGCGCGGCCTCAGGGGCAGTTCGCGGCCGGGACCAGCCGCACGTCGTCGATGTTCCAGGACGACACGATGAACGCGCTGACGGCCTCCACGCTCACGCCGAAGCGCACCTGGAACGAGGCGCTCTTGTGCGCGGTCACGTCGTACGAGACATGGGTCCAGGCCGCGTCCTGGTTGCCGCTCGCGCTGACCTGCCAGATCGAGACCCACGCGGAGCCGTTCCAGACCTCGATCGTGCTGTTCATGTACGGCATGTAGTCGCTGTTGAGCCAGCGCCAGAAGTCGAGGAAGACCGGCCCCTGCACCGCGCTCAGGTTGACCACCGGGCTCGTCAGGTAATACGCCGGGTGGAGCGTGGTCGAGGCGTTCCCGCCGAGCACGACGCCGGCGACGCCGTTGTCGATCGTCGCCGTGTGATCGAGGGCGGGATCCGGGTTGCCGAAGGTCTGGCCGGACGAGGCCAGCGCCGGGCCGATCTGCCACTCGGTCCCGAGCGTCCAGCCGGCGTTGTTGTTCGCGAACGTCTCGCTGAAGTGGACGACCGGCGTCGCGATGCAGCCGACCTGCGGGTTGCAGGTGTCGAGCGTGCAGGCGTTGTTGTCGTTGCACACGATCAGCGTGTGCGTGATGCCCGTCGCCGGGGAGCACGCGTCGGCCGTGCACGCGTTGCCGTCGTCGACGCTGATCGGCAGGTGGCTGATCCCGAGCACCGGATCGCACGCGTCCGTCGTGCAGATGTTGTTGTCGTCGATGTTGACCGGCGTGTGCGAGACGCCCGTCACGGGGTTGCACGAGTCGATCGTGCAGACGTCGTTGTCGCTGGTGTTGACCGGCGTGTGCGTGACGCCGGTCGCGGGGTCGCACGCGTCGGTGGTGCACGCGTTGCCGTCGTCCGGGTTCAAGATCGGGGCTCCGGATCGCTTCACTGCGCCTTGCGCCCCGAACCCGAAGTCATCGTAGGCCATCCCCGTCAGGCCGCGTGCTCCTTGCCCGATGCCTCGGTCGAGACTTGGGGCTCCGGGTCGCTCTCCACGTCGCGCGCCCTGCGCCCCAAGCCCCGGCCGGGCGCGCAGGCGGGCCTGTCCTCCGCGGGCCCGTAGAACCGCAGCACGCACTCGAAGTCGCCCTGCTCCGGCCGCGCGCTCCGGCCCACCGCGGGCTCCAGCTCCGCCGCGAGGAAGGCCGCCGCCGCCTCCCGCGCCGCCGGGTTGCGCACCACGCCCACCGCGAACGTCGCGCCCTTCTCGATCACCTCCCGCAGCGGCCCGGGATCGGTGAGGAGCGCCCGGAGCCTCTCCCGCAGCGAATCGTCCGCGATCCCGACGTAGGCCCACGTCAGCGGCGGGCCCTTCGCGACCACGAGGAACACCCCCGGCGCGTCGCCTTGCGGGCACATCTCCACGGCCAGGGGCTCGAACGGCAGGAACTTGAACACGTTGATCGGGACCAGCTCGGCCATGCGGGCCTCCTTCATGCCAATCGCGCGCGCGACCCCTCGCGCGAGCCCGGCGCACATTGCGCGCGAGCAAGGCACGTGCCCCCGCGCGATTGCGCGTTAATTACCATTCTCCGCCCGGTCGCCGCGCACGTCGCGCGTCGCTCGTGCAGTTCTTGCACCCGGCCCCGGCCCTGCGCCCGACGGCCCCCCCGCCCATTACGACGGGACACGACCATTGCAATGAGAACCTCGCGCCGAGCCGTGCGCCGCGGCCGGGGGCTACCCCTCGATCGCCTCCACGCGCACGTCGACCGAGAGCGTCTCCGCCCCGCCGCCCACGTAGATGGTCCCGGAGGTCGGGGTCGCGTCCACGTAGCTTCGCCCCACGGCCACGCGGATGTGCTGCGTCTGCGTCAGGATCCCGTTCGTCGGATCGAACCCCTTCCAGCCGACCTCGGGCAGGTAGACCTGCACCCACGCGTGCGAGGCCTCCCCCTGCGCCTGGTTCGCCGCCTTCGGCCCCGTGTAGATGTACCCGCACACGTACCGCGCCGGCACGCCGAGCAGCCGCGCCAGGCAGATGAACAGGTTCGTGAAATCCTGGCACACCCCGCGCCGGTTCGCGTAGACGTCGAACGGCGTCGTGAACACCGTCGTCGCCCCCTGCTTGTACTCGTACTCCTCGAAGATCGACGCGTTCAGATCGAGCAGCGTGTCCAGCAGATCGTAGTCGTTCCGCTCCACGAACGTCATCGCGTACTCCGTCAGCTCCCCGAGCTCGCTCTCGGGCAGCTCCTGGGGCAGGAGGAACGGATCGAGCACCTGCCGCTGCCACGGCATCCACACGAGCGGGATCATCGACCGCGCGTGCAGCGGCCGGAAGCTCAGCGGATCCGTGTCGAGCAGCTCCACGCGCGACCGCGCCTCGATCGCCAGCTCGGTGAACGGCGTGTCGAGCTGGAGCCTCCGCACGCGGTTGCCGAACACGTCCTCGTAGTCGCGCTGCTGCCCGTCCACGGACACGTCGAGCTCGTGCTGGAGCAGCGCCTGCAGCCGGTCGTGCACCGGCGAGAGCCGCAGGATATGGCTGCTCCGCTCGACCGCCTTCGCGTACTTGTACACCGTCCTGTGCCGCACGCTGAAGCGCCGCGCCGGCTCCTTCTTCGGCCGCAGCACCATCGGGTGCGACGGGATCGCCGGCGCCCCGCGCTCCTCCTTGCGCTCCTCGTCCGGAGGCACGGAGAGCGCCCTGAGCGCCCCCTGCCGGATCACCAGGAGGTGCCCCGGCGGCACCCGCTCCCAGGACGCCCTGACGCCCTCCGCGGCGTCGAGCGGCGCCGACGACACCACGATCCCCTTCCTGCTCTTCACCCCGCGCCGCGACAGGTCCACCACGAGGTCCGGGTCGCTGAACGACAGCCGCTCGTACGGGGGCAGGACATTGCAGAAGTACGCGTCCCCCTCCCCCCCGCGGTCCGCGTACACCACGAGGTCCCGCCCGTCGGTCAGCACGCTCGTCAGCGCCCCGTACGCGTTGATCTTGCCGAACCAGTCGCGGAGGACCGCCGGATCCACGTCTCCCAGGCTCCGCGCCCCCTGCTCCGCGAGCCAGCGGAGCAGCTCGCAGAAGATGATCTCCGTGTCCGTCGACCCCACCGGCTCGAACTGCGATTTCTCGCTCACCTCGAGCCTCTGCATCAGGCTCCCGCTGTGCCCGAAGAGCCAGTCCCGCCCGCCCCACGTCCTGCAGAACGGCTGCGTGTTCGCGTCGTTGATGCTCCCCCAGGTCGCGTTCCGGATGTGCAGCAGGAACAGCGACGACTCGAGGTGCTCCCAGGCCTTGACCAGCTCGCTCCGGATGCTGCCGAGCGGCGGCGCCGGCTCCTTGAGCACCGAGGCGCTCGGCTCGCCGCCCGGGTAGTACCCGATCCCCCACCCATCGGGCAGCCGCCCTCCGGGCCTGAGGCAGGTGAGGTCAAACGACGGGGCGAGCTCGCCCTCGAACGACATCGCGAGGAGGTTCGGCATGACCTGCGACGGCTCCAGTGAGGCCGCCTCGGCGCGACCCCCCTGGACCCTACCCCAGGACCCGCCCCCGCGTCGCTACCCCCGCGCCCCCTCCTCGTCATCCCCCACCGCCTCGGGCGCCGGCGGCGGCCGGTCAATCGGGAAGCGCCGGAGGTCCAGCGTGCAGGGCGCGTCCGCGTGCGCCTCCGCCTGGACCGCCCGCACCGGCCAGGGCGAGGGCCCCTCGATCGTGAACCGCTGCGCGAGCCGCGCCGCCGCCTCGAACCGCGTGAGCGGCGCCGCATCGAACGCGCGCCCCTCCGGGTGCCACACGTGATACGCGCACCCCCCGATCGATCGCCGCGCCCACGTATCGACCACGTCGATCCGGATCGGGTGATGGATCCCGAGGTGCGGCTGCAGGCTATGCGGCGGCGCCCACGCCCTGAACCGCACCCCGCCCACCGCCTCCCCGGCCGTCCCCGTGGGCCTGAGCGGCAGCGCGTGCCCGTTCACCAGCACCGAGAACCGCTCCGCCACGAGCCCCTTCGCCCGCACCTCGATCCGCTCCATCGAGGAGTCCACGAACCGCGACGTCCCCGCCGCCGTGAGCTCCTCCCCGAGCACGTGCCAGGGCTCGATCGCATTGCGCACCTCGACGGTGACGTCCCCCGCCTGCATGGTCCCCACCACGGGGCACCGGAGCTCGATGAACGGCCGGTACGCCGCCGCCGGCAGCCCCAGCCCCCGCCCCGAGAGGAACGCCAGCACGTCCTCGAAATCGCGCCACAGATAATGAGGCAGGAGGAATCGATCGTGCAGCGACTGCCCCCATCGCACGAGCTTCCCCCTGTACGGCGCCTCCGCGAACGCCGCCACGAGCGCCCGCACCAGCACCATCTGCGCGACCGCCATCCTCACGTGCGGCGGCATCTCGAACGCCCTGAGCTCGACGATCCCCTGCCGCCCCTGCGCCGTCTGCGGATCGAACAGCTTGTCGATGCAGATCTCGGTCCGGTGCGTGTTCCCCGAGACGTCCACGAGCAGGTGCCTGAACAGCAGATCGGAGAGCCAGGGCGGCTCGTCCCCCTTCCGTTCGAACGCCCTCTCCAGCGCGATCTCCAGCTCGTAGAGCGAGTCGAGCCGCGCCTCGTCCACCCGCGGCGCCTGCGAGGTCGGCCCCACGAAGAGCCCCGTGAACATGTACGACAGCGACGGGTGGTGCTGCGCGAAGGTCAAGAGGCTCGCGAGCAGGTCCGGCCTCCTGATGAACGGGCTCCGGAGCGGCGCCGGCCCCCCCAGCGTGAGGTGGTGCCCGCCCCCGCTGCCCGCCTGCCGCCCGTCGAGCAGGTATTTCTCGCAATGAAGCCCCGCGCGCAGCGCCGCGTCGAAGACCGTCTCCATGAGCGCCGCGTAATCGCGCACCCTCGCGGTGGGCGGCACGTTGACCTCGAGCACCCCCGGATCCGGCGCCACGACGATCTTCCGCACCATTCCCCCCGAGCCCGGCGCGTACCCCTCGAGCAGCACGTCGGCGCCGGTCTCGTGCCGGACCGAGTCGATCGCCTCCAGCAGGTCGAAGAAGTCCTCCGCCGCCGCGAGCGGCGGCAGGAAGACGAACACTCCGCCCTCGCGCGCCTCCACGCAGAGCGCTGTCCGGACGGGCCCGCCTGCGCGCCCCGAAAGAGGCGGCTTCGGCCGCGGCGCCTGCGCCGGCTGCCCGTGCGGCGCCCCCCGCTCGCGCGCGCCGCCCTTCGCGACCTCCACGTCCTCCCGGAGCTGCTCCCGCGCCGCCTGCGGGTCCGCGCGCCGGGGATCCGGCGGGATCACCTCTTCCTCCGCGGGCGGCGGCGCCTCCGCGGCGGGCAGCGACCGCAATGGCAGCCGCAGCCCGATCGGGCTGTCCCCTGGCACGAGGAAGAGGTGCCCCCGCCGGAATCGCCACCGCTCGCTGACCCAGGCCCCCCCGTCCCGCGCGAGCGGAAGGACGAACCCGGCCTCCCTCCCCAGCCCCCGCTCGAGCACCCGCGAAAGCCTCCGCCGGTCCTCCGGATCCGAGAGGTCCGCGCGCAGCGGGTCCACGTCGATCGGCAGGCTCGCCTCCTCCTGCAGAAATCGCCAGGGATCCTCGAATGCGGGTTCGACATACGCGTCGAGCCCCAGCCTCCGCGCGATCGCGCAGGCCACCCTCCGCGCGTCCCCGGCGCCTGCGCCCGATTCCGCTCCCGTGCCCGAGCCCGTTCCCGCTCCCGCGCCCGCAACCGATTCCGCTCCCGTGCCCGAACCCGAATCCGCTCCCGTGCCCGCAACCGATTCCGCTCCCGCTACCGCCTCGTGGAGATCGCGCCAGACTGGCGCGCCGTCCGTTCGCCCCACGATCTCGAGCGCCCATCGCGGCAGGCTCTCTCCCGGGTAATGCTTCCCGCTCCGCCGGATGATCGCCCCGCCTGGCAGGAGCCGCTCCCGGAGCTCCCGCGAGAGCCGCAGCCCGCAGGCCCATTTCGTCCCGCCGAGCGCCGCGTCCTTCCACTCCGGCCCGTCCGCGTGGTCCCGGGCGTTGAAGGTCGGCTCCCCGCCCATGGTCAGCGAGAGCCCCTCCCCGGTGAGCCGCATGTCTGCCCGCGCCCCGGCCTCGAGCAGCTCCTCCCAGACCTCCTCCTCGTAGGGCCGTGTCGGCCGCGGCTCGTGCCCCAGCCTGCCCACCGTCATCGAGAACGACACCTCGCTCGCCGCCACGTCGCTCGTCCCGTCCACGGGCGCCGCGAGCGCCGGGCAGGCCGTGCACGCCAGCGGGATATGCCCCTCGCCGCACAGCAACCCGCTCGTCGCGTCGAGCCCGATCCACCCGGCGCCGGGCAGGTACACCTCCGCCCAGGCGTGCAGATCCACCACGTCCCGCCCCACCCCCCGGGGCGCGTCCGGGATCATCCCCTCGTCCGTGAGCTGCACCAGATATCCGCTCACGAACCGCGCGGCCAGCCCCCGCGACCGGAGCGCCGCGATGAGCAGCACCGCCGAGTCCCGGCAGCTCCCCCGCCCCTCTGCGAGCGTCTGCTCCGGGGTCCATATGCCCGCCTCCTCGCGGATCACGTACCGGATCGCCTGGTTCACGCGCCGGTTCATCTCCACCACGAGCGGCACCGTGTCCCCCTCGCGCGGAAGCGAATCGAGGAACACCCGGAGCCGCTCGCCTCCGCGCACGGACGGCTCGCTCGCGTCGAGGAACGGCAGGAGGTCCTGCGTGAATTCGACCGGGTACGAGAACGGAGCCCTCTCGCACCGCGGGTCGACGAAGAAATCGAACGGGTTGACGGGCCGGATATCGACCGCCACCTCGACCACCACCTCGAGGTGCGCCGCCCTCTGCCCCGCCCGCGGCGTGATCCGCGCGACGTGGTTCCCATAAGGATCCTGCTGCCAGTAGAGCGGCAGCTCCGGATCGACGCGAAGGCTGTACGCCTCGATCTTCGCCTTCGCGTGGTTCGCCGGCCGGAGCCGCACGAGGTGCGGGCCGAGCGTCGCGGGCCTGGGGTACGTGTAACGGCTATGGTGCTGGAGCAGGAGGCGCAAGGGATCCCTCTCGGGGCTGGGGTCGGGGGGCCGCGCGAGGTTCGCACGAAAGCGGGCCGCCGCAAAGCGCCACCGCGAATACGAGGATCACGCCGCCGCCGTCCTGCAGCTCACCGCCGATCCCGCCTGAATGCGACAGCCTCGCGCACCCCGCGATCCCGGGTGCCGCGGAGAGGATCTTGGTTTCGCCCAGGACATATTACAGTGACTGATCAAAAGTGCATGAGCATCTGAAATGACGGCGATCCACGGTTTGACGATGCCCGCCCGACGCTGATCCGTCTAGGATGGCCGAATGACATACGAGGTCCTCTGCGCGAAGTGCTCGCCGGATGAGAATGGGTCGGGACGCGACGGCATGGAGGCGCTCCGGGCCGAGAACGCGGCGCTCCGGGCCGAGAACGCGGCGCTCCGGGCCGAGAACGCGGAGCTCCGGGCCGAGAACGCGGCCCTCCGGGCGCGGAACGCGGAGCTCGAGGCGGCGTGCGGCGCCGCGGCGGAGCCTGCGCACCGCCCTGCGTCCGGGGCCGGGGGCGGCGTGGCGCAATGGCTGGGCGAGGTCGAGAGCCGCCGTCTGCTCGTCGCCGTGGTCGAGAACTCGCCGAGCGTCATCTTCGTGAAAGATCTCGAGGGGCGGTACATCCTGCTCAACCGCCCCTTCGAGGACGTCCTGGCGCTCCCCGCCGAGAGGCTCCTGGGGAAGACCGATTTCGAGATCTTTCCGCAGGTGGTCGCGGCCGCGCTGCGCGCCGCCGATCAGAAGATCATGGCAGGGGCAGACACCCATCAATACGAGGAGCAGGTCCCCACGCCCGACGGGATGCGGATGTTCCTGACCACCAAGTTCCCCATCCGTGATGCGATGGGCGCGGCCACCGGAATATGCGGCATCTCCAGCGACATCACCGAGCGCAAGCGCGCCGAGGAGGAGCGCGCCGCCTTGCAGGAGCAGGTGATCGCGGCCCAGCGGGTGGCGCTGCACGAGCTGTCGACGCCGCTCGTGCCCATCGCGGACGGCGTCATCGCCATGCCCCTCGTGGGCATGATCGACAGCGCCCGCGCCGCGCAGATCCTCCAGTCGCTCCTCGAGGGCATCGGGCGGCTGCACGCCCACACCGCCATCCTGGACATCACCGGCGTCCGCATCGTCGACACGCAGGTCGCCAATGCGCTCCTCGGCGCGGCGCGCGCCGCCCGCCTCCTCGGCGCCCGCGTGGTGCTCACCGGCATCAGCCCGAACGTCGCGCAGACCCTGGTCCGCCTGGACACCGATCTGACCGGCATCACGACCCTGGGCACCCTCAAGAGCGGCATCGCCTACGCGCTCGGTCGCACCTCCTGACCCGTCCGGAGCTCGGGTCATCCTGGCTTCCCCGGCGGCTCGTGGGAGATCGTCATGCCGCGGTCGAGAAAATGAATGGGTCGGGAACTTTTTTGTTGCGCGGGCCGTCGAAGGGGGGTACTTGTCGGGGACAGGAACTGCAATGGACCGCAACTCATCCAGCAAGCACCTCTCCTACGACCTGCCGGTGGCAGGGGCGGCGGGGTGTGAGCGCGGTTCCTCGGCCGGATCCCTCGGGTTTTCCGGTGCCTGGAAGCTCGGGAAGTCGGAGGAGGGGGCCTCGGCGGCGTAGCTGACGTCATCATCGGTGACGTCGGCGAAGGCCGCCCGGGGCAAACCCAGGCGGCCTTCGGCATTTCGGGGTCAGTGATTCTCTGACATCGCCGGTGGGGGGGGCGAGCGTCGGCGAGGCGCCCTGACGGGCGTGAATGGATTGATTTGCCCGCGCGCGGAGGGGCGCGCGGGGAGGGGAGGGGTGCGCCTCCCGGCCGGACCTGTAGCTCAATGGCAGAGCAGCCGCCTCTTGAGCGGCAGGCTGGAGGTTCGATACCTCTCGGGTCCACCGATGAGCGTTCACGAGAGGAAGAAGAGGCTCAAGAACATCCACGCGAGCGGCGTCCTGGGCGTCAAGGAGATGATGAAATGAAGATCTAGCGAAGCCGGGAGCCGTCGAGCTCCCTCCGATGTCCCCATATTGCTAGCGGTCCAGGCAACCGGATTCTCGATCCGGTGACGCGGGTTCGAGTCCCGCTGGGGACACCGGGCCGCCTTGCCCGCCAGCGTGCCACTTCGGGGGTACGCGCCCGGGCAGCCGAGCCCACCAATCACTCCGCCCCGGCGGCGCCGTTCACCGGACGTCTCCGCCGCGGCGAGCTCAATGGAAGGAGAACCGGCCGGGGCGCCGGGCCTGCCTGGAAGACAGCGCGCACCCGAGAGGGTGTGAGGGTCGGGACCTCCTCCTTCCGCCGCGATGCCTCGGAGAGCATCCCGGGTGCGGACCCGGCACCGCCTTGAAAGCGGAGGGCACCACCGCGTGCGAGGTTCGACTCCTCTGCTCTCCTCC
>CAYQYG010000089.1:3316-23786 GCA_964421485.1 uncultured Polyangiaceae bacterium | reverse complement strand
TCGCCGGGACGCCGGGGCCGGGCGTGGAGTAAGCTGTCCGCCATGATCACGCTCTACGAGAACGCGTTCAGCCCCTTCGCCCGCAAGGTGCGCATCGTCCTCGAGCACAAGCGGATCGAGCACCGTACCGTCGATGGGCTGCGGAGGTCGAACCGCGACGAGCTCGAGCGCGTGAACGGCCGCGTCGAGGTGCCTGCGCTCGACCACGACGGCCTGGTCGTGGTCGGCTCCTCGGACATCGTGGCCTATCTCGAGCGGGTGGCCCCGGAGCGCCCGGTCTATCCGGCGGAGACCGCCGAATGGGTGCGGGCGCGAGCGTGGGAGCGCTGCGCGGACGCGGTCGTCGACGCGATCCTGACCGGCCTCTCGGTGTGGGTCTGGGCCGAGCGCGACGACGCCATGCCCGAGGGCATGCGCGAGGCAGCGCGGCGCGATCTCGATCAGGTCTACGCCGCGCTCGAGCGCGATCTCGAGGGCCGCGATTTCGTGTGCGGCGCGGTCTCCATCGCTGACATGGCGCTCTTTCCCCACATGACGTCGACACGTACGCTCGGCGTCGGGTACGACGCGGCGCGCTTCCCGCGCGTGGACGCCTGGCAGCGGCGCCTGCGCGGCATGGACGTCTTCCGCGCCGATCTCGAGCGCACCAAGCGCGCCCTGGCCGACGCCGCCTCGACGGGCGGCGGGGATCTCGAGCGGCGCCGGATCTTCTGGCGCGGCGACCGCATCGAGTGGCTGCTCGCGCGCGGGTTCCATCGCTGGCTCGGCGGCGAGATCGAGGCCGGCCGCGTCATCTGGCCAGGCCTCGGGGTCCCGGCTCCGCGCGCGCGCCGCTGATCGAGCTCGTGACCTCATCCACGGCGCGAATGCAGCGCTGCGCGGCGATTCACGCGCCCGCGCCGTGCAGCTCGCGGATGCGCCGCTTGTCCACCTTCCCGGCGCTCGTCCTCGGCAGCGCCTCCACCAGCACCACCGATCTCGGCACCTTGTACCTCGCCAGCCGCTCCCGCGCGAACGCCAGCAGCGCCTCCGGATCCAGCTCCCCGCGCGGCACCACCACGGCCCGGCCGACCTCGCCCCAGCGCGGATCCGGCACCCCGATCAGCGCCGCCTCCGCCACGGCGGGGTGCGCCGAGAGCGCGCTCTCCACCTCGGCCGGGTAGATGTTCTCGCCGCCCGAGATGATCACGTCCTTGGCCCGCCCCACGATCCGGACGCACCCCTCCCCGTCGCGCTCCGCCAGGTCTCCCGTGTGCAGCCATCCGCCCCGGATCGCCGCCGCCGTCGCCTCCGGATCCTCCCAGTAGCCCGCGCACACGTGCGGCCCGCGCACGAGGAGCTCGCCCACCTCCCCGGCGCCGCGATCGCGGCCCGCCTCGTCCACGATGCGGACGTCGACGTGCATCAGCGGGTAGCCCACGGCGCCCGGCTTCCGCCTCACCTCCTCGGGCGGCAGCCAGAACGTGTTGGGCCCCGCCTCGGTCAGGCCGTAGCCCGTCTTGAACGAGGCCACGCCGCGCCCCCAGAAGCGCTCGAACACGGGCAATGGGCAGGGCGCGCCGCCGCTGATCACGAGCTTCAACCGATCGAGGCGCGCCGAGGTCCAGCGCGGGTGCTCCAGCATCGCGAGGAACATGGTGGGCACGCCGAAGAAGCACGTGACCGGGTGGCGCTCGAGCAGATCGAAGACCTGGCCGGCGTCGAACTCGCGACACACGATCGAGGCGCCGCCGAGGTGGACGAGCGGCGCGGTGAAGACGTTGAGGCCGCCGGTGTGGAACAGCGGCGCGTTGAGGATCGCCAGGTCGTCGGGGGCGAGGCCCCAGCTCGTCACCGTATTGACCGCGTTCCAGGTGATGTTGCCGTGGGTGAGCACCGCCGCCTTGGGCAGCCCGGTGGAGCCGCCGGTCGCGCAGAGGACCCAGGGATCGTCGGGGCCGAGCTCCACCGCGGGCGGCGCGTCGGCGGCGCAGGCCTCGCGGGCGGCGAAGGGCAGATCGCCGGGCGCGGCGCGGTGGCTCTCATCGAGGGCGATCCAGCGGCGGACGCTCGCGGCTTCGGCGCGATCGCGGAGGGCCTCGACCTGGGGGAGGAAGTCCGCGCCGTAGACGAGGACCGCCGGGCGAGCGCGGGCGACGAAGCCCGCGAGCTCGTGGGGCGTGAGCCGCCAGTTGAGGGGCGCGAGGACGGCCCCGAGCTTGCCGCACGCGAACCAGATGTCGAGCTGCTCGACGCAGTTCTTCGCGAGCACCGCGACCCGCTCTCCGCGGGCGACGCCCTCGCGCCGGAGCAGGTGCGCGGCGCGGTTCGCCTGCTGATTGAACGACCCGTAGCTGATGGCCGCCTCGCCGCGCAGCGCGTCGATGAGCGCCAGGCGCCGCGGCGAGAGCTGGGCGCGCCGGCCGAGCCAGTCTCCGAAGATCATGGACGGATGGTAGCCGCCCGGCCGCTCGACGCGCCATCCGTCTTGGCGCGGAGAGGGGCGGCCCATCCTGTGATTCGATGGCGCTACCGGGAGCGCGAGGTCAACGAGCGCATCCACGCGCTCTTCGACGACCACTGCACCATCCGCCGCCTGCTGATCGAAGAGGGCTACATGGCGCGCGAGAATGCGCGTCCGGGGCCCGCGCGAGAGCATAGAGGCTCCGCGCCTCGCCGAGACTGCGTCACGTGGTGTACGCTCGCGTCCCCATGACCGAGCCCACCCACCGCGCGGCGACGGACGCCGACATCGCGGAAGCCGCCCGCCTGTTCCTCACGTCGGTGACCGATCTCGCGAGGCGCCAAGGGCTCGCGGAGCCCCCGTTCACGGCCGCCTCCATCGAGCCCGTGTACCGGCACATCCACCGCACTGGCATCTTCGACGTGGCCGAGCTCGACGGCCGCATCGTCGCGATCGCCCACGCGATCGTGCGCGATCACCTGTGGTTCCTGTCCGGCTTCTGGACCCTCCCCGGCCTCCAGCGAAAGGGCATCGGCGGGCCGCTGCTCCGCCGCGTCCGGGCCGAGGGGGAGCGGCGCGGCGCCACGCTGGCCTTCACCTGGTCGTCCGTCGACGTCACCGCGATGGCCAGTTACATGAAGCTCGGCATGCTGCCCGGATATCCGGTCCTCACGTTCGCAGGCACGCCGTCTGCGCTGCCCGCGGCCGGCGGCGCCTGCGAGGAGCAGCCGCTCACGCCCGCCGCCGCCGGCGATATCGACGTCGAGATCCGCGGCACGCGCCGCGGGGTCGATCATGCCTTCTGGCTCGCGGGCCCCGGCGCCTGCCGCCTCGTCCTGCGCAGCGGACGCCCCATCGGCTACCACCACACGAGCCGCGGCGTCATCGGCCCCGCCGCCTGGCTCGACCCGGCGGACGGCCCGGACGTGCTCGCCCTCGCGCTCCACGAGGCGCGACGGCAAGCGGCGGAGGTGCGCATCGCCGTCCCCGGAAAGAACCACACGGCGATCCCGATCGCCCTCGCAGCCGGGCTCCAGTTGCTCTCGTTCTCCCACCTGCTTTGCACGAACGAGCCTGGCAAGATGGACCGCTACGTGCCGTCGGGCCCTTCGCTGTTCTGAGAGTGCAGGCGCTCGTCGCGGGCGTCGTCGCAGCGTACATGGCTGTCGTGACCCCCCACCGAGACTCCGTCACGACTGCGCCGGATCGCGCACGGGATAGCCGACGCCGGCGAGGAGCGCCATGGCTCTCTCGCGCGCGCCTCCGAGGATGGGACGACCGTGGCCCGCGAGCAGGTTCTCGTAATGAAGCCCGCTCTCGTGGAAGGACCGCAGAGACTCGTGGGCCTGCCTCAGATCCTGGGCATACGCGGGATATGTCAGCGTCATGCCTTGAACGATGGTGAGCGGCGGGAAGGCGGCGAGCAACATGTCGCCCGAGAGCAGGCTCGACGTCGCCTCGTGGCGGTAAAAGACCGAGCCTCCCGTGTGGCCCGGCACGGGGTGGACCTCGAGCCCGGCGATCGTCTCGCCGCCCTCGAGCGCGCGGTCGACGCGGAGCCCCGCTGCCGGCAGCAGGTTCTCGATATGAATGAAGAGCCTCGCGAGCGGCGTCACCTCTCCTCCGCGGCCCATCATGGGACGCGCTATCCTCCCCTCGAGCACCGCCGCATCGTCGCGGTGCGCGTGGATCTTCACGCCGTACCGGCGCTGGAGGAACGCGGCGTTGCCGGCGTGGTCCGAGTGGCGGTGCGTGAGCAGGACGCCCGTGAGATCGCCTGGACGGAGCCCTGCGCGCCGGAGCTCCCGGAGCAGCGTGACCCGCTCCGACCAGTGCCCGGTGTCGACGAGCCAGCGATCCCCGCGCCCGCCGTCGAGCAGGAAGACGTTGGAGATGAGGAGCCGCGAGAGGCGACGAATGGATCCGACGACCGGCTTCATGGCTCGCGGAGCGCGGACGTGTCCGCGTGGTCAGGCGCCCATCTCGACCGACGGAACGAAGACCGAGAACCGCGTGCCTGCCCCGGCTTGCTCTCGACCGACACCCCGCCGCCGACGGCGCGCGCGAGGTGCGCGACCGACGGGAGGCCGAGGCCGGTCCCGAGCTCGCCCTTGGTCGTGAAGAACGGCTCGAAGATCCGCGGCAACACGTCGGGCGCGATGCCCTTGCCCGCGTCGGAGACGCTCGCGTGCGACGCGTTCACGACGAGGTTGATGAGGATGCGCTCCAGATCGAGCGGCGCGATGCGTGCGTGCGCGCCCGACGCGCCGAGGTTGAGCTCCAGCGACGCGAGCCGGAACCCGAGCTCGTTAACGGCAGTGACGCACACGTCCCGCAGCAGCTGCGCTTCGTCCGTCGCCGCCGCGACGACCTGATGACAACGAACGAAGGCGCGGTATGCACGCTCTAGCTTCGCGGTGTTCATCTTGGGCGATCTATTTTGCCACGATGTCATGCGCGTGAACAGACGGTCCTCTCCGCCGAGAGCGGACGAAGCCCGCGGGCCCGATCTCGGCATCGGCATGCCGCGCTCGAGGGCGGGGCGCCGAGCAGCTCGGCGGGCGTCTCGACGGGGACACAGGGGGCGAGCGCCGCTCAGCCCCGGCCGAGGTCCCCCGCACGACGATATCGATAATACGCGGCGCAGGCCCCCTCCCCCGAGACCATGGTCGCCCCGAGCGGCGTCTCCGGAGTGCACGCCTTGCCGAACGCCGGGCATTCGATCGGCTTCAGCAGGCCTTGCAGGACCAGCCCGCTCTTGCACTCCGGTGACTCCCTCCCGCCGACGGCCTCGACGCCGAAGCGGCGCTCCGCGTCGAATGCGGCATACTCCGGCCGCAGCCGGAGGCCGCTCGCCGGGATCTCCCCGATGCCGCGCCAGGCCCGATGCGCCACCTCGAAGACCTCCTCCATCATCCGCTGCGCGGGGCCGTTGCCGGCGGCGGAGACGCTGCGCGCGTACTGGTTCTCCACCTCGTACCGGCCCTCCTCGAGCTGGCGGACGGCCATCGTGATGCCCTGCAAGAGGTCCAGCGGCTCGAACCCGGTCACCACGATGGGCACGCGATACCGGGCGGCGAGCGGGGGATACTCCGAGATGCCCATGATCGTGCAGACGTGGCCGGCGGCGAGGAAGGCGTTCACGCGGCAATCGGGGGACGAGAGGATCGCCTCCATGGCCGGCGGGACGAGCACGTGGGAGACGAGCACGGAGAAGTTCGACAGGCCGCGGCGGCGGGCCTCGTGCACGGCGGCGGCGTTCGCGGGGGCCGTGGTCTCGAATCCGACGGCGAAGAAGACGACCTCGCGATCCGGACTCCGGGCGGCCAGGGCGAGCGCGTCGAGGGGGGAGTAGACGACGCGGACGTCGCCGCCCCGCGATTTCACCGAGAAGAGATCCTCGGTGGATCCGGGGACGCGGAGCATGTCGCCGAACGAGCAGAACGTGACGCCGGGGCGGGAGGCGATGGCGACCGCGCGGTCCAGCATCTCGACGGGCGTGACGCAGACGGGGCAGCCGGGGCCGTGCACGAGCGTGATCTCCGGGGGGAGGAGCTCATCGATGCCAAAGCGGACGATCGCGTGCGTCTGGCCGCCGCAGACCTCCATGAGGGTCCAGGGGCGCGTCACCACGGCGCGGATCGCGGCCGCGTAGCGGCGGGCAGCCTCGGGATCGCGGTACTCGTCGAGGTGCTTCACCGGGGCGGTCCCTCGGCGTCGGCGGGTCCTTCCGACGCCGCGCCGATCTCCTCCAGGTAGGAGAACACGCGGGCGGCCTCCTGCTCGTCGACGCGGGAGATCGCGAAGCCGGCGTGCACGATGACGTAATCGCCGACGGCGGCCTCGGGCACGTAGGCGAGGCAGACCTCCTTCACGACGCCGCCGAACGCGACGCGGGCCATCGTGAGCTCGCGCTCGACGATCGAGAGGACTTTGCCGGGGATTCCTAGGCACATGGGATCACGAGGGCTCCCCGGCGCGCGCGCGGGCCACGGCGGCCTGACCCAGGGAGAGACCTCCATCATTGGGCGGGACGAGGCGCGGCGTCAATACGTCGAAGCCCCGGGCGAGGAGGCGGGCGCGGGCGCCCTCGAGCAGGCGGAGGTTCTGGAAGCAGCCGCCGGTCAGGGCGACGCGGGGTTTGACATTCGGGGCTCCGGGTCGCAGCGCGCCCTGCGCCCCGGACCCCCAGGCGCGGATCGCTATGCGCTCGATGAGGTCGGCAAGGGAGGCGTGGAAGCGGGCGGCTATGACGTCGGAGTCCACGCCGCGGCGGCGATCGTCGAGCAGGGCGCCGAGCGTCGGGCCCCAGTCGGCGATCGCGGGGGAGCCGGCCGGGCCGTCCACGAGCGGGAATGGATAAGGAGGCTCCGGGCCGGCCCGGTCGGCGGCGAATTCGACGGCCATGGCCGCCTGGGCCTCGAAGCCGGCCTGCGATCGGAGCCCGGTGACGGCGGCCACGGCGTCGAACAGGCGGCCGGCGCTGGTCGTGCGGGCGCACGCGCCGGGGCGCGACAGCAGCGTGGTGAGCGGGCCGAGCTCGGCGGGGCGGAACCACGGGCGAGCGATGTCGGCCGCGGCAGCGGGGCCGAGCATTTCCGTCAGGACTCCGAGGGCGGCGCGCCGGGGCTCGCGCGCGGCGCGCTCGCCGCCGGGGAGCGGGAACGGGCGGAGATGGGCAATGCGGGTGAACCGGGCCCCGTCGGGGTTCGGGGCGGAGCCCCGAATGTCGATGGCGCTCGGGGCGGAGGGCGCCGGAGGCGACCCGGAGCCCCGAATGTCGATGACCAGCGCCTCGCCGCCCCAGATGAGGCCGTCCTCGCCGAGGCCGGCGCCGTCCCAGGCAATGCCGAGCACGGGGCCCTGGACACGGTGCTCCGCGGCGCAGGCGGCGACGTGGGCGTGGTGGTGCTGCACGCGGATCAGCGGGACGCGCCACTCCGAGGCGAGGCGCTCGGCCAGGCGGGTGGAGGCGTAATCGGGGTGGAGATCGCAGGCGACGAGATCGGGGCGCGCTTGCGCGAGCTCGACGAGGTCGGCGGCGGCGCGCTCGAGCAGGCGCACGGCGCCCAGGGTGTGCAGGTCGCCGAGGTGCTGGCCGATGAACGCCTGGGCGCCGAGCGCGAGGGTGATGGCGCTCTTCTGGTGGGCGCCGAGCGCGAGCACGGTGGGGCCGCCCGCGGCGAGCGGGATCGGCAATGGCGCGAAGCCCCGCGCGCGGCGCAGGAGGAGCAGGCCGGCGGGGCCGGAGCGGGCTACGGAGTCGTCCACGGGGCGGGCGATCGGGCGGTCGTGCGCGAGGAATGCGTCGGCTATGGATCCGAGGCGATCCAGGGCGTCGGCGTCGCCGGTGCACATGGGCTCGTCGGAGAGGTTGCCGCTGGTGCAGACGATCGGGCGCGCGACGCGATCCAGGAGCAATCGATGGAGCGGGGTGGTCGGCAGGAGGACGCCCAGGTAGGGATTGCCGGGGGCGACCTCGGGCGCGATCGCGACGGCGGCGCCGGGGCGGCGGCGGACGAGCAGGATCGGGGCCTCGGGGGAGCGCAGCGCGGCCTCCTCGGCGGGATCGAGGGCGCAGGCGGCGCGCGCCATTTCAATGGACGGGAGCATGACCGCGAAGGGCTTCTCCTCGCGGGCCTTTCGATCGCGGAGGCGGCGCACGGCGGCGGGCGAGGTCGCGTCGCAGAGGAGCTGATAGCCGCCCAGGCCCTTCAATGCGAGGACGCCGCCGCCCCGCACGAGCTCCGCGGCCGCAAGGGTAGCGGCGGCGGCCTCGGCGAGCGCGGCCCCCCTGGGGCCGACGAGGCGCGCGCGGGGGCCGCACGCGGGGCAGGCGATCGGCTGCGCGTGGAAGCGGCGGTCGGCGGGGTCATGGTACTCGGCGGCGCAGGCGGGGCACATCGCGAAGCCCTGCATGGTGGTGCGCGGGCGGTCGTACGGGAGCGCGAGGGCGATGCTGAGGCGGGGGCCGCACCGGGTGCAGTTGGTGAACGGGTAGCCGAAGCGGCGCGCGCCGGGATCCTCGATCTCGGCGAGGCAATCGGCGCAGACGGCGAGATCGGCGGACAGGGTGGGGCGCGGCCCGGCGGCGAGGGCGCTGTCGATGATGCGAAAACTGGCGGGCGCGCTCGCGGGCTCGGCCGCCGGGAGGTCCTCGACGCGGATGTCGTCGACGCGCGCGGGGGGCGGGGCGGCGCGGGGGAGCGCGTCGATGAATTGGCGGAGCGCGGGATCCTGGCCGTCGATCTCGATCGCGACGCCGTCGCCCTCGTTGCGGACCCAGCCGGCGAGGCCGAGGGCGCGCGCGGCGCGGTAGACCGCCGGGCGGAAGCCCACGCCCTGCACGACGCCGGTCACGCGCACCGCGAGGCGCGGCATCGCTCAGGTCACCTCGATGTCGTCGATGCCCAGCCCCGGGGTGCCCAGGAGATCGACTTCGGTCGCATTGCAGGCCGGGCACAGCAGGAGGTGGTGATCGGCGGGGAACTGCGCTCCGCATTCGCGGCAGCGCCCCTCGATGTGGATGATCCGGAGCTCGAGGCGCGCGCCCTCGGCGGGCGTGCCGGCCGCGTGACCGGCGAAATGCATCTCTAGGCTGCGGGGGGAGAGCGCCTCGGACTCGGCGACCCAGCCGCGGACCGCGGTGACGCGGACCGCGCGCTCGCGGGCGGCGCGCTCGAGCACGACGCTGATGATCTGGCGGGCGAGCGAGGCTTCGTGCACGGGCAGTCTCCTCCGGAAAACAGAAAACACAAGAGCGCGCCGCTCAGGCGGCCGCGGCGACGGCGAGGGCGAACGCGAGATCGGCCGCGCGCGGCACCGCGGCGGCGACCTCGGGCGAGAGGGCGACCGAATGACAGTCGGGCCGCGCAATGGTGATGGCCACGACGCGGATATCGGGTGAGAGCGCGTCCGCGTCGAGCGCGCGGGCGAGCGCGAGGGCCTCGCCGACGCTGATTCCGTGGCTGGAGACCGAGGCGAGGCCGTGCTCGGCGAGCGCCGCGGGATCGAGCTCTAGCACCTCCCCTGCGGGGCTGGCGAGCACCGCGTCCACGAGCACGACGCGGGCCGGCGTGCGGAGCAGGTCGAGCAGCGCGACCGCGTCGCGGGCCAGGGCGAGCTCGACGCCGGGCGGCGGGCCGAGCTCGCGGACGCGCGCGAGCACCATGGGGCCGGCCCCGTCGTCGCCCGCCGCGGGCTGGCCGAGCGCGATGATGCGCGCGCCCATGACGCGCCTAGCTCCTCTCGATCTTGAGCTCGAGGAAATGGGTCGCGCAGGATATACAAGGATCGTAGTTGCGCACCGCCTGCTCGGCGCGCCGCGTGGCCGCGTCGAGCGGCATCGCCGCGAGCTCGGGCGCGATGGCGACGAGATCCTCCTCGATCGCGGGCTGGTTCTGCGACGTCGGCGGGACGATCTTCGCGTCGAGGATGGTGCCGTCCGCCTCGAGCACGTAGCGGTGGTAGAGGAGGCCGCGCGGCGCCTCGGACGCGCCGAAGCCGGTGCCCGCGCGGGGCGCCGCCAGGGCGGCGGCCGCGGGCGGCGGGGTGTACGCCTCGATGATCCGGATGGACTCCGCGAGGGCGTAGATCACCTCGACCATGCGCACGAGCAGGCTCTTGTAGGGGTTCAGGCAAGGGACCTCGAGGCCGGCGCGGCGCGCCGCGGCCTGCACGTCGTCCGGGAGGCGATCGAAGCTCAGGTTGAACCGGGCGAGGGGCCCGCAGAGGTAGGAGCCGCGGCCGCGGACGAGCGAGCGGAGCGCGTTCGACCACGAGGCGTGGGACTCCTCGAAATGGGCGTCGTACTCGCGGACGTCGATGTCGATGCCCTTCGACGAGACGATGCGGCCCTCGCAGATCGCGTACTCGTCGGGGTGGCGGAGGGCGACGAGCTCGTAATCGCGCTCGAGCTCCGGGAACGGGAGCGTCGAGAGCCAGCCGAGGCACTCCTCGGCGGCGCCGCGGGCCCAGCGGAGCTCGGGCAGGAGCGCCGCGAGGTCCTCGCGGGAAGGGGCGCGGTAGAAGCCGCCGACGCGCACGTTGACGGGGTGGATCTCCCGGCCGCCGAGGGCGGTGACGATCGCGTTGCCGACCTTCTTGATGCGCAGGCCCTTCTTGACCTCGTCGCCGTGGGTCTTCGCCATCGTGAGCGCGTCGGGGACGCCGAGGAAATCAGGGGCGTGCAGGAGGAAGACGTGGAGCGCGTGGCTCTCGATCCACTCGCCGCAATAGAGCAGGCGGCGGAGGTCCCTGAGCGCGCCCTCGAGGCGGACGCCGAGCGCGTCCTCCATGGCGTTGCAGGCGCTCGTGAGGTACGCGACCGGGCAGATGCCGCAGATGCGGGCCGTGATGTCCGGCGCCTCGGAGAACGCGCGGCCGCGGAGGAACGCCTCGAAGAAGCGGGGCGGCTCGAAGATGGACAGCCGGACCTCCTTGGCCTGGCCGCCCTCGAGGCGGATGGTCAGCGCGCCCTCGCCCTCGACGCGGGCGAGGTAATCGACCTGGATCGTGCGGCCCTCAGCGCTCATGCTTCTCGCTCTCCTTGCGGAACGCCGGCGCGTTCGTGTTGAAGGTGCGGAGCAGGCGGACGAGGTCCCGCGGCGGCATCCCGGCGCCGAGCAGGGCGTTCGACAGCGAGCCCGTGTTCGGCGCCTCGCTCGGGCCGAAGCAGCCATAGCAGCCCCGCAGGTAGCTCGGGCAGAGCGCGCCGCAGCCGGCGTGGGTGATGGGGCCCAGGCACGGGGTGCCGGTGACCATGACGCAGACGTTGCCGCGCATCTTGCACTCGAGGCACACGCTGTGGCCCGGGACGTTCGGGCGCCGGCCGTGCAGGAAGGCGCTCACGACCTCGAGGAGCTGGCGCTTGTCGATCGGGCAGCCGCGGAGCTCGAAATCCACGCGCACGTGATCCGCGATCGGCGTCGAGGTGGCGAGCGTGGAGATATAGGCGGGGGTGGCATAGACGATCGACGTGAACTCCTTGACGTCCGCGAAGTTCCGGAGGGCCTGCACGCCCCCCGCGGTGGCGCAGGCGCCGATCGTGACGAGCGTCCTGGAGATCCGCCGGACCTCCTGGATGCGCTCGGCGTCATGGGCGGTCGTGATGGAGCCCTCGACGAGCGAGAGGTCATAAGGGCCGCCTATCTCGGTGCTGGTCGCCTCCTTGAAATTGGCGATCTCGATCGCGCCGGCGAGCGCGAGCAGCTCGTCCTCGAGGTCCAGGATCGAGAGCTGGCAGCCGTCGCACGACGCGAATTTCCAGACCGCGAGCTTCGGTTTCACTAGGCCTCCTTCACCCAGAAGATGGGATCCACGCGGTCATAACGGACGACAGGGCCGTCCTTGCACGCGAAGAAGGGGCCGAGCTGGCAGTGGCCGCAGAGGCCGATCGCACATTTCATGTTGCGCTCGATGGACACATACATCCTGTCGCCCGCGATGCCGAGGCGCTCGAGCTCGCGGACGGTGAAATGCATCATGACCTCGGGGCCGCAGACGAGCGCGGCGGCGCGCGAGGCGTCGAAGCGGGCGCGGCGGAGGAGCGGGGGGACGACGCCGACGTCGCCGGACCAGGAGCGGTCGGCGCGGTCGACGGTGACGAGGACCTGGAGATCGCTCCGGCGCGACCAGGCGTCGAGCTCGTCACGGAAGAGGAGATCGCCCGGCGTGCGGGCGCCGACCAGCAATGCGACCTCGCCGTAGGCGTCGCGATGGCGGAGGCAATGGTAGAGCGCCGGCCTGAGCGGCGCGAGGCCGAGGCCGCCCGCGACGAGCAGGACGTCCCTGCCGCGGAGGTCGTCGACGGGCCAGGCGGTGCCATAAGGTCCCCGGAGGCCGAGCGCGCCGCCGACGCCGAGGGCGCGGATCGCGCGGGTGACGACGCCGGTCTCGCGGATCGTGTGCACGAGCGGCTCGGGCCGCGCCGGGTCGCCGCTCACGGAGATCGGGACCTCGCCCACGCCGAAGACGTAGAGCATGTTGAACTGCCCCGGCGCGAAGCGATGACCGCCCGGCGGCGCGCCGCCCTCGAGCGTGATGGTGAAGGTGTTCGCGGTCTCGTCCCGTAGCGTGGCGATGCGGGCCGGAGCGGGCGCGAGCGGCGAGGGGGCGAACGGGAGCGCGGTGGTCATGGCTCTGCCCGGTAGACGTCGAGGCGCTGGAGGCGGACGCGCTCCAGGCGCTCGTAGAGCTGGTGGACGAGGCTGCGCGAGACCGCGTATCCGAGCGCCGGGTCGTCGTCGAGCTTGGCGCGCAGGCAGGTCGCGTCGATCGCGACCGCGGTGACCGGCTCGACGACGCGCACGTCCGTGTGCCAGCGGTAAGGCGGGTAGAGCCACGAGAGCCCGACCACGTCCCCCGCGCCGAGCGACTCGACGCGCACGGCGCCGCGAGGCGCCGCGTTGATCTCGAGCACGACCCGGCCGGTCCGGAGGAGGTAGAACGAGGTGGCGGGCTTGCCCTCGCGGCAGATCACGGCGCCCGCGGGGAACGCGATCTCGTGCGCGCAGGAGGCGAGCTTCTCGAGGTGGTCGGGAGAGATGTCGCGGAAGAAGGGGTGATCGCCGAGAGTCCGGGCCAGCGCTTCCATGGTCTGCCTCACTCGCACGAGCCTTGTCCGTCGGTCGCGCGGATCGCGTCGACCTCCTCGGTGATGTCGATTCCGACGGGGCACCAGGTGATGCAGCGGCCGCAGCCGACGCAGCCCGAGGTGCCATACTGATCTATCCAGGTGCCCAGCTTGTGCGTGAGCCACTGGCGATATCGCGAGCGGAGCGCGGACCGCGCGGGGCCGCCGCCGCTCAGATAGGAATGGTCCAGCGTGAAGCACGAGTCCCAGCGCCGCGCGCGCTCGGCCTCGTCGCCCGAGAGATCGGTGGTGTCCTCGACGGTGCTGCAGAAGCAGGTCGGGCAGACGATCGTGCAGTTCGTGCACCCGAGGCAGCGCGAGGCGACGTCGTCCCAGCGCGGGTGCTCGAGGTTCCGCGCGAGCAGGTCGTGGTGCTCGGCGGCGGGCGTGGAGCGGCCCATGCTGGCGGCCGTGCGCGCGGTGACCTCGGCCGCCGCGCGGGAGTCGGCCTCCCCGGCCGGGCGCGGGGCGATCCGCTCGAGCACGCGCGCGCCCGCGTCGGAGCCGATCTCGACGAGGAAGCGGTGCTCTCCGTCGAGCAGCTGGGGTTCGGGGCGGAGGGCGCGCTCATCCGGGGAGCGCGACCCGGAGCCCCGAGCGTCAAGCTCAGTGAGCGCGAGGTCGAAGCCGCGCTCGGCGCGGGGGCCCGTGCCCATCGAGACGCAGAAGCAGGTGGCGCCCGCGGTGCCGCACTGCACGGCGACGACGAAGAGGCGGGCGCGGCGCGCGGCGTAATCGGGGTCGGTGTGCGCGCCCTCGAGGAAGACGCGGTCCTGGACGGCGACCGCGGCGAGGTCGCAGGCGCGCGCGCCGAGGACCGCGAGGCGCTCCGGCTCGGCCGGCCCCCCCGCGAGCTCGAAGGACTCGTCCTTGCGGCGCAGCTTGAAGAGGGTGACGCGCGGCGCGAAGAGGTGCGGCCTCAGCGATTGCGGCCCAACCGCGAAGCCGAAGAGCGCGCCGTCGTCGCGGCGCCGGAGCCGATAGCGGCCGGGCGCCTGGTCGTCGGTCCAGCCCGCCGGCAGGTCGCCGGCCGCGCGGACGTCACCATAGACGATGGCCCCGTCGCGGACGACCGGGCCGATGACGCGGAAGCCGTCGTCACGGAGCGCAGCGATGAGCGCGGAGAGCCCCTCGACGTCGAGGAGAGCGCGGTCGCCTGGGCGGAGTGCAGGAAGGGTCACGAGGCTGGCCTCATAGCAAACGATGTGCGGCGCTGCACGCGGAGACGGAGGGTCACCCTGGAAATGGCAGCTCCGCAAGGGGTGCGCGCAGGCGAGCGGATTGCGCGGCACGGCGGCGTCAACGAGGGCCTTGCGCAGGCGAGCCGGAGCAGGCGACCATGCGGGGCATGATGGTCGTGTTCGAGGTGTTCGTGGCGCCCGGCGCCGATCCCGCGACGCTGCTCAGCAAGGAGACGCTGAAGGAGACGCAGGCGCAGGTGATGACGCTCGAGGAGGCCCGGAAGGTGGGGTTCGCGGGGCTGCCGGATCCCGGCGACAAGGTGGTCCGGCTGATCGCGGTGGCGAAGCGCGACGCGCCGTGGATCCACCGGGCGCTCGAGACGAACGATGCGGTGGGCGGCTTCCGGGTGCACGAGCTCGATTGAGGGCGGCGGCGCTTCAGCCCGCTCCACGGCGTCGTGCGATGAGATTGACACGACGAGATGATCAGACGGCGGCGCGGGCGGGCGCGGGCGCGGGCCGCCGGCGCACCACGCGGCGCAGGGCGGCGTAGAAGGCGATCCCGAGGCCGAGGCCGAGCCAGGCGGATGAGGCGTGGGAGCCGGTGGCGTCGACGAGCGCGCCGCCGGCGACGGCGGCGAGGCACATGGCGCCGGTCCAGCCGAGGCCGTCGATCGCCGAGAGGCGGCCGACCGAATGATCCGGCGAGAGGCGCTGGATCCCCGCGGTGGCGAGCACCCAGTTGCCGCCGCCGCCCATGCCCCACGTGAAGGCGGCGAGCAGCAGCACGGCCCAGTGAGGCGCGAGCGCGAGCAGGGAGACTCCGGCGAACAGGGTCCACGCGGACGCGCTCAGGGCGCGCTTCTCGGCGAGGCCGCGGCGGACGAAGAAGGCGGCGATCATCGGGCCGATACCCGTGCCGGTGCCGCGCGCGCACTGGAGCACGCCCAGCGTGAGCGCGGCCGAGCCCGCGAAGGCCATGTCGGCCGCGCGGAGGTTGAGCAGGACCCACGCGCCGCCGCCCGCGAAGGAGAGCGGGGTCTTGGCGAACACCGCGTGGAGGAGGTCGGGCCGCTGCCGGGCAATGGCCCACGCATCGACCATGTCGCCGCGTATCGACGCGAGCACGGAGAGGATGCCGCCCTTCGCGCCCTCGGGCGCGGGCATCGGCGGCAGGCCGCGGATCACGAGCGCCGCGCCGAAGAAGGAGGAGGCGTCCGCGAGGAGGGCGACGACGGGCCCGAGCGTCGCGAGGGCGCCGCCCGCGGCCATGCCGAGGGCGAACATGACGCTCCACGTGCCGGAGGTGACGGCGTTGGCGAGCAGGAGCTCCTCCTCGTGCACCACGCGGCGCATGACCGCGCTCTGGACCGGCGGCATGAACGCGCCGACCGAGGCGCGGGCGAGCACGATGACCTGGACGAGCCCGACCCTGCCCGCCGCGGCCGCGGCCGTCATGCCGAGCGTGAGCGCGCCCTGCGAGAGCGCGATCGCGATCATGAGGCGGCGCCGATCGAGCCGGTCCGCGAGCACCCCCGAGACCGGCGCGAGGATGGCGTGCGGGATGGTGTGCGCGACCAGCACGAGCGCGAGCGAGACGGCCCCGCCGCCGCCCTTGAGCGCGAGCAGGCTGACCGCGACGAAGCTCATCCAGTCGCCGAGGAGCGAGATGACCTCCGCGAGCCAGAGGCGGCGGAAATGAGGTCTGTTGCCGAGGAGGCTCGCGAGGCTGCGGAGCATGAAGTCCCTTCGAGGGTTCTAGGATACGGGCGCGCCGGGACAGATCGGCATGCCATTCCGGAGCGATGTGTTATCGTGATCCGCCCCCCTGCGGCGCCGCGGGGCCGCCCAGGCAGCAGCGGAGGCCCGTGGAGTAATCGGCATAGGTGCGGGGGTGCGCGGTCACGAGCGCCTCGCAGCCCGAGCGCGTGGAGCGTGAATAGAAGCCGCCCGCGAATGCGCCGCCGGGCTCGTCGACCCACTCGTCGAGGTTGCCGACGAGGTCGTACACGGCGTCGGCGCCCCAGCGGCTCCGGCAGCGCGGGGTGGCGCCGGCCTCGCGGAGGAGGGGCTCGCCCTTCCAGCGGACGCGGTTCAGGCGCGGATCGAGGTGGCCCATGGAGGCATTGCCGTGGAGGATCGCGGCCGGGTGGGCGTCCCGGAAGACATTGCAGGCGCCGTCCTCGTAGGCGTCCCCGTAGGGGAAGAGGGTGTCGTCCTCGCCGCGGCAGGCGGTGACGAATTCATCGATCGTGCAGAGCCGCTTGCCGGCGGCGGCGCAGGCGGCCTCGGCGACGAGGCCGGAGACATAGCCGCTCGGGCGCGCGCCGGAGCGGGCGCGGGCGGCCGAGGCGATCTTCTTGCCGCGCTGCCAGGCGGGGAGGAACGGGAGCGGCATGGCCCGGGCGTGGATGTCGCCGATGCGCTGGCGGCCGGTGGCCCACTCGGCGAGGGTGAACTCGAGGAGGTTCGGGGTGGGCGGGTAGTCGGGGGAGAGGGGCTCGCCGGTCTCGGCGTCGACGAGCGCGGATTCGAATCGATCGACACAAAACAGGTCGCCGCGGGTGATCGCGACCATATCGGATGGACAGGGGTCGGATGCGGGAGCGGTCACGGGAGCGGTCACGGGAACGGATGCGGGAGCGGTCACGGGAACGGGAACGGGAACGGGTGCGGGTGCGGGTGCGGTGACGGGAGCGGATGCGGGGCGGATGATTCCGGCCTCGGCCTGCGCGTCGAGGCCATTGGAGGTGCTGCCGAACCAGCGGAGGCTGCCGTCGGCAGCCCAGACGATATCGCCGAGGACGCAGGCGCCCGGGGCGGCGAGCTCGGGGAGCTGGAGGAAGGCGCCGGGGGTGGGCGCGGGGACCTCACGGGGGGCGGGGCGGCCGTCGACGCAGGCGGCGCCGGAGTGGGCGGCGGGCCAGGGGCGCGAGGCGAGCTCGGCGCCGTCGTCGCTCAGCCATACGACGTGGCGCCGATCGAGATCGTGGAGGAGCGCGCCGCCGCCGGGGAGCGGGACGACGCGCACGGCGAACGCGCCCTCGATGATCGGCAATGACGTGGCGTGCGCGGGGCCGGGGCGGCCCGCGGCGTCGATGGCGAGGGCGACCACCTTGCGCGGATCGGCGGCGCTGACGCCGGCGAGGATGGCGCCCCCCGCGCGGCGCTCGCAGGCATCGAAGCCCGCGCGCACGGGTGACGGCGCCGGCGCGCCGAGCGGCGCGAGCGAGCCCTCCGGATCGATCGCGGTCGCGCGCAGCCGACCGGCGGCGACCTCGAGGAAGATGCCGCGCTCGGGCCCGCCGACGAGGACCGTCCCGTCCGGGTGCGCGCGGCCGCGCAGATCGGGCGGCGCGACCGGCGAGGGGATCAGCCGGATGACGCTCCCCCGCGCGAGCCACCAGCTCGCGCCGATCCGCGCGGCGCGGCGCCGATCCATTGCGGAGCCCGGCTCGCCGGGAACGACGGGCATGGCCGCCGCAGCTCCCGCTCCCGTGACCGTTTCCGTGACAGTTTCCGTGAACGTTTCCGTGACCGTTTCCGTGTCCGTTTCCGTGACCGTTTCCGCCCCCGTGACCGTTCCCGCTACCGTGCCCGCCCCCGTGACCGCTCCCGTGACCGCCCCCTCGACCCGCCCCTCCGTATTCAATCGCCGAAGCCGGCCGCCGGCCCATGCGATCCCCTCCCCGTCCGCCGCGATCGTCCCCCAGGCAATGCGCGCCCGCCGCGCCGCGATCGGCGCCTCCTCCCTGCGGGGCAATCCGTCCTCGCGCCCCGCCGAGAACAGCTCGCCGCGCACCTGATAATACGCGCGCTCGCCGGCCCACACGACGAGCGGCCCGTCGTGCGCCGGCTGGAGCGGCGTGCGCCTCGGATCGGCCGCGCGGATCCGCTCCAGCGCGTCGAGCTCATCCTTCCCGAATGGGGCGGGCAGCGTCAGGCGCCCCGCGCCGACCTCGCAGGGGGCGCCCGTGAAGCGCTCGAAGGTCGGCGAGAACCGCGCCGCCTCGCACGGCCCGCCGCGGCTCGCCGCGCCGAGGTACACCGAGCCCTCCGCGGTCCCCAGCAGGCGCGGCTGCTCGTGCCCGCGCAGGTGGCCATACTCCAGATCGCCCTCGACCACGAGCGCGCGCCGCGTCGGATCGAACACGCCGTCGCCGTCGAGGAACGAGCCCAGCACGCGCGCCGCGCCGAGCGGCGACGCGCTCTTCCGCTTCGGGGCCTCGTCGTAATGGAGCACGTCGATCGCGCCGGGCCGGCCCACCGCGTCGATCAGCGACATCCCCTCGAGCGGCGGACGGAAGCGCAGCCCGGTCGGCGCGGCCACCTCGTCGAAGACGCCGTCCGCGGACACCCAGCGGATCTTCACCTCGACCTGGGGCCTCGGCGCGGGCCTCGCGGCGCGCGCCTGCGTCCGGCCGCTCGCCTTGCCGGGCTTCGCTGCCTTCCTCGCGCCCTCCGCGGTGCGCTTCGCAGCGCCGCCGCGCCGCGGCTTGCTCGCGCCGCCCTTCGCGCCCTCGCTCTTCCGGCCCTTCGGCTTCGGCTTCGATGCGCCGCTCGCCTTCGCGCCGGCCTTACCACCCGCGGCCGCGGCGGCCGGCGCCTTGCCCTTCGCGACCGCGCCCGCGGGCCTCGCGATCTCTTCGATCTCGAGCAGCGCGATCCGGTCTCCGACCGCGGCGAGCGCGCGCGCGCTCGAGCCGCCGCACGCGCGGGACGACGGCGCCGCCTCGCCGCGCCGGAACGTCAACAGACACAGCTCGCCGTCGCGCGACGTGAGCAGGCGAGTGCCACCGCCGGGCAGCGTGAGCGCGCCGTACAGGTGCTCGCCGTCGAGGCGCAGCGCGGGGCCGCGAGCGCCCGTTGCGCCGTCGAGGACGCGGACCCAGCCGATCCGATCGGACGAGCGCTGCGACACGAAGAGCGCCGCGCGGCCGTCCAGCGACGCCTCGATCGCGACCTCGAGCGGCTCGATCACCGGCGCGGACAGCGGGACGCGCACGCGCGCGCCCTCCGCCTCGGATGCGACGCCCGCGCCGCGAGCCGCCGCGCCCGGCGAGCCCGGAGGCCCGGGCTGCGCAGCGGCGTGCAGCGCGGTGCCGCTCCCGGGACCCGCGGGGCCCGACGAGCACCCGCCCGCGCCGGTCACGACGATCGCCGCGAGCAGCGCCGCGCGCGCGCCCCGCGGCCGCAGCGCGGCGGGCGCCGCCCCATCCATGGTTCGAGCTCGCGGCCGCTCCATCGGTGGCGCCGAGCCTAGCGCAGATCGTCCCGAGCGGCGCCGCTCTGCGGCACACGCGCTGCTCAGGCGCGTTGCGAAAGCGACGCGCTGCGGAAGCGCGCCGCCGAGAGCCACCTCAGGAGGCAACCGTAATGAATGTCCGTCTGTCGTGTTTCGCGATGGGATCCCTTGCGCTCGTGATGGTCGCCGGCTGTTCCAAGCAGACGCCGCCGCCGGCGGAGCCCCAGACGATCGAGTCCATGCCGCCCGAGGCGCAGCCCGGCGAGCAGGCCCCGGCGCCGGAGCAGCAGCCCGCCCCGCCGGGCGGAGAGGGCGCGCAGCCGCAGGGCGCGCAGCCGCAGGGCGCGCAGCCGCAGGGCACGCAGCCGCAGGGCGCGCAGCCGCAGGGCGCGCAGCCGCAGGGCATGTACGGCCCTGGCACCACGCAGGGGCAGCCCGGGTTCGGCGTCGGCGCGCCGGGGCAGCAGGGCGACTCGGGCGAGGCGATGATCTGCAACGAGCTGGAGCAGACCGCGAACGTGCGCGTCGAGAACACCGCCACCGGCGCAGTGCTGATCATGACCCCCAAATCGGGGAAGGACATGGCCGCCGTGCGGCAGGTCGCGCAGCGGATCGAGGCCCGGATGCAGCCCTCCGGTCAGGGCGCGCAGGCCGCGCCGCAGGCCGGCGGCGCCGCGCAGTGCGCGCTCTTCGACATCGGTCGCGCCGGCGCGCGGGCGACGATCCAGGAGACCCCGACCTCGATCCGCCTGCTGCTCACCGCGCCCGATCGGTCCGGCATCGAGGAGGTGCGGCGCCGCGCGAAGGATTTCGCCGGGCAGCCGTCGGGCCAGCAGAAATCGCCGCCCAGCCGCTGAGCCGCGCGCGCCCGGGGGCCCCGCGACACCGCAGAATGGGACGTCATCTGACCATGGAGAGCCAGACGTCTGACCATGGAGAGCCAGACGTCTGACCGTGGAGAGCCAGAC
>CAYQYG010000089.1:0-3216 GCA_964421485.1 uncultured Polyangiaceae bacterium | reverse complement strand
TGGAGAGCCAGACGTCTGACCGTGGAGAGCCAGACATCTGACCGCCGAAGCGCGCAGATCGCCGCGGCGCTCGACCCTCTGTCCGGACCGGGCTAGCCTTGGCGGCGAGGTTGCCCTCATGAGCAAGAAGCTGGATGAAGAGCTGGCCAAGGCGATTTCCGACGGCGATCCGGGCGACGCCCCGGCGGTCGTGGCGCCCTCTCCGCGTCGCCAGGCCCCGCCCGCGAGCTCCCGCAACGTCGGGCTGCTCATCACGCTGCTGGTGATGGTGGGCGCGATCGTCGGGCTCTTCACGCTGATGAAGCCCGCCGCGATCTACTCGGTGCCCGTCGATCAGATCGTCGCCGCGAAGGAGAAGTTCATCGGCCGCCAGGTGCGCGTCGAGGGCGAGCTCGTGCCGGGCACGCTCGTGAAGAGCGACGACCCCTGCGAGTACCGCTTCACGATCCACGCGGCCGACGCCGAGCTGCCCGTGAGCTACCCGCAGTGCGTCGTGCCCGACGGCTTCCGTGACGTGCCGAGCGGCGGCGTGCAGGTGAAGGTCGAGGGGAAGCTCACGCGCGAGGGCCGCTTCCAGGCGACGCTCGTGATGGCTCAGTGCAGCTCGAAGTACAACCCCGAGACGCACGAGATGAAGGGCGACGACAAGAAGCCCTCCGGCCCGCTCTCCAGCAACTGATCGTACCTGCGCGACCGCCGCCGACTTCGCGCATGAGATCCGGGGCGCGCTCCATGACGCGCAGATCCACGTCAATGACCGCGTGCCGATGCGGCCGCGGAGCTGGCACGATTTCCTGAACATGCGGGTGCGCTAGACTCGGCGGCCACACACCATGGCGAGCGGCCTCGTGACGAACGATCCGGATCTGCGCGACCTCGCGCATGGGTCGCCGCCGCTGGTCGAGGCGCGCCGCGGGCGGCCGACGGGCGTCACGCTGATCGAGTGCCTCGGCGTGGGCGGCATGTCGACCGTGTTCCGGGCCGCGCTCGATCCGGCCAGGCGGTCCGGCGAGATCTCGCCGATGTGCCCGCGGCAGCTCGCGATCAAGGTGATGAAGCCGTCGACGCTGCTCGAGCTGGAGGCGCTCGGGCTCGGGCGCGAGGGGAGCTTCGAGCGCGAGGCTATCTCGCTCCAGCGGATCATGGACCGCCGGCCGCCGACCGAGTTCGTGGTGGGGTTCTACGGGCGCGGGCACGTCGAGGTCACCGTGGGCGCGCGGCCGGCGCGGCTGCCGTGGCTCGCGCTGGAGCTCGTCGACGGGGGCGTCGAGGGGACGTCGCTCGCCGATCGGATCGCGCGGGCGCGCGACGGGTGTGATCCGGTGCGCGCGCTGCGGCTCGCGCGCGGCGTCTGCGAGGGCGCGCGCGCGCTGCACGAGGAGGGGATCATCCACCGCGATCTGAAGCCCGACAACGTGCTCGTGGTCGGGCCGATCGACGACGAGACGCCGAAGATCGCCGACTGCGGCGTGGCGCGCGTGGACGGGCTCCTGTCGACGATCGCGGCGCTGACGTTCGGCTACGGCGCGCCCGAGCAGCTCGTGTCGCGGCGGGGCGAGAGCAACCCGCTGGTCGGGCCCTGGACCGACGTGCACGCGCTCGCCGCGGTGATCTGGTACATGCTCGGCGGCGAGCCGTGGTGCCGCGGGCGCGCGGATCGCGGCTGGAGAGACGGGGCGCGGCGATCGCTGCGCACGGCGAGGCGGCTGCACCCCGCGTTCGCCGACGAGCCGGGGCTCCTCGAGGAGCTCGACGCGGTGCTCGCGCGCGGCGCTTCGCCGGTCCTGCCGAGCTCGGCGGGGGGCGGGGTGCCGCACCGGGCGACGCTCCCGCCGGGCGCGGAGCCGCGCTTCGAATCGATCGCGGCGTTCGAGGCGGCGCTCCTGCCGCTGCTCGACGCGGCCGCGGCGCGCTCGATCGTCCGCGCCGCGCAGCGGAACCACGCGGCGACGTCGTTCCGCAGCACGCAGCCGATCGATCTCGACGACGCGGCCAGCGCCCCGCTGCTCGCGGAGGTGATCGATCTCGATCTGGCCGGCGCGGCGCGCGGTGGGCTCGCGCCCGCGCGGGCAGGAGGCGTCGCGTTCCAGCCCGGCGGCAGGGCGCTCGCGCGCTTCGGCGGGCAGCTCCTGCTCCTGGCCGAGGGCGCGACCGCCGAGCTCCACGTGCCGGCCGCGGAGGCCGCGGCCGTCGCCGCGACCGAGCACGTGACGCGCGGGCCGGGCGGCGGGTTCGCCCTGATCGGGCGCGCGCACGTGCGCCTGCTCCGCGCCGGGACGTTCCGGGCGATGCCGCTGCCGGTGCGCGAGGGCGGCGGCGAGGTCGGCGAGATCGAGGCGTCGATCGGCGACGGCCGCGCGTTCGGCGTGATCACCGCGGAGACCGAGGACAGCGAGGGCGGGCCGGAGCTCTGGATCTCGCGCGACGGCGCGCGGTGGATCGGCCCGACGATCCTGCCGCTCGGCGGGCGGGCGCGGGCCATCGCGTCGGGGCCGTACGGCTACATGATCGCCGGCGCCTCCGCGAAGGGGAACCGCGCGCGGGCGCTGTTCCTCGGCTTCGACGGCCAGGCCACGGTCTACACGATGGGCGTGAACACGCGGCCGCCGCTCGAGGTCGCGCTCTGCGGCGCGGACCGCGCGTCGTGGGCCGCGGGGCACGGCTTCGTGCTCGCGTTCGACCGGGCCTCGGTCACCGCGGAGGAGGTCGAGGTGCAGGAGGCCCCGGCCGCGATGGGGCTCGATCCCGTCGGCGCGCCGTGGCTCGTGACCGCGTCGGCCGTGATGCGGAGGCACGCGCGGATCGGCGCCGCCGCGTGGCGCGCCTACCACCGGCAGGAGCCGGGCGCGCCGCCGCTCGTCGCGATCGGCTTCACCGCGCAGGGCGCGCGCGTGCTCGACGCGAGCGGCCGCGGGGCGCAGATCGTGCCCCACGACATCGCCGCGTGGCGCGGCCTCGTCAGCCTGGCGGCGCGGGGCTGAGCCGGATCCCAGGTCTCCGCGAAGAAGACCGTGCCGCTGCAATGAGCCGCCGCCGCGCGCGTATTCCTTGACGGCACGCGCCCCGCCGATTTCTCATCGCAGGCGAGGAGGCGGACCGAGATGACTCGATGCTCGCTCATTCTTGGCTTGACCCTGTGCTTCGCCGCCGGCGCGGTCGGCTGCGGCGGCGACGACAGCTCTCCCGGCGGCCCCGGCACCGGCGGCGCCGGCGGCG
>CAYQYG010000088.1:0-23957 GCA_964421485.1 uncultured Polyangiaceae bacterium | reverse complement strand
CGCCGCAGCCCGCGCCCCCCGCCGCGCCGCAGCCCGCCGCGCCGGCCGCGCCGCCGCCGAGCCCGTACGATCCCTCGATGCAGGCGGGCGGCCTCGCGCCTCCGCCGCCCATGCAGGGGACGCCCGCCGCGCCCGCCCCGGCGCCGAGCCCGACCACGCAGCAGCTCGACCAGGCCAAGGAGGAGGACTCCGAGCGCGGGCTCGAGTTCTTCTACCTCAATGTGGAAGGCGGCTACGAGCACGTCGGGCTCACCACGTTCAACGTCGACGAGGACAACCTGACGGCCGGCCTCATCGACTCCTCGGCGGACGGCGGGGTGATCGGCGCGGGCGCCGGCCTCCGGCTGCTCTTCCTCACGCTCGGCGCGCGCGCGCGCGCCGGCTTCTTCAGCGACTGGCAGCTCTTCAGCGCCGGCGGCGAGCTCGGCATCCACATCCCCCTCGGGAACCTGGATCCGCATTTCGATCTCGGCTTCGGCTACGCGGGGCTCGGCAGCCTCACGAGCGCGGTCAGCGGCGCGAGCGACGCGGTCTCGATCCGCGGCTTCTACGCGCGCGGCGGCGGCGGGCTCGATTACTACGTGACGCCGTCGATCTCGATCGGCGCGAACGTGAGCTGGGAGCTGCTCGGCCTCACGCGGCCCGGCCTCTCGCTCGCGGAGGCGCAGCGGATCCAGAGCGATCCGTCCGCCGATCCGCAGAAGGCGCGCGCCGACCTGCTCCAGGCCGAGGGGACGAGCTACGGCTCGGCGCTCGCGATCACCGGGGTCATCGGCCTCCACCTCTGAGCGGCGCGGAGCCGCCGGCCCGAGCCACGCGCGTTGAAGCCCGCCTCCCTGATCACCTGGCTCCTCGTCGTCGCGGCGCCGGCGGGCGCGTGGATCGCGCTCCTGCCGCGCGCCGAGCGGCGGCACGGCAAGCTCCGCGTCGCGCTGGGCACGGCGCTGCTCGGCGCGCTCGCGTTCGCGCCGGCGGCGCTCGTGGAGGGCCTCCTGCTCCGCTGGGCCGGGCTCGACAAGCACGCGCGCGCGGTCGACCTCGCGGCGCTGGTCTACGCGCTGCTCGTCGCGGCGCCGCTCGAGCAGGGGCTCAAGGTCGCCGCGGTCGCGCCCGTCGCGCGCTCGCGCCACATGGCCGAGCCGATCGACGGCATCGTCTACTCGTCCGCGGCGGCGCTCGGCTTCGTGACCGCGCACAACGCGGCCTTCCTCTGGGGCCGCGATCTCCCTTCGATCGACGCGCTGCGCGCGCTCATGGCGGTGCCGGCGCACCTCTTCCTCGCGGCCGCGTGGGGGCACGCGCTCGGCCGCGAGCGGCGCCGCCTCCTCGGCGGCCGGCGCTTCAACGCCGCCTGGCTCGGGGCGACGCTCTTCAACGGCGTCTACGACCACATCGTCTTCGCGCGCGGCCCCGGCGCGCTGATCGCCGCGGCGCCGATCCTGCTCTGCATCGGCTTCGTCGCGTTCCTCGCCGCGCAGGACCTGCTCCGCAGGGGCAGCGGCGCGCGCGCCTCGGAGCCCCGCGCGCGGCGCTTCCTGCGCAGCATCGCGCCGCCGTCGATCACCACGATGCGCGAGGCGCTCCGCAGCAGCGAGCGGCCCGTGATGCTCTCGTGGATCGGGCTCGGCGCGCTCGTCACGACCGGCGTGATGACCGCGAACCTCGTCCTCGCGGTCGCGCTGGGGCACGAGCTCGGCGTCGACTTCGCGGCCGTTGATCGCGCGGACGCGCAGGCGTCGAGCGCCGCGCCGCTCGTGCTGATCGGCGCCGCCGCGCTCGCCGCGTTCCCGATCGCCGGCTTCCTCGTGGCCCGCGCCTCGGCCGCGAGGAGCGTGCTCGAGCCGGCGATCTCCGCGGCGCTCGCGATCCTCGGCTCGCTCGTCCTGCTCGGCCTCGCCGCCCCGATCGCGGTGGTCTTCGCGCTCGCGTTCGCGCCGATCGCGTTCGGCCTCGCGTGCGCGGGCGCGTGGATGGGGATGACGAGGTAGCTACTGCTCCTCGGCCCCGCCATCGCCGGCGAGCTCGGCCTGGAGCTTCCGCAGGAGCTCCTGCGCGGCGGGAGAGAGGTCGCGCGGGATCTCGACCTGCACGACGATCTGCAGCGCGCCGCGGCCGCGCCCGTCGACGCGCGGCGCGCCCTTGTTGCGCACCGAGATCACCTCGTTGGGCTGCGTGCCGGCCGGGATCTCCACCTCGACGGTGGTGTCGTCGGGCAGCTCGATCGTGATCGACCCGCCGAGCGCCGCCTCCACGAACGAGACCGACGCGCGCGTGATCAGATCGAGCCCGTTGCGCTCGAAGCGCTCGTCGGGCGCGAGGTCGACGTCGACGTAGAGATCGCCGGGCGGCGCGCCCTCGGACCCGGGCATGCCCTGCCCCGGCACGCGCATCCGCTGCCCGGCGTCGATGCCGGCCGGGAAGTTCACCACCACCTTGCGGGTCTTCTCGACCGCGCCGACGCCCTTGCAGACCGAGCACGGGGTCTTGATGACCGACCCCTCGCCCGAGCACTCGGGGCAGGTCTGCGTGAACATCACGAAGCCGCGCGACGTGGACACCTGGCCCGCGCCGCCGCACGTGCCGCACGGCTTCCGCTTCGTCCCGGGCTTCGCGCCCGAGCCCGAGCACTCGTCGCACGTCGCCGGCGTGCGGAGCACGACCTCCCGCTTGCAGCCGAGCAGCGCGTCGCGGAGCGTGAGCCGCTGCTGCACGCGGATGTCCTGCCCGCGCGCGGGGCCGCGCCGGCGCCGCTGGCCGCCGCCGAAGCCGCCGAAGAACTCCGAGAAGATGTCCTGGAAATGGGAGAAGATATCTCCCCCCTCGAAGCCCGCGGCGCCCTCGAGGCCGGCGTGGCCGAACTGGTCGTAGCGGCTCCGCTTCCCGTCGTCCGAGAGCACCTGATAAGCCTCGGTCACTTCCTTGAAGCGCGCCTCGGCCGCGGCGTCGCCGGGGTTCCTGTCCGGGTGGTGCTTGAGCGCTGCCTGTCTGTACGCCTTGCGGATGTCCTCGGTCGACGCGTCGCGGGCGACGCCAAGGACTTCGTAGTAGTCGCGCTTTTCACTCATGGGCGGGGCTCACCGGACGACCGCTGACCTTATGTCGCCTCCCGCGGCTGTCAACGCGGAGACGCGTCCGGACGCCGGCTGCCCAGCGCTTCGGTTACTGTCCGCGCCGCTGGAACGCCGGGGTGTCCCAGTCCGAGTCGAGCGGGGGGACGAAGCTCGCGCGGTCGCGGGCCGGCGCGCCGGCCGCCTGCGACTGCTGCAGGGCGGGCGCCGGGGGGCGGCGGCTCGTCGGGAACGGCAGCTCCTCGCGGATCGGCTGGCGCTGCGTCATCGGCGGGGCGCTCGTGCCGACGCGGGCCGAGAGCGGCGCGGCCGACGCCGCGAGCGGCGAGACCGCGTGCGCCGTCTGCCGCCCCGCGCTCGCGAGCTGCTGCGGCACCTCGGCGACCACGTGATCGAAGCCGGTCGCGATGACCGTCACCTTGATCATCTCGCCCATGTTCTCGTCGATGGTCGCGCCGAAGATGATGTTCGCGTCCTCGTGCGCCTGCTCCTGCACGAGCGTCGCGGCCTCCTCGATCTCCTTCATGCGCATGTCGGGGCCGCCGACGATGTTGATGAGCACGCCCGTCGCGCCCTCGACCGAGATGTCGTCGAGCAGCGGCGAGCTGACCGCCATCTCCGCGGCGAGGCGCGCGCGGCCCTGCCCCTTCGCGCAGCCGGTGCCCATGAGCGCGCGGCCCATGTTCGACATCACCGTCTTCACGTCGGCGAAGTCGACGTTCACGATGCCGTTCTGCGTGATGAGGTCGCTGATGCCCTTGATCGCCTGGTAGAGCACCTCGTCCGCCTTGCGGAACGCCTCCACGAACGAGAGGTCCTCGTCGCCGAGCGAGAGGAGCTTCTGGTTCGGGATCGTGATCAGCGTGTCGACGTGCTCCGCGAGCATCGCGAGGCCGAGCTCGGCGCGGCGCGCTCGCTGCTTGCCCTCGAAGAAGAAGGGCTTCGTGACCACGCCGACCGTCAGGCAGCCCTCCTCGCGGGCGAGCTGCGCGATCACGGGCGCCGCGCCGGTGCCGGTGCCGCCGCCCATGCCGGCCGTGACGAAGATCATGTCGGCGCCGGAGATGTACTCCTTGATGCGCGTCACGTCCTCGAGCGCCGCCTTGCGCCCCTTCTCGGGATCGGCGCCGGCGCCGAGGCCGCGCGTCACGCTCGCGCCGATGTGCAGCTTGCTGGGCGCGAGGCTCGCGCCGAGCGCCTGCGCGTCGGTGTTGACGACGATGAACTCGACCCCCTCGAGGCCGAAGTTGATCATCGTATTGACCGCGTTCCCGCCGGAACCGCCGCAGCCGATGACCTTGATCCGGGCGTCGTACCCGCTGTGCTCGTCGGCGAACTCGATGGAGAAACTCATGAAACTCCTCCCGGGAGATGTGCACCAGCCGCTCGGTCCTCTGCCGCGCCCTCCTCGCCGGACGCGCCGCGGACCGCCTTTGGAGGCAGGGGCCTTCCCCCGCTCCGGACCGGCTCTCGAGGGGCGCCTCTTCCCCGCGACAGCCGTCGCTTCAAAACGTCTTCAAGACCGAATCAAACCGAAATCCTCTAACAACTTTCCTCTTGCGCGTCAGCCCTAGAATGCGGCTCTGAGCCAGTTCCAGAACCTTCCGCCCGACCTCTTTTCAATCCCAGTTTCCTCGAGGGCGTCGCGCGCCGGCGCGCGCTCCTTGGCCTTGCGAGCCTCGACCCCCGCGCGGTCGATCGGCGCGGGCGCGAGCAGGCGCGCCTGCGCGAGCGCGTTCGCGCCGTACTGCACGAGGCCCACGCCGGTCGCGTACTGCGGGCCGGCGACGAGCTGCGTGATCCCGCGGACGCCGACCGGCACGCCGAGGCGCACCGGCATGCCGAGGATCTCCTCGGCGAACTCCGTCATGCCCTCCATGAGCACGCCGCCGCCCGTGAGGACCGCCCCGGCCGAGAGCTGCTCGAGCAGGCCGGTGTCCTCGATGCGCTTCCGGATGACCGCGAAGATCTCCTCGACGCGGGGCTCGATGATGTCCGACAGGACGCGGCGCGCGGCGCGGCGCGGCGGGTGGCCGCCCACGCCGGGGACCTCGACCTCCTCGTCCTCGCCGACCATCCTGCCGAGCGCGCAGCCGGCATTGCGCTTGAGCCGCTCGGCCTCGCCCATCGGCGTGCGCAGGCCCGCCGCGATATCGGCGGTCACGTTGTTTCCGCCGGCAGGGATCACGCTGGCGTGCGCGATTCCACCGTCCACGTAAAGGAGCAGGTCCGTGGTCCCTCCGCCGATATCGATGATGGCGACGCCGATCTCCTTTTCGTCCTCGGAGAGGACGGCCTCGGCGCTGGCGAGCGGCTCGAGCACCACGTCGGCGACCGTCAGGCCGCAGCGCTCGGCGCAGCGGACCACGTTTTGCACGCAGGAGGTCGCGGCCGTGATGAGGTTCACCTTCACGCCCAGGCGCACGCCGCTCATGCCGACCGGATCGCGGATGCCGTCCTGGTTATCGACCATGAACTCGCGCGGCAGGACGTGGAGGATCTGGCGATCGGCGTCGACGGGGATGGCGCGCGCGCCCTCGAGCACGCGCTCGACGTCCTGCCGGGTGACCTCACCGCCGGAGATCGCGGCCACGCCGTCGGAGCTCTGGCAGCGGATGTGGCTGCCGGCGACGCCGGCGTAGACGGTGCGGATCTCGACGCCGGCCATCGTCTGGGCCGCGTCGATCGCGTCGGAGATCGAGCGCACGGTCCAGTCGATGTTGCTGACCACGCCCTTGCGCAGGCCGCGGCACGGGACGTTCCCCACCCCCAGGATGGTGATCCCGTCGGCGTCGACCTCGCCCACGACCGCCGAGACCTTGGTGGTCCCGATATCCAGACCGACCACGATCTCGGTCGTCTCCATCCGGCTCTTCATCTCGCGCACCACCTCGCAGCTGTCCTTGTCGGGCGGGCCGGACGCTGACATGACCTCGCGTAACTGGCCAAATTTTGACGCGCGGGACCCCGGGCTCCGGGCGCGGCGCGCCCGGCGCGGCCCGGAGCCCCGGACGTCGAGCCGCGCGCGCGCGGGCCTCCGCGGCGCGGGGTGAGAGCGGCGCCCGGGGGCCGGCTCACCGCATCCTCACGACGACGCGCTCGGGGTGGGCGTCGTTATCGAGGAAGATCACCGAGGCATTGGCCTTTCGCCGGGCGACCTCATTGAGGACATGGGCGGCCTGGGCGACCTTGTCGCGGTACGGGGGCTGGCCGAGGTGGAGCGCGATGCCCTCCTTGCCGACCGTGAAGACGAGCGAGCCGTCCTTCTCGATGTGGAGCTCCTGGATGGGGTAGCGGCGGGCGAGGCCGATGCGGTCCATGTCCTCGACGACGTCGAGCACGCGCTTGACGGCGAGCACGACGCCGGCGCGATCGCGGGCGACCTGATCGGGCGCGAGGCCGGTGACGACGGGCAGATCGACGGGGTCGTCGGCGCCGAGGCGCTTGAAGAGATCGCCGTCGCGCGTGGCGAGGTAGAGCTCGCCGCCGATCGAGGCGATCGCGAGCGCCTCGCGCTCGACGACGGAGACCTGGATCGTCGAGGGGAGCTTGCGGGTGACGGTGGCGCGCTCGATCCACGGGTCGGTGGCGATCGCGGCGCCGGCCGTCGCGGGATCGAGGACGAAGATGTTCTTGCCGACCTCGATGCCGCCCGCGCTCGCGACCTGCTCCGCGCTCCGGCGCTGGGCGCCGTCGACGAGCACGGTGCGGATCGCGAAGCGGGGGCTCGACATCACGTAGCGGCGCGCGCCCCAGGCGACGGCGATCGACGCGGCGAGCACGACGGCGACGCCGGCGCAGAGCTGGATCCAGCGGAGGCCCGCGCTCACCGGGCGCGCCGCCGCCCGCGGCCCCGCGGGCGCGTCGCCCCTCGCGGGCCCGCGCGGCGGGCGCACCGAGACGCTGGTCGCGGGCGGGTGCGGCGACTCGTCGGACGCGCCGCGCCTCGCGGGCGGCTTCGAGGCCCCCGCCTTCGCGGGCGCCTTCGGGCCCTCGGACCTCGCGGGCGCCTTCGAGGCCTCGGACCTCGCGGGCGCCTTCGGCGCCTCGGGCTTCGCGGGCGCCTTCGCGTCGGGCCTCGCGACGGCGCGGTTCGCGGGGAGATCCTCGCGCGGCGCCCTGGCCGGGGGCGAGGCGGAGGGGACGCGCGGCGGCCTGGGCAGCGCGACGCCGTCGGGGCCGGCGGGCGGCGCGACGCGGCGGTTCGGCGGCGGCGGGGCGGAGCTCCTGCGATCGCTCATGCGCCGGCCTCCCTGGGCTCGAGCTTCGCCTCGAGGCGCGCCTTGAGCTCGCGGACCGAGGCGTTCACGTCGCCCGCGCCGAGCGCGATGACCACGTCGCCGGGGCGGAGGAGCTCGGAGAGCGCGTCGGGCAGGTCGGCCTTGTCGGCGACGTAGCGCGCCTCGTGGTGGCCGTGCTCGCGGATCGACTGCACGAGGCGCTCGGCGCTGACGCCCGGGATCGGGGCCTCGCCCGCGGCGTAGATGTCGGTGACGAGCAGCACGTCCGCCTGGTTGAAGGCGCGGGTGAAGTCGTCGAAGAGGTCGCGGGTGCGCGTGTAGCGGTGCGGCTGGAAGGCCACGACGACGCGGTGCTCGTCGCCGGGGAACGCGCGGCGGGCCGCGTCGATGGTCGCGCGGATCTCCGCGGGGTGGTGGCCGTAGTCGTCGATCAGCGTGACGCCGCCGACCGAGCCGACGACGGTGAAGCGGCGCGCGACGCCGCCGAACGTCGCGAGGGCCTGCTTGGTGACGTCGAGCGGGACCTCGAGCTCGTCGGCCACCGCGATCGTGGCGAGGCAGTTCAGCACGTTGTGCGCGCCCGGCATGCGCACGGTGAAGCCGCCGAGCGGCTCGCCGCGGCGGTAGGCGTTGAAGCTCGTCTCGAGGCCGCGGAACTGGACGCCGCGCGCGGAGTAGTCGGACTGCGGCGAGACGCCGTAGGTGACGTGCCTGCGCGGGACGCGCGGGAGCAGGTCCTGCACGTGCGGGTGATCGAGGCAGAGCACCGCGAGGCCGTAGAAGGGCACGCGCGCGGCGAACTCGACGAAGGCGTCCTTGAGCCTCTCGTGCGTGCCGTAGTGGTCGAGGTGCTCCGGATCGATGTTGGTGACGACCGCGATCGTGGGCGTGAGCCGGAGGAAGGAGCCGTCGCTCTCGTCGGCCTCGGCGACGAGCAGGTCGCCCGCGCCGAGCCGCGCGTTCGAGCCGAGCGCGGCCATCTTGCCGCCGACGACGACCGTCGGATCGAGGCCCGCGGCGCGCAGGACCGTGGCGACCAGCGAGGTCGTGGTGGTCTTGCCGTGCGAGCCGGCGATCGCGACGCCGTACTTCACGCGCATGAGCTCGGCGAGCATCTCGGCGCGGGCGATCGCCGGGATGCCGAGCGCGCGCGCCTCGACGAGCTCGGGGTTGTCGGCGCGGATCGCGCTCGAGTAGACGACCACGTCGACGCCGCGCACGTTCTCCGCGCGGTGGCCGAGGTCGATGCGGACGCCCATGGAGCCGAGCCGCCGCGTGGTGGAGCCCTCCTTGAGGTCCGAGCCGGAGACCTCGAACTCGAGCGAGCGGAGGATCTCGGCGAGGCCGCTCATGCCGACCCCGCCGATCCCGACGAAATGCACGTGGCGGACGCGGCCGCGGAACATCAGCGGGCCTCCCCGGTGAGGGCGGACATTGTTCGACCGCCCCTGCGCAGGACGGCGGGCCAGGCGCCGAGCCCGCGCCGCGATCCGGAGCGCGCGAGCTCGAGCAGGTCCTCGGCGACGCGGCGCGCGGCGTCGGGCCGGCCCTCGGCGGCCGCGGCCGCGGCCATGCGCGCGCGGCGCGCGGGATCCGCGGCGAGCGCGGCGATCTCGGAGGCGAGGCGCTCCTCCGTGGCCTCCGCCTGCGCGATCGCTACCGCGCCGCCCGCGCGCTCGAGCGAGCGCGCGTTCTTCATCTGGTGGTCGTCGGCGGCGAACGGGTACGGGATGAGGATCGACGGGCGCCCGACGGCGCAGAGCTCCGCGACGCTCGAGGCGCCCGAGCGCGCGAGCACCACGTCGGCCCCGGCGAGCGCGGCGGCCACGTCGTCGATGAACGGCACGACGCGCGCGTGAGCGTCAGCGAGCGCGCCGAGCTCGGCGTAGAGCGCGCGCACCGCGGCCTCGCGGTCGCGACCGGTCTGGTGCACGACGTCGACGTCCACGCCGCGGGCGCGGCAGCGCGCGACGGCGCGCGGGACGACCTCGTTGAGCGCGGTCGCGCCCTGGCTCCCGCCGAGCACGAGCAGCGACGTCCGGCCCTCGCGCGGCGCGTACGGCGCGCGGGCGAACGCGCGGCGGAGCGGCACGCCGTAGCGGCGCACGGTGTCCGGGCGCAGCGCGCGCGCGGTCTCGGGGAACGCGATGTACGCGCGATCGACGAGCGGGACGAGCAATCGGTTCGCGAGGCCGAGCACGCTGTTCGGCTCGAGGATCGTGATCGGCACGCCGAGCGTGCGCGCCGCGAGGGCCGCGGGGCCGCCCGCGTAGCCGCCGAGCGAGAGCACGGCGCGCGCGCCGAGGCGCCGCACGAGGCGCCGCGCCTCGGGGATCGACCGGCCCGCGCGCACCGCGCCGCGCGCGAACCCCGCGACGCCGCCGCCGCGCAGCGGGAGGATCTCGAGCAGCTCGAGCTCGTCGCCGCGCTCGCCCATCACGCGCACCTCGATGCCGCGCGCGGTGCCGACGTACACGACGCGCGCCTCCGGAGCCGCGGCGCGGATCGCGTCGCCCACCGCGATCATCGGGAAGACGTGGCCCCCCGTGCCGCCGCCCGCGATGAGGATCGTCACCACGATCCCCCCTCGCCCGCCGACGCCGCGACCACGGCCGACGCGCTCGGCGCGGCCCCGATCGGCGCGGCGGCCTCCTTCGCCGGCCCGGGCAGCGCGGTCCGGGGCCTGCTGATGCTGAGGAGGATCCCCGCGCCCGCCGCGTTCACGAGCAGCGAGGAGCCGCCGTAGCTGATGAACGGCAGCGTCAGCCCCTTGGTCGGCAGGATCGCCATCGCGACCGCGAGGTTCGTCATCGCCTGCACGCCGAAGAGCGTCGCGATCCCGAACGCGAGGAAGCTGCCGTAGTCGTCCGCGGCCTCCAGCGCGATCTTCACGCCGCGCGAGACGATCACGAGGTACGCCGCGCAGAGCCCCAGCACGCCGAGGAAGCCGAGCTCCTCGCCGACGATCGCCGAGACGAAATCGGTGTGCGCCTCGGGCAGGTAGAGCACCTGTAGCCCGCGCCCGAGCCCGAGCCCCGTGAGCCCGCCCGAGCCGAAGCTCATCACCGACTGGAACGGCTGGTACGCGAGGTCCGCGCGGTTGTTGTCCATGTCGATCCACGCGAGGTACCGCGCGTACCGGTACCCGCTGAACCGCACGAGCGCCGCGGCGCCGAGCGCGAGCATCATCGAGAACGCCGCGATGTACGGGACGCGCGCGCCCGCGACGAAGAGCAGCGTGAAGGTCAGGAAGAGGAGCACGACCGCGCTGCCGAAGTCCGGCTGCTTGAGGCAGAGCAGCATCAGCACGCCGACGACGAGCAGGTGCGGCAAGAAGCCCACCGAGAACGATTTGATCCGCTCGGCCTTCTTCGACAGCGAGTACGCGAGCCAGAGCACGATGCCGAGCTTCGCGACCTCGGCCGGCTGCACGTGCACCGGCCCGAGCGAGAGCCAGCGGTACGCGTTGCCCGCCTTGTGGCCGAAGCCGACGACGCACGCGAGCAGCATGCCCGTCACGCCGACGAGCACCGGGTACGTGAGCAGCTTGAGCCGCCGGTAGTCGATGCGGCTCGTGATCCACATCGCGATCACGGAGAGGACCGCGTAGACCGCCTGGCGCTTGAGGAAGAACTGCGCGTCCTTGTAGCGGACCGTCGCCTCGATCGCGCTGGCGCTGTAGACCATCACCACGCCGAAGCCGATCAGCGCGATCACGACCGCCGCGAGGACCGAGTCGACCGGCCCCGACGGGCTCGAGCGCAGGAGCCAGGCGATCTCGGGCTTGGCGCCCGGGCCGTCCGCGCCGGCCCCCCGGCGGACCTCGCCCTGCTTGCCCGCGGCCTCGCCCGCCTGCGGCTCGGCCGGTCCGATGTGCCGGTTCCTCGGCGCCTCCGCGCGCGCCCCGACGCCCGCGACGATCGAGCTCACGATCCCACCTCCGGCTCGCCCGGCGCGAGCGCGCGGACCGCGCGGACGAAGGCGTCCCCGCGGTGCTTGTAGTCCCTGAACATGTCGAAGCTCGAGCACGCGGGGCTCAGCAGCACCGCGTCCCCCGGCCGCGCGAGATCGCGCGCCCGGCGCACCGCCTCGTCCATCGAGGGCGCCCGATCGATCGGCAGCGCCCCCTCCGCCGCGCGCGCGATGCGCGGCGCCGCCTCGCCGATCAGCACGAGCGCCCGCCCCCTGTCGCGCAGCGCGGCGACGAGCGGCGCGTAGTCGCCCAGCTTGTCGCGCCCGCCCGCGATGAGCACCGCCCGCGGCTCGCGGAGCCCCGACAGCGCCGCGACCGTCGCGCCGACGTTGGTGCCCTTCGAGTCGTCATAGTACCGGACGCCGTCGAGCTCGGCGACCAGCACGGTCCGGTGCGCGAGCCCCTCGAACGCCGAGAGCGCCGCCGCGATCGCGTCCTCCGCCGCGCCGAGCGCCGTCGCGAGCGCGATCGACGCGCACGCGTTGGCCACGTTGTGCGCCCCCTCGATCCTGAGCAGCGAGAGCGGGTAGCGCGCGCCCGCGACGCGATCGACGATCGCGTCGCCCGAGGGCGCCACGTCCGCCGCGGGATCGGTCGCGCTGAAGGTCACCCGCCGCGCGCGCCCGCGCGCCGCCTGGCGCGCCACGAGCTCGTCGCCGTGCGGCACGACCGCGACGTCGTCCGGCGTCATGCGCGCGAACGGGTTGCCCTTCGCGTCCGCGTACGCCTGGAAGCTCGGGTACCGGTCGAGGTGATCGTCCGTGATGTTGAGCAGCGCGTGCGCCCGCGCGTGCAGCGTCGGCACCCGCTCGGCCTGGAAGCTCGAGATCTCCAGCACGAGCGCGTCCCACGCGCCCCCCACGGCCTCCGCGAGCGGCGTCCCGAAGTTGCCGCCCACGAACGTCCGCTTCCCGGCGCGCTCCAGCATCGCCCCGGTGAGCGCGGTCGTCGTGCTCTTCCCGTTCGTGCCCCCGATCAGCGCGATCGGCGCCGACACGAGCCGCGACGCGAGCTCCAGCTCGCCGATCACCTCGCGCCCCGCCGCCTCCACCGCCGCGAGCGCCTCGAACGCCGGCACGCCCGGCGACACGACGACGAGCTCCGCGCGCTCGAAGAGCGCCGGATCGTGCCCGCCCGCCGCGATCGTCGCGCCCTCCCCCTCGAGCGCGAGCGCCTCGGCCGACAGCCGCTCGCGGGGCGCCCCGTCGTTCGCGACGACGCGCGCCCCGCGCGCGAGCAGGAGGCGCGCCGCCGCCACGCCGCTCCGGCCCAGCCCCACCACGATCACCGTGCGCCCGCGGAAGTCCATCGGCCCTCAGCGAAGCTTCATCGACGCCAGCGAGACCAGCGCCAGGAGGATGGAGATGATCCAGAAGCGGACGATGATCTTGGGCTCCGCCCACCCCTTCTTCTCGTAGTGGTGGTGGATCGGCGCCATCAAGAAGACGCGCTTGCCGGTGAGCTTGAACGAGACGACCTGCGTGATGACGCTGACGGCCTCGATGAAGAAGATGCCGCCGAGCAGGATCGAGAGCAGCTCGTTCTTGGTGAAGACGGCGATCATGCCGAGCCCCCCGCCGAGCGCGAGGGACCCCACGTCGCCCATGAACACCTGCGCCGGGTACGTGTTGTACCAGAGGAACCCGATGCCCGCGCCGATGACGGCCCCGCAGTAGACCGAGAGCTCCCCCGCCGACGCGATCTTCGGGATGTCGAGGTACGTCGCGAGCGAGAAGCTCGCGATCGTCGCGCCCGCGATGTACGCGAGGATGAGGTACGTCCCCGCGTTGATCATCACCGGCCCGATCGCCAGCCCGTCGAGCCCGTCCGTGAGGTTCACCGCGTTCGACGTCGCGACCACGACGAAGATCGCGAACGGCACGTAGGCGTAGAGCGGCAGGTCGATCGGGTGCTTCGAGAACGCGACGAACGGGATCGAGAGCCGCGTCTTGATCTCCGCCCAGTCGGCCGGGATCTTCGACGTGAGCAGGAACGTGTACGCGATCGCCGCGCCGCCGATCAGGACCTGGCCGATGATCTTGTAGCGCCCGGGCAGCCCGCCGCTGTTCTTGCGCTTGATCTTGAGGAAATCGTCGAGGTACCCGATGACGCCGTAGCCGGCCGTCACGGCCGTCGTCGCGAGCACGAACGGGTTCCGGAGATCGGCCCAGAGCACGGTCGGCAGGAGCAGCGACAGGAGGATCAGCGCGCCGCCCATCGTCGGCGTGCCCGCCTTGATCCGGTGCGTCTCCGGCCCCTCGGCGCGGACCACCTGGCCGATCTGCTTTCGCCGGAGCTCGCGGATGAACCACGGGGCGAGCACGAACGTGAGCAGCATGGCGGTGATCGTCGCCATGATGGTGCGGAACGGGATGTAGCGGAGGACGTTGAGCCAGCTCAGCCACCCGTAATGGAACTTGAGGGGATAGAAGAGCTCGTAGATCACGGCGCGCCTCCTGCGCGGCGCGCGGCGAGGGCGCGGCGGGCGTGCTCGCGGTCGTCGAACGGGAGCGTGGCGCCGCCGATGATCTGGTAGGGCTCGTGGCCCTTGCCGGCGATGAGCACCAGATCGCCCGGCGCGGCGTCGAGCACCGCGCGCTCGATCGCCCGCGCCCGATCGAGCTCCACGATCGCGCGGGCGCGCCCGCCCTCGAGGCCGGGCAGGATCGCGCCGGCGATCGCGCGCGGATCCTCGCTGCGCGGGTTGTCGTTGGTGACGATCGCGACGTCCGCCGCGCGCCCGACCGCGGCGCCCATCTGCGGCCGCTTGCCCGGATCGCGATCGCCCCCGCAGCCGAAGACGCAGGTGATCCGCCCCGGCCCGAGCGCGCGCACGCTGGCCAGCACGCGCTCGAGCGCGTCCGGCGTGTGCGCGTAGTCGACGAGCACCACCACGTCGTCGACCCCCGGCGCGTCGCAGCGCTCGAGCCGCCCCGGCACCTCGATCGATCCGGACAGGGCGCGCGCCGCGACGGCCACGTCGAGGTCGAGCAGGTACGCGATCGAGAGCGCCGCGAGCAGGTTCGAGACGTTGTGCGCGCCGAGCAGCGGCGAGCGGATCTCCACCTCGCCGACCGGCGTGCGGACGCGCATCGCGATGCCCTCGGCCGTGTGCGCGAGCGTGACCGGCGCGATCTCCGCGGCGTCCGCCCCGGCGCCCGGCTGCGCCGAGTAGCGCGCGAGCAGGCACGTCGCCGGCCCCTCCGCCCCCTGCGGCGCGATCCGCGCGGCGAGCGCGCGGCCGAGCGCGTCGTCCACGTTGATCGCGGCCGCGCCCGGCCCGAGGTCCACGAACAGCCGCTCCTTCGCGGCCGCGTAGGCCTCCATCGAGCCGTGGTAGTCGAGGTGGTCCTGCGTCAGGTTCGTGAACGCCGCGACCCGGAAGCGCACCGCGTCGGCGCGGCGCGCCGCGAGCGCGATCGAGGAGACCTCCATCACGAGGTGCGTCGCGCCGCGCGCGACCATCGCCGCCGCGACGCGCGCCAGATCGTCGGCCTCCGGGCTCGTGTGCGACGCCGGCAGATCGAGATCGGCGAACCGGTAGCCGAGCGTGCCCACCACGCCGGCCCGCCCGCCGCACGCGTCGATCGCCGCCCGCGCGAGGCAGGTCGTCGTCGTCTTCCCGTTCGTGCCCGTGACGCCGACGACGTCGAGCGTGAACGTCGGGTGCCCGTACACGACCGCGGACGCGCGCGCCAGCGCCAGCGGCACGTCCGGCACCTCCACGCGCGCCGCGCCCGCCGTGTCCGCCGCGCTCCCCTGCTCGACGATCACGGCCCGCGCGCCGCGCGCGATCGCGTCGGCCACGAAGCGCTCCCCGTGCACGCGCGATCCCGCGCGCGCGACGAACAGATCGCCCTCCCGCACGCGCCGCGAGTCGTGCTGCACGCCCGTCACCGTCACGTCCTCCGCGCCCCTCGGCGAGAGCGTCGCCCCGGGGATCTCGCGCACGACCGCGACGAGCGGCAGGGGCGGCGCCGCGACGAGCAGATCGGTGGTGGCGGCCCTGTCGTTCGTCATGTCGGCGGCTCGAAGAACAGCTTCACGGACGATCCCTTGGGCAGGACGCTCCCTGCGGGCGGCTCCTGCCGCGCCAGCCGGCCGGTGCCCTCCACGGTCGGCGCGAGGCCGATCGCCGCGGCGCTCTTCACGGCCTCGCGCGCGGGCAGCCCTGTCAGATCGGGCATGCGCACCTCGCCGGTCCGGAGCGGCGCCGACGGCGTCACCACCGCGGCCGCCGGCGCCGCGGCCGCGCGCGCCTCGCCCAGCACCTGGTACGTGTTCGCCGCGAGGTCGCCGCCCGACTGCTCCGACACCTCCGACAGCTTCATCGGCACGCTCCCCCGCGGCGTCACGCCGAGGTAGCGCAGCGCCATCTCCCCGACGCGCCGGAACACCGGCGCCGCGACCGAGCCGCCCGCGTACGCGCCGCCCATCGGCTCGTCGAGCACCACCGCGATCACCAGCCGGGGCCGCTCGGCGGGCACGAACCCCACGAACGACGCCACGTAGTGCGTGTCCGTGTACTTGCCCGTCGCCAGGTCGATCTTCTGCGCCGTCGCCGTCTTCCCCGCCACGCGGAACCCGGGGATCGCTGCCTCCACGCCGGTCCCCTCCCCCTCGGTCACCGCGACCAGCATCTCCGACACCATCTTCGCGACGCTCGACGGCACCGCGTCGCGGCGCACGCGCGGCGAGGCCTCGGTGAGCGGCAGCCCCGTCCCGTCCGTGATCCGCTTCACGAGCACTGGCTCGATCAGCCGCCCCCCGTTCGCGATCGCGGCCATCGCCATCGCGAGCTGCATCGTCGTCACGCTGATCCCCTGCCCGAACGCCGCCGCCGCCGTCTCGACCTGCACCCAGGGCCGCCCGCGCGGCCGGAGCACGCCCACCGACTCCCCCGGCAGCGGCAGCCCCGTCGAGTCGCCGAACCCGAACCGCCGGAGCCCCTCGTAGAGCCGCTGCTCCCCCAGCCCGAGCGCGACCTTCGCCGTCCCGATGTTCGACGACACGCTCAGGATCTGCGTCGGCGTCAGCCACTTGTTGACGTGCGTGTCGTGGATCACGACGTTGTCGATCGCCATGTTCCCCTCCTCGCAGTAGATGGTCGCGGTCGGGGACACGCTCTTCGCCGCGAGCGCGCTCGCGAACGTGAAGACCTTCATCGTCGAGCCGGGCTCGAACCGATCCACCACGCACCGGTTGCGCCGCGCGTCCGGATCGCTCGCCGCGTAGTCGTTCGGGTTGAACCCCGGCGCGCTCGCCATCGCGAGGATCTCGCCGCTCGCCGGATCCACGACGACGATCGACCCGCCGAGCGCCTCGTACGTCTTCATCGCCGCCGAGAGCTCCCGCTCCGCGGTGAACTGGATGCCCTTGTCGATCGTGAGGTAGACGTTGTGCCCCGCGAGCGCCTGCTCGTCGTCGATCCCCTCGGAGAAGATCAGCCGCCCCGAGCGATCGCGCAGGCCCCGGACCTCCGACGCCTTGCCGCGGAGCTCGTGCTCCATGCTGAGCTCCACGCCCTCCTTGCCCTCCCCGTCGGTCGCGACGAAGCCGAGCAGCGGCCCCGCGAGCTCGCGGTTCGGATAGAACCGCCGCCCCTCGCCCTCGATGGTGAGCCCTCGCAGCGGGTGCCGCTGCGTCCGATCGGTCAGCGCCCGGATCGCCGCGACCTCCTGCTCGGAGATCCTCCGCTTCAGCCACGCGAACCGCCGCCGCCGCGAGATCTTCTCCGCGACCTCCTCGACGGGCAGCGAGAGCGCCTGCGCCACGCGCTCCGCGTACTGCTGCGCCCGCATCGACACGTACTTCTCCTCGATGCCGCGGAGCATCTCCACCGCGTCGAGCGACACGCTCGGCACCTCGACGCTCTCCGCGAGCGGCGCCCCGTTGCGGTCGTAGATCGTCCCCCGCTTCGGCGTGATGTGCAGCCGCCGCTGCCGCTGCCGCTCCGCGAGATCGAACCACGCCTCACCGTCATCGACCTCGATGCGGTAAGCGCCGGACACGACCCCGCCGAGGCCGAACGCCATCAGCCCGCAGAGCAGCCCCATCCGCAGCCGGATCCACCGCGCGCGCTTCGGATCGAGGTTCTTCACGGCGCCCCTCCGCTCGCCACAGGGTCGGGCGCACCCAGCTCAACCCTCTCCGGGGTAGGGCCCCCCGAGGGGCCCGTAGGGGGCGCAGCCCCCTCATCGGCTGTCGGCCCTGCCGACTCGGCTGTCGGCCCTGCCGACTCGGCTGTCGGCCCTGCCGACTCCTCGGGCAGGCGCGGGTAAGCGCGCAACGGGATCACCCGCTCCGGCGGCGGCGGCGTCATCCCGAGCAGCGTCCGCGCGACCATCTCCACCCGCTGCGGCGTCTCGTAGCTCGCCGCCTCGAGCGACAGCACCCGCTTCACCTCGCGCAGCCGCGCCTGCTCGGCCCGCGCCCGCCCCAGCCGGTATCCCAGGTCCACCGTGCGCCCGCGCAGCGCCAGGTGCACGACGAATGCCGCCACCGTCGCCGCCACGGCGAGCGTCCACAGCGCGAGGAACGGCCGCTGCTTCACGCCAGCGCCTCCCCGCCCGCGTCGCCGCCCTCCTGGACGCGCCGCGCCGCCCTGAGCTTTGCGCTGCGCGCCCGCGGGTTCTCCGCGATCTCCTCGTCGCTCGCCGCGATCGGCTTCTTCGCGAGCGGCTCCCACACGGCCCGATCGCGCAGCGCCTGCTTCACGATCCGGTCCTCCAGCGAGTGGAACGAGATCACCGCGATCACCCCTCCGGGCGCCACGATCCGCGCCGCCGCGTCGAGCAGCGCCCGCAGCTCATCGAGCTCCCCGTTCACTGCCACCCTGAGCGCCTGGAACGTCCGCGTCGCCGGATCGACCCCACCGATCCGCGCCGGCCCCACTGCGCGCACCACTGCGCGCCGCAGATCGAGCGTCGTCTCGAGCTCCCCGTTCGCCCGCGCCTGCTTGATGCATCGCGCCACGCGCCTGCTCCGCCGCTCCTCGCCGTAGCGGTAGATCACGTCCGCGAGCTCCTCGTCGTCGAGCCGATCGATGAGCTCGAGCGCCGTCTCTCCCTGCGTCGGATCCATCCGCATATCGATCGGCCCGTCCGCGCGGAAGCTCATCCCCCGCCCCGCGTCCTCGAGCTGCATCGAGCTCACGCCCACGTCGGCCACGAGCCCATCGACCTTCGGGATCTGCAGCGCCGCGAGGTGCCCCTCGATCTCCGAGAACCTCCCGTGCACGTACGCGACCCGCTCCCCGAACCGCGCCAGCCGAGCCCTTGCGATCTCGAGCGCCCGCGCGTCCCGATCGATCCCGATGACCCGTGTCCCCGGCGTCTCGAGCAGCGCCTCTGCGTGCCCGCCCGCGCCGAGCGTGGCGTCCACGTAGACGCCCTCGCTGCGGGGCCCGATCGCCTGGATCACCTCGCGCCCGAGCACGGTCACGTGCGGCTCGCGCGGCGCAGGCGGAGGAGGGGGCAAATGCATGGGCACGACGTTCACGACGTTCATAGGCGGAGCTGCTCCGCGATGGCGGTCTTGAAGCTCTCGAGCTCTGCCGGGCTCATCTGCTGAGCGGCCTTCCACCGCTCCGAAGCCCAGAGCTCGGCGGTCAACCCCATCCCCGCCCAGAGCACGTCCTTGGTGAGCCCGGCGTGCTCCCTGAGCGAAGGCGGGATCAGGATCCTCCCCTGCTTGTCCAGGTCGCACTCGACCGCCGCGGACAGGTACCGCCTGCGGAACGCGACCACGTTCGGGTCGAACTGCGGCAGCGCTGCGATCTTGGCCTCGAGCTCCTCCCAGGCCCGCATCGGGTACGCGTGGATGCAGGGATCGAACAGCGCCGGCGTGATCACCAGCCTCAGGTCGTTCGCGGCCGCGAGCACGTCACGAAAGCGAGCGGGCAGGCTGGTCCGCCCCTTCGCGTCGATCGCGTGCTCGAAGTGACCGCGGAACATCGTGATCATCCGTCCGCCGCGGGGAGGCGCCGCGTCGCTCACCGCTGCGGGAGCCGCGCACCATGACATTCTCTGCCACTTCTTCCCACGAGGCTCCGCCACGCTACGGAGGGGGGTCGAAAGTGTCAACAGTTCGGCGGATTTATGGGGTCCCGTAGAACACAAGTAGCATAATGTAATATATTATCCTACCTCAATAAGATCGTTGAGTATCATGGACTTATGTCTCTCTTCCGGTCCGGTGGGAAGAAGTGGTGGACTTCCTGGATGTAAGGCAGCCGAGAGAGCTCCCGGATCCGCCAGATCGCCGAGATCGCGCGCCGTGGCCAAGCGAGCGGCGGCTGTGTGGCTGACGAATGCGGTGCTGCGGGACGGAAGCGGGGAGCGAGAGCGGGGGCGAGAACGGGGACGGACGTGAGCGCGGCAACGGGAACGGATGCGGGCGCGGGAACGGATCCCAGAGGCGGGGCGGGCGCGCGGTGGTGGGAAGTGGGGAGGCGAGGCGGCGCCGGGCGCGTGGCGGGACCGGCGAGGCCCGGCGCGACCGTCTGGAGGGTCAGCCGTGGGGCGTCACGTGGGTCTCGACCCACTCCACGATCGACTTGAGCGTGGTCCCGGGGGTGAAGATGCCCTTCACACCGGCGGCGCGGAGACGCTCCACGTCCTCGTCGGGGATGATCCCGCCGCCGAACACGACGATGTCGTCCCCGCCCCTGGCCCGGAGCGCCTCGATGACGGCCGGAAACAGGGTGTTGTGCGCCCCTGACATGATCGACAGGCCGACGGCGTCGACGTCTTCCTGCACGGCGGCGGCGGCGATCATCTCCGGCGTCTGGTGCAGGCCGGTGTAGACGACCTCGTAGCCGGCGTCGCGCAGCGCGCGGGCGACGACCTTGGCGCCGCGGTCATGGCCGTCGAGGCCGGGCTTCGCGACGAGGATCCGGACTTTGCGCTCTCCCATGAGCGCATCGATTACCGTCGGAAGGAGCGGACGTAAAGCGCGGCGCCGCGCCTCACTGCGCGGCGAAGACGAACGGGATGCTCACGGGCGTCGAGCCGGAGGACGGCGGGAATTTCCAGGTCTTGATGCGGCTCGCGATGCAGCTCGAGAGGCCCGGGAAATCCTTCTCGGCGCCGGCCGCGCTGACGGACTCGACCGCGCCCGAGGCGCCGATCACGACCTGGGCGGAGACCCGCGCGGTCGACGGCCCGTTCGCCGCGCGCGCGTCCAGGGCCGGCTGCCAGCAGCGGCGCCGCACGCCCGGCTGATTGGACTGAACGACGGCGCTGATCTCCCCCTGGGAGAGCTGGCCGAGCGACGAGCTCGGGGTGCCGCCGCTGGGCCCGGTCGGCGCCGGGCCAGCCACGCCGGTGCCGGAGAAGCCCGAGGTGTCGATCGGCGCGGCGCTCGCGGCGGCGCCCGGCTTGTCCGGCGGGCGCTGACCGACCGGGCCGCCCGGCCGGGGGGTCGCCGCGGCTCCTGGCTGGGGCTCGCCGGTCGGCGCGGGCGCCTCGGTGTCGACAGGCGGCGGCGGGGGGATCCCGTCGGCCGGCCCGACCGGCGCCTGCGGGGTCGCGGCGGCCTGCGGCTGGACGACGGGAGGCGGCGGCGCCACCGGCCGGGGCGAGAGCAGGACGAATGCCGAGACGCCGCCGAAGGCCGCCGCCATGGCGATGAAGGCGTACGCGACGGGGCTCATCCCGCCCCTCCTGCGCGGCGCGACGGGCTCGACGAGGCTGGCGGGCGTGGCGACGAGGGGCGCCGGCTCCGGCGCGCGGGTCACGGAGGGCGCGGGGGCCGCCGGGGTGGCGCCGGCGCCTGTCGGCGCGGTCGAGGCAGAGGGCGCAGGCGCCTTGATCGCAAAGGGATCCGAGAGGACGTCGAGCGGCGCGGCGCTCGCGGCGGACGCGGGCGGCCCCCACGGCGCCGCCGCGACCAGGGCGCTCGCCGGCGGGGCAGGCGAAGGCTCCGCGGCAGGCGCGCTCGCGAGCGGCGGCGTGAGGTCCGGCAGGACCGCGGGGGCCGAGGGCTCGGCCGGCGGGGCCGCAGGGGGCGCCGCGAGGGACGACGGCGGCGCAGCCGGGGGCGACGCCGCAGCGAAGAGCGCCGCGGTAGGCGCGGAAGGGGCGGGCGGCGGCGCGGAGGGCCGCCGCGTCGAGGGAGGGGGCGGCGGCGCGGAGGGGCGGAGGGCGCGCGGAGGCTCCGGAGCCACGCTCGCGCGCGCGGGGCGCACAGGCTCCGGCGCCGGCGGGGCTGCGGGCGGCGCCATGGCAGGGAGCCCGGGCGCCGGCGTCACCGAGCGCGCCGGCGGCGCGGCGGGCGACGCGAAGCTCGTGCTGATGCGGCGGCCCGGACCGGCCTGGCGCGCGGCCTGCGCCTCGGTGACGATCTCGAGCAGCTCCGGGAAATTCCGGAGCGGCTGCCACTCGTCGAAGCCCTCGCGCCACACGAGCGAGTTGCCGTCCACCGCGCCCGCGAGCGCCTTCTCGCGGATGACGGCGAGCCGGACCGGCCCCAGCGGGACGCCGCCGACGCCGACGTACCAATCCTCGCTGCTCGCGCGCGCCGGCGCCGGCGCCGCCTCCCCGCGCGTGGCCACGGAGCGCGCGAACGCGCCGGCCATGCCCGAAGGAGGCGGGACGCCGCGCGCGCCGGACGCCCCGGCGGCCTCGGGCGCTCCCGCTCCGGCAGGTGCAGGCGGGGGCACCGCAGGCGCGGACACCACCGGCGCAGGCACCGCGGGCCTCGCAGCAGGTGCGGGCCCCCCTGGCCTCGGCTGCGCTCCCACCGAGCCGGCCGGCCGGGGTCCCGCAGGCGCTCGCAGGCCGTCGAGCGCGGGGCTCGCCATCCCAGGCGCCCTCGGCGGCAGCCCGCCCGGCAGCGCGGAGCTCGACGGCGCGGGCGGCCTCGGCGGCGGCAGCCCGCCCGGCAGCGCGGAGCTCGACGGCGCGGGCGGCCTCGGCGCCGCGGGGGCGCCGAGCGGGGAGCCCGCAGCGAGGGGCCGGGATGCCGCGGGCGCGCCGGCGATCGGCCGGAGCGCGGAGCCGCCCAGGGTACCAGGCGACGTCGCTTCGGGGCGCCGGGGCGCCGGGACGCCGCCCGGGCGAGGCATCGCGGGAGCAGCCGGGGAGGCCACCTGGCCGAGCCCGCCGAGCGGCTGGTGCGAGGACCGCATCGCCTCGGGCGCCGCGCCGCCGCGGACCGACGCGGGCATCGGCGTCGCCGCGAACGGCCCCTCCGCTTCTTCCAGCTCGGGCTTCCACGCCTCCTCGGCGGCGGCCCCGCCCTCCGTGGGGAGCGCCTGCGTCACCGAGCTCTCGGTCACGCTCGCGCTGACCTGGATGAGGTGTCCGCAGCGCCGGCACTTCATCCGGACCATCTTGCCGGCGACCTTCTCGTCCCCGATCTGGTACTTGGCCTTGCAGTTGTCGCAGAGGAACTTCATCAGGGAGCGCGCCTGTCGGGACTCGGGGCCGGGTGCAGCCTGATCACCTTACGCCAGCTCGCGCCGGACTTCATGCCTCCAGAGAGGCCGACCGCACCTCGACGCAGCGCGCGCTGCCGCCCTTTCCTCTCGGCGCGCGCTCAGAGCAGGCCGAGCAGGTGCTCCTTGATCGACTGGCGCGTCGGGTCGTCGGGCGCGACGCCGAGCGCGCGCTCCCACGTCTCGATGGCTTTGTTGCGGAATCCCGCCTTCTGATAGAGCACCGCGAGGTTCTTGAGCGCAGGGAAGTGGCGCCCGTTGATGTGCAGCGCCGTCTCCAGCTCCTGGATCGCGTCGTAGAGCTGCCCCTGCTTGCCGTAGAGCAGGCCGAGGTGGAAGTGCAGCCGGTACGCGAGCGGGTCGATCATCGTCCCCTCGCGCAGGTGCCGGACCGCCGTGTCGAAGTCGCCGGCGCGATAGGCGGCGATCCCGGCCGCGAGCAGGCGCTCGGCCTCCGCGGAGATCCGGTCCTGATCGCCGCGGATCGAGCGCGCCTGGAGCGCGTTCTCGACGGCGGCGACGACGTCGGCCACGCGGAACGGCTTCTCGATGTACGCCTCGACGCCGTAGCTCGACTTGAGGTCCTCCGCGAACCGCCAGCCGCGGTAGACGGCCGAGATCATCACGATCGGGATGTGGCCGTAGCGCTGCGTCCCCTTCATCCGCCGCGCGATGTCGAAGCCGTGCACCTCGGGCAGCATCGCGTCGAGGATCATCACGTCGGGAGGATCGTCCTTGACCATGCGCAGCGCCAGGAGGCCCCGATCGGCCTCCGCGACGCGATAGCCGCGCTCCTCGAAGATGCGGCGCAGGAGGCGCCGGATCTCCGGCTCGTCATCGACCACGAGCACGGTGGGCTGATCGGTCCGCGCGCCCGGGGTCGCCTCCTTGGGGAGCGTGCCGACGACCGAGAGGTCGCGGTCCGCGGAGCCGAAGTCCGCGTCGGTGAGCTCGTCGGCCGCGGCCATCCGGCGCATCGTGTCATCCACGATGAGCGGCGGGCCGCCCGAGAGGGCTCTCGGCGGCGGGGGCGGCGGCGGCGAGGGCTCGTCCTCGCCGATGCCGGCGAACGAGGTCTCCTCCGCGATACCGGCGAACGAGGCCTCGTCGGCCAGCGACCGCGCGGGCGGCGGCGCGGGCGGCGCGATCATCGGCGGCGGCTGCCTCGGGGGCGGCGCGGGCGCCACGGCGACGGGGGGCGCCGGCGCCGGCGGAGGCGGCTGCCTTGGAAGCGG
>CAYQYG010000087.1:0-23966 GCA_964421485.1 uncultured Polyangiaceae bacterium | reverse complement strand
CGGCGCGTAGGCGGGTTGCTCGGCCGCGGGCGGCGCGTAGGCCGGCTCGGCCACAGGCTCGGCCGCGGGCGCGGCGCCGCTGCTCAGCGCGGAGACGATCGCCTCGACCTGACCGAGCGGCTGCCAGTCGGCCATGCCGTCCGCCCACACGTACGTGTCGGCGGTGATCGTGCCCGCGCCGTAGCCGGCCACGATCTCCGCGAGGGACATCGAGCGCTGATCGCCCTCCGTCACGTTGACGAGGTACGTCGCGCCGTCCGCCGCGCTGGGGGCCGACGAGACCGGATCAGCGACCCCGCCGTTGGTGGCGCCGGCGCTGTTCACGAGGATCGTGGCCCCGCACTTCCGGCACTTGATCTTGACGGTTCTGCCTTGGACCTTCTCGTCCGAGACCGTGTACTTCGATTGACAGGACTGGCAGGTGATCTTCATGAGGGGTTCGCTCGCAGGGTAGGGCGCCGGCGAGGCGTGGCGTCGATTGTAACCCGACGCCGCGCGGCTGGCTCGCTTCCTGACGTGTCTCTCACGCGGTGGGTCTCGCGCCTCGCCGGATCACGATAACCGAGATCCCGCCTGGTCCGTAAGCAAAGGAAGGCGCCCGCCGCGTGTCCCAGCTTTTTTCGCGGCGCGCGCCGAGCCGCCGCGCGGCGGCCGCTTCAGGCCACGCTGCGGGGAGCGCCGAGGTCATCGAGCGGCGGCTCGTCAGCGGCGGGCGGGCCGTCGTCCTGCGGCTCCACGGCCTCCTGCGGATCGGCGGCCTCCTGCGGATCGGCGGCCTCCTGCGGATCGGCAGCTTCTTGCGGCTCGGCCGCTTCCTGCGGGCCCGGCGCCTCGTGGCCGCCGACGTGCTCGCCGTACGCCTGCAGCTTCGAGTAGAGGCCGCGGCGGCTGATGCCGAGCACGCGGGCGGCGCGCTGCTTGTTGCCACGCACGGCCTCGAGCGTCAGCAGGATCAGCTTGCGCTCGGCGTCGGCGAGGCGCGTGCCGACCGGGAGGCGCAGGACCAGCGGGTGCTCGCCCGCCTCGGCGTCCCGCGCGCTCTCGGGCTCGTGCTCCGCCGGGCGCGCCGGAGGGGCGTGCTGCGGGAACGACGGAGGGATCGGCTGCGAGAGCGGCGGCGGGGGCTCGACGAGCGACGCGGGCATCGGAGCCACGTCGACGGGCGGCTCGGGGCTCGGGGCGGTGGGCGCGCCATGGGGAGCGCGGCCCGGAGCCCCGATCGCGGCGCCGGCGCTCGGGGCGGTGGGCGCGCCATGGGGAGCGCGGCCCGGAGCCCCGACCGCCGCGCCGGGGCTCGGGGCGACGGCGTCCGCGTGCGGCTCGACCGCGGCGGGCGGCGGGGGCGGGGTGCTGTCGTGCGCGCGGCGGCCGGGGCGCCGCTCGATGCGGCCCTGACCGAGCTGCACGTCGTCGGCGCCGACCACCTCGGCGGGCGCGAAGAGCGCCGTCTGCTCGATGACGTTGCGGAGCTCGCGGACGTTGCCGGGCCAGTCGTGCTCGCAGAGGCGCGCGACCGCGGCGTCCGAGAGGCGGCGCGCCGGCGTGCCGTAGCGCTTCGCGAACTTGAGGAGGAAGCGCTCGGCGATCGTGTAGATGTCCTCGCGGCGCTCGCGCAGCGGCGGCAGCGTGATCGTGAAGACGTTGAGCCGGTAATAGAGGTCCTCGCGGAAGACGCCCTCGTCGACGAGATCGAGCAGGTCCTTGTTCGTCGCGGCGACCACGCGCACGTCGGCCTCGATCTCCTTGCGGCCGCCGACGCGCGTGAAGCGGTAGGTCTCGAGCACGCGCAGGAGGCTCACCTGCACGGCGGCGTCCATCGTGCCGACCTCGTCGAGGAAGACGGTGCCGCCCGCGGCCGCCTCGAACTTGCCCTCGGCCGCGGTGAAGGCGCCGGTGAACGAGCCCTTCTCGTGGCCGAAGAGCTCGCTGCCGATGAGCTCGCGCGGGATCGCGCCGGTGTGCACGGGGACGAAGGGGCCGGCGCGGCGGCGGCTGCGGCTGTGCACGGCGCGGGCGACGAGCTCCTTGCCGGTGCCGCTCTCGCCGACGATGAGGACCGGGGCCATGGTGGCCGCGACGCGCTCGATCCGCGTGAAGACGTCGCGCATGCGGCGCGAGCCGCCGATCATGCCCTCGAAGACGAGCTGGCCGCCGAGCGGCTCGTCGTCCTCGAGGTCGGCCTCGCGGACGTTGTCGGACGAGAGGAGCTCGCGCACGAGCGAGACGAGGCGCGCGGGATCGAGCGGCTTCTGGAGGTAGTCGGCGGCGCCCAGCTTGAGCGCGTCGACGGCGCTCGTGATGGACGCCGCGCCGGTCACCATCACCACGGCGGGCGGCGGCGTGCGCAGCTCCGGGCCGTCGGGCTCGATGGGCGAGAGGCGGCGCATGAGATCGACGCCGGTCATGCCGGGCAGGTTGAGATCGGTGACGAGCACGTCGGCGGGCGTGCGCTGGTGGATCTCCAGCGCCTGCTCGCCGCTCGACGCGACGACGACCTCCAGCCCCTCGTGTCGCAGCACGGCCTCCAGGATGGCCGCCTGATCGGGCTCGTCCTCGACGAGCAACACGCGGCCCTGGCCGGGGCCGTGCCCCCGGTGATGGAGCGGGCGCGGCTGGCTTCGCGAGCTCAAGGCGTACCCGGCATTCGGTCCCAACGTCTCCCTCCCCGCCGGCCGGGCGGGCAGCTCGTGCTCGCCCCGGCGTGAACCTACGTACCGCAAAGCTTGTACCCCCCCGGGCGCACCTCATCCAATCAGGAGCTACCGCCAAGTCGGAGCAAGCCGCCCCGCACGCGACGCGCCGCCGCGTTCCGCATCGAGGCGGGTTGCCCTTCGGGGCTCCGGGTCGCGCTCCACACGCGCGCCCGGAGCCAGAGACCCGCCTCGCGCTCTCCCACACCCAGACCTACCCGCCGAGCTCGGCGCTCCGCCCCCCGTTCCGTCTGATCACGCGCCCACGTCGTATTGCCGATGTTCGCCCGCAACGCACCGGGCGCACACCGGAGGCTCGGTGTCCCCCCGGCATGAGGCTCCTACCAGCGTTCGGCGATGCCGCAAGCGATCCTGTCGGCGAGGGCCATGCAGGTCAGCATCGGGTTCACGGCGGGGCTGCCGGCGAAGATGCTCGTGTCCGCGATGTAGACATTGTCGAGGTCGTGGCAACGCCCGGACTCGTCCACGACGCCGTCCTCGGGGCGGCGGGACATCCGGGCGGTTCCGAACGCGTGGTTGGCGGCGGCGATGGTGTCGCGCGCCTCGATCCGGCGCGTCCGGAGGATCTCCGAGTCGGCCCTGGAGCTGATCATGTCCGGCACGCCGTGCAGGCCCGGCAGGATGGCCTCGGCGCCGGCGGCCCAGCAGATGTCCGAGAGGATGCCGATGCCGCGCTGGAGCAACGCCATGTCGCTGCGGGCGAGATCGAAGCGGATGTCCGGGTCCCAGCTCCCGCGCCGCGGGCGGACCGTGCCCCGCGAGGAGTCGGCCGCGACGATGACGTCGAACGGGGCCATGCGGTGATAGGTGCGGAGGTGGCGCTGGTAGTCGTGGCCCAGACCGGGGAAGCGCGCGGCGAGCACGGCGGGGGGCGACCAGAGGACCTCCAGCTTCAGGCCCTCCTCGAGGTACTGGAGCGAGTGGTAGCCCTGCGTGGCGCCCTGCCAGGGATCGATCGGGTCGGGAAAGACAGCCATGATCGCGAGGCCGGGGTGGAGCAGGAGGTCGTTGCCGAGGTGGCCGCTCGAGCCGCCCGCGCCGCTGCGGAAGAGGATGAGCGGCGTGGCCATGCAGCCGGCCGCGAGCACGACGAGGCGGGCCTCGATCTCGACCGGATCGCCCTCGCGCCAGGTGAAGGGCTCGATCGTACGGCCGCGGACGCCGGCGGCGCGGCGGCCCGAGAGGATGAGCTGCTCGGCGCGCACGCTCGTGAAGACGCGCGCGCCGGCGCGGATCGCGGCGGGCACGTAGGAGACGTCGGTGGAGCGCTTGGCGCCGTTGCGGCAGCCGGTGAAGCACTCCGCGGAGCCCTTGCAGCCCTGCACGTTGCGGTGCGTGGGCTCGCTCGAGATGCCGAGCGCGTCGCAGCCGCGCTTGAAGCGGAGGTTGCGCTCGCCCTGGATCTCGGGGGGCGTGGGGGCGACCCCGAGGAAGGCCTCGACGCGATCGTAGTGGGGGTCGAGCGAGGCGCGCGTGATCGCGCGGGTGCCGGCGCGCTCGGCCCACTTGTCGAAGACCCACGCGGGGGAGCGGGCGCAGATCGCGGAGTTGACGACCGAGCCGCCGCCGAGCGTGATCGCCTGCATGGTCGGGATGAACATGCCGCCGCGCGCGGCGCGCATGCCGCCCTCGCGGAGGGTGCGGGCCATCGACTCGCCCGCCTCCTGGCGGAAGTCCTTCACGCCGTACGGCGGGCCCTCCTCGAGGAGGATGACGTCGCGGCCCGCCTCGGCGAGCACCTTCGCGACGACCGCGCCGCCCGGACCCGAGCCGACGACGAGCACCTCGCAGGAGGCCCGCAGCTCGCCGCGGTAGTCGGCGAAGACCTTGACGCCGGCGTGCGGGTCGGGGTCCGGGGCGGAGGGCGCGCCCACGTCGGGAGCGCGACCCGGATCCCCGGGTGTTGAACAGGGGTCCGGGGCGGAGGGCGCGCCCACGTCGGGAGCGCAGCCCGGAGCCCCGGATGTGGAGCAGCCGCTCGGGGCGCCGCCCTCGAGCACGGGCTCCTGCAGCACGTGGAGCTTCACGCGGCGGCCCCGCGCTGCTCGAACGGGGTCGGGGAGAAGGTGATGCCGATGGCGCGCGAGACGTCGCCGTTCGCGAGGTAGCCCATGGAGAGCATGGTCCGCAGCGAGAGGAAGACGACGCGCAGGAAGTAGATGCGGCTCCGGGCCAGGCGATCGAGCAGGGCGCAGCGGTCCGCGAGCTCGAGGCGCGTGAGGCGCGCGCGGCGGGGGCCGAGGAGCCACGGGGCGTGCTCGACGAAGTGGAAGAGCAGGCGGATGAGCGCGCGGGTGGCGCGCGGGGCGCGCTGGACGTAGCGCTCCATGTACTCGACGACGCCCGCTTCGGTGCCCGACAGCGGGATGGGACCGCCCGGCGGGAAGAGGGCGTCCGCGCAGGCGGCGATGATGGCCTGCTCCTTTGCGGACAGAACGCGCGTGGACGGCAGCCGCGCGGGCGGGTAGCCGAACGCAAAGCCCCGGACGGCCAGGGCCACGAGCGCGATCGCCGCTGCCAGGGCGATTGCTCCGGCCATGATTTCGTCTGGACGCATCGTTGTGTCGAACCGGATTCTTTCCAGACATGTCGAAGTGCGCAAGCCGATTCGCACCTGGAGGGGGCGGTTCACTGCTCAGGGCTTCCGCTCGTGGAAGCACCAGGCCACGCCGCCGCCGAGCGGGAGCGTGCCCGCGAGGCGGTAGCGCTCGCTGAAGCGCGGGTCGCGGTAGATCACGCGGGAGCCGGGCTTCTCGTGGCGCGTGCAGTCCTCGCGGGCGGCGATCAGGATCACGTACCGGGGCGCGCGCTCGAAGAGGTGGTCGGTGAAGCCGGGGCCGATCTTCCTCGTGTACGCGCCGGGGAGCGCGGCGATCACGGGGTCGACGAGGCCGAGCAGGTCGAGCACCGGGTAGTCGGTCGCATAGCCGACGTAGCCGATGTCGCCGAGGGCGACCTCGCCGGGGGCGCCGCGGTCGAGGAGCCAGCGCGCGGCGCCGCCCGTCATCGCGGCCCAGGCGGGGGCCTCCTGCTCGACGATGGTCCGCTGGGCCTGGCGGAGCGTCGCGGCGCGCTGGTAGAGCGCGAGCGCGCCCGCGGCGAGGAGGCCGAGCCGGAGCGCGCCGGAGGGGCGCGCGAAGAGGGCGCGGGCGCCGGCGTCGACGAGGACGAACGCGAGCGGCTCGAAGGGCGCGAGGAAGCGGAAGAGGGGCATCCAGTCGCCGCCGATGAAGAGCACGTAGACGAGCGTCGCGGCGGCGACGGCGGCGACGGCGAGCAGATCGCGGCGGCGGCGTGGAGCGTTGGGCGCGCCGATCACGATCGCGACGAGCGCGAGGGCGAGCGCGGGGCCGGCGTGGGCGGCGTAGCCTTCGAGGTAGTGCCAGCCGGCGCGGAGCCGCTCGTCGAGCGGGCCGACCTTGGCGGCGAGGGTGTTCGGGAGCCACGCGCCGTAGTAGGCGCGCCGAAAGAGGAGGTGCGCGAGGACCGGCGCGGCGAAGAGGGCGCCGCGGGTGAGGCTCCGGCGCGAGGCGAGGCGCCGGCCGAGGCAGAGCGTGAGCACGCCGAGGTGGAGGGGCGCCTCGGGCCGGGTGAGCGCGGCGAGCGCGAAGACGAGGCCGGAGAGGGGCAGGCGCGCGAGGGCGGCGAGCGCGGCCCGCGCGGGGGGGCGGGGCGGCGCGCCCGCGTCCTCCTCGCGCAGGAAGAGGTCGATGCCGGCCAGCACGAGCGCGACGAAGAGCGAGGTCTCGAGGCCGAAGACCGCGTGGCCCGTGGAGACCGCGGCGCTGGCGTAGAGCCACGTCGCGAGGCAGGGCGCGCTGGTGAACGGGAGCAGGCGGCCCGCGAGGCGGTAGACGAAGACCAGCGCGGCGAGGGCCGCGGTCGCGCCGAGGGCCTTGGCGACGAGGTCGGGGTCGAGGCCGAGGCGGACGGCGCCGGCGAGGAGCAGCGTCCAGAGGAAGTTCGTGTAGCCCTCGACGCGCTCGCCGGCGTTGTAGACGAGCCCGAGGCCGCGGGCGAGGTTCCTCGCGTAGCGGTACGAGATGTACGCGTCGTCGACCGTGAAGGACCAGAGGCGCGCCATGTTCGCGACCAGGAGCAGCGCGGGCGCGCCGAGGCCGAAGATCAGCGCCTCGCGCGGCGAGAGCGCGGTCGAGAAGGGCAGCGCGGGCGCGGGCGGCGGCGCGGCGCGCGCGGGGGGGCGGCGCATGGGGGCGCGATGATGCATCAGCCGCGCGCGGCGGTCACCGACGACCAGAAGGCGTGGACCTCTTCCATGCGCTCGGCGCGGCGCGCGGGCGGGAGGCCGTCGAGCAGCGCGCGGCCGTAGCCGCGGGTGCGGACGCGGCGATCGAGGATCGCGACGATCCCGCGATCGGTGCGCGCGCGGATCAGCCGGCCGAAGCCCTGCTTCAGCGTGATCGCGGCCTGCGGGACGCTGTAGTCGGTGAAGGGGTTGCCGCCGGCCTCCTCGATCGCGGCGCAGCGGGCCGCGACGACGGGATCGGTCGGGACCGCGAACGGGAGCTTCTCGATGACGACCAGGCGGAGCGCCTCGCCGGGCACGTCGACGCCCTCCCAGAAGCTCATCGTGGCGACGAGGACCGCGTCGACGTCGGCGCGGAAGCGGCGGAGGAGCGCGCCCTTGGGGGCGTCGCCCTGCACGAGGGGCGGGCGATCGAGCCGCTCTCGCAGGGCGCGGGCGAGGGCGGCCATGCCGCGGTTCGACGTGCACAGGACGAACGCGCCGCCGCCGGTGACGCTGACGAGCTCCGCGACGCGGTCGGCGGCGCGCTCGGGGAACGCCGCGTCGCTGGCCTCGGGCAGGTCGCGCGGCGTGTAGAGCAGCGCCGCCCGGGGGTAGTCGAAGGGCGACGGGACGCAGAGCTCGTCGACGGGCACGTCGGCGTCCTCGCCGAGGCCCATGCGCGAGCGCAGGAAGCGGAAGCCGCCGGCGGCCGTGAGCGTCGCGCTGGTGAGCACGACCGCGCCGATCCGCTCGAAGACCTGCTCGCGGAAGAGCCACCCGAGCTCGACGGGCGACGCGCCGATCGAGACGGAGCGGCCCCGCGCCTCGGCCCAGGTGACCTGGTTCCTGGCCGGATCGACGATGCGCGCGGCCTCCTCGCGGAGCTCCGCGGCCCGCCGCGCGACGAGGCGCACCGCCTCGTCCGGCGCGCTGTCGGCCGCGTAGCCGGAGAGCGCCTCGAGGCCGTCGTCGACGCGGTGGTAGGCGGCGAGCAGATCGCCCGACCAGACGTCCTTCGGGAGCGTGACGCGAGCCTCACCGCGACCGTTCTCGGGGGCCTCGGGGTTCGGGGCGTAGGGCGCCGGCAGGCGACCCGGAGCCCCGAGCGATGACTCGACGACGCGCGTGAGCTCGCTGAAGAGCGCGTCGGCGGCGCCGCGCAGCGCGGCGGTCAGGGCCGCGCCCCGGCCGCGGCCGAAGACCGGATCGGAGAGGCCCGCGGCCAGGAATGCGCGGTCCGCGTCGCGCAGGACGGCGTCGATCCGCGCCCGCGAGATGCGCGCGCCGAGGAAGCTCGTGGCGATGTCCTCGAGCTGGTGGGCCTCGTCGAAGATCACCGCGTCGTAGGGCGGGAGCGCGCCCGCGCCCGCGAAGCCGCGCTTCGCGGCCGCCATCTTGACGGCGAGGTCGGCGAAGAAGAGGTGGTGGTTCACGACGAGCAGGCGCGCGGCCTCGGCCTCGCGCCTCATCCGCGTGACGAAGCACCGCTCGTGGTGTGCGCAGGAGGCGCCGATCCGCGTCTCGCTCGACGAGGCCACCTCGCGCCAGAGCGGATCGCCCTCGGCCAGCCGCGTGAGCTCGGCGACGTCTCCGGTCTCGGTCTCGCGCGCCCAGGCCTCGATCACGGGCAGCGACCTCCGGATCTCGCGATCGCCGGCGTCGGGGCTGCGGCGGAGCTCCTCGAGGCGGCGCAGGCAGAGGTAGTTGCCGAGCCCCTTCACGAGCGCCGCGGCCGGATCGAGCCCGAGGCGCTCGGCGACGAGCGGCAGGTCCTTCGTGAAGATCTGGTCCTCGAGCGCCTTGGTCGCGGTCGAGATGACGACCTTCCGGCCGCTCAGGATCGCCGGCACCAGGTACGCGAGCGTCTTGCCCGTGCCCGTGCCCGCCTCGCAGAGCAGGACGCGATCGCCCTCGATCGCGCGCTCGACGGCGCCGGCCATCGCGAGCTGCCCCTCGCGCAGCTCGTAGCCCTCCATCGCGCGGGCGAGCGGGCCGCCGGGGCCGAGCAGGCGCGCCGCCTCGCCGGCGCCGTGGGGAGACCGGCCGTGCATGCCGCGCCCCCCGCCGCTACCGCGGCGACGCCGCCCTCTCGATCGAGAGCGCGAACCCGACCTCGCCGATCGCGCTCTCGACAGAGTCGACGCGCCGCTCGAGCTGGACCTCGCACCAGGTGTCGAGCGTCCGGTCGCCGTCGCCCGGATCGCGCACCTCGCGCACGTGCGCGCCCGCCTCGGCGTACCCCCGGGCGAGCGCGGGCTCGGCGAGCCGCCGGGCCCGCTCGAAGAGCTGCTCCTCTGCTGCGCCCGGGAAGTCGCTCCGCTGCGCGCGCACGACGAAGCCCACGGTCGGGTGCTGCGCGTCGACGAAGATCCCCGCGTCCATGAGCAGGTTCTCGCGCACCCGCTCCGCGATGAAGACCACATCGCCGCGTGTGCGGTAGATCTCGAATCCGGCGTCGCGCAGCGCTTTCTTGATCTCGGCGGGTGTCGGCATCTTCCGTGGGCTCTCCGGACCCTGCCTCCCCCAGGATCAACCCATCGCAAACTTGCGGGTTGCTCGTCAAGGCTGCGCGCTGCGCCGCGCCCCCGCTCAGCGGGGCGGCAGGTCGGCGTCGAGGAACGAGACGCCCACGATCGAGCCGTCTACCTCTTCCTGCATCCAGACCACGCGACCCCGCCGGCGCGCAGACTCGCCGACCGCGACGTCGAGCTCCACGCCGGGCTCGATCGGCTCCTCCATGACGGCGCGGACGCCGCCCGCGCTGAGGTTCAGCGCCCAGCCCTCGAGCTCGCGGCCGCCCAGCGAGAAGTGCACGCGCTCGTTCACGTCGCGGCGCCCCCCCCGCCTGCGCGTGGGCTGCGAGCCGGCTCGAATGTCGGGGCTTGGGGCGGAGGGCGCGCCGCTTGGAGCGCGACCCGAAGCCCCCAATGTCGAACCGGGGTCTGAGAGCGTCCTGCGTCGGATCACGGTGAACGCGCAGCCTAGCACGCGCCCCCGATCGCGCCCGATGTCACGGTCAGTGCGAGTCGGCGTGATCCGGATCGTGTCCGGAGCCGTCGCTCGGCTCCTGATAGACCGAGACGGGCTCGAGCGTCGCGAGCTGCGCGCGCTCGATGCGAACGCCCTTGTCCGAGAAGAACAGATCGTTCTCGTCGAGCCGCGCGCGCACGCGGGCGACGAACAGGATGGCCGTGCCGTTCTGCATGTAGCCGAGCTGCACGAGCGTGCCCTTGGGCCAGCTCCCGCCGTCGAACGAGAGCTCCTTGCGGAGCGTGTAGAAGCCCTCGGACGGGAGCTTCTGGAGCGTGTCCGCCCAGGAGGTCCCGCGGAACGTGATGGGCGGCCCATGGAAGTGCCAGCGGTTGTGGATGTTGTGGTCGGGCGCGGTCACGCTCGGCAGGCCGCTGTCCGAGTGGTTGTGGAACGAGACGATCGTCCCCGCGGGGATCTTCTCCTCGTTGCCGGGCAGGGCCCGCGTCGTCAGGTAGAGGCCGCAGTCGGGGAGCAAGGACTTCTGGGTTGCCATGAGCACGAGCCCCTAGCCCCGCTCCGGACCGCCGGCAAGACACGTCAAAGACACGCCGTCGGGCCCGTGCTATGCCGCCGGCCGGTCCACCGGCGGGGGCCTGCGCAGCGCTCCCCGGCCCATCGTCACTGCGGGGCCCGCGCGCCGCGCGCGCGCCTCGTCGATCCCTCACACGAGCGTCCTGTGAACAGACTCAGCCAGCTCCTCGGCGCCGCAGCGGTCATCGCGATCGCGGTCGTCTTCATCGTCCAGTTCCGACCCGCCACCAACGCGCAGACCCAGGGCGCCGGCATCACCTGCGCCGTGGAGATCCGGGGGAGCTGCGTCCAGTCGACGGACTTCTGGGCCGCGTACCGGCTCCTCGCGCCCCGCAACGCCGACGCCTCCCGGCTCCGCGCCATGGGCCTGCGCCGCATCGCCGCCGAGGGCCTCTACGAGCGCTGGCTCCTGAACGAGGACGCGAAGCGGCTCGGCATCACGGTCTCGGACGACGACGTCACGAGCGAGCTCGTCGCGGGGCGCGTCCACGTCTCGCTGCCCGCCGACAAGATGCGCCAGGTCGGCTACTCGCTCGGCCTCGGCGAGGACCCGGTCCGCTACCTGCTCGTGCGGAACCCCAAGACCAAGAAGTTCGACAACAAGAGCTACGAGCGCGAGGTCCGGACCTGGGCGAAGATGAGCCCGCCCGATTTCCGCGATTTCCAGCGCAAGGAGCTCGTCGCGGCCCGCATGCGCGACCTCATCCGGGCGCGCGTGCGCGTGGGCGAGAACGAGGCATTCGACCAGTTCTCCCGCGAGAAGTCGACGAGGACGATCGACTACGTCCGCTTCGATCGCCGCTTCTACGCCGACCTGATCGTCGACGCCTCGGACAAGGCGGTCGACGCGTGGGCGTTCGCGAACAAGGACGAGCTCGACAAGACCTGGGAGGCGCGCAAGCCGCAGTTCTTGCCCGAGTGCCGGGTGACCCGCCACGTGCTCGCGAGGTTCGACCCGACGCCGGAGGACGCCGAGGCGGACAAGCAGAAGGCCAAGGAGAAGGCGCAGAAGGCGCTCGATCGCATCAAGAAGGGGGACGACTTCGCGGACGTCGCGCGCGAGATGAGCGACGACTCGAGCGCGCCCCGCGGCGGCGAGCTCGGCTGCGTCGCGAAGGGCAGGATGGTGAAGCCCTTCGAGGACAAGGTCTTCGAGCTCAAGGCCGGCGAGGTCTCGGACCTCGTCGAGACCGAGTACGGCTTCCACGTCATCAAGGTCGAGCAGATCGCCAAGGACGCGGACGCGGAGAAGGTCGGCCGCCTGCAGACCGCGCGCGAGCTCTACGTCTCGCACGAGTCCGAGCGCCTCGCGGCCGAGGGCGCGAAGCAGGTCCTCGCCGCCATCGGCGGCGGCAAGCCGATGAAGGAGGCCCTCGACGCCTACGTCGCGACCCTCACGCCCGCGAAGGCGGCCGGGGGCGACAAGGCCAAGAAGGGCGACAAGAAGGACGAGAAGAAGAAGGCCGACGACAAGGGCAAGGCCGCCGGCGTCGAGCAGGAGGGCGCCGCAGAGAAGAACGCGGCGCCGACGATCGCGACGCACCCGCACCGCCCGAGCGTCGAGACCAGCCTCCCCTTCAACGCCTCCGGCGATCCCCTGCCCTCCGCCAAGGCCGGCACGGACGCCACGCGCATCGCCTTCGAGCTCGAGAAGCCCGGCGACGTGCCCAGGGACGTCGTGCCCCTCGAGACCGGCTACGCGGTCGTGCAGCTCAAGGAGAAGACGCCGGCGACGCAGGAGCAGTGGGAGAAGGAGCGCGAGTACTACGTCTCCGCGATGCGCGCCGCGAAGCAGAACGACGCGCTCATCGGCTACCTGCGCCGGCTGCGCGCGACGATCGGCAGCGAGGTCAAGTACGACCAGTCGCTGATCACGGAGTCCAAGGACAAGGACTCCGAGGCGCCCGAGCCCGTCGAGGAGGAGGGCGAGTAGCCCCGGCGGCATCCCCCACGGAGATGGCGGATCACATCGATCTCGAGCTCTCGAACGGCCTCCGGGTCGTGCTCGTCCCGCACGCGGCGGTGCACCAGGCCGTCGCGTCCCTCTTCCTGCGCGTCGGCTCCCGCTTCGAGACCGAGCGCACGAACGGCCTGTCGCACTTCCTCGAGCACATGGTCTTCCGGGGCACGGCGACGCTGCCCTCCGCGCACGCGCAGGCGCTCGCGTTCGAGCGCCTCGGCGGCACGCTCTACGCCGCCACGCACGTCGATCACGGCCTCATGACCGTCACGGTCCCCCCGGTCAGCCTCGAGCCCGTGCTCGCGCTGCTCGGCGAGGTCACCTGCGCGCCGCGCTTCTCCTCGATCGAGGTGGAGCGCGGCATCGTGCGCGAGGAGATCCTGGAGGACCTCGACGACGACGGCCGCGACATCGACCCCGACAACAACGCCCGCGCGCTCATGTACGAGCGCCATCCGCTCGGGTACACGATCACCGGCGGCATCGAAGCGATCGATCGCTTCGACGAGCCGATGCTGCGCGAGCACCACGCGCGCCACTACACGACCCGGAGCGCCGTCCTCTGCGTCGCCGGACGCATCGACGACCCGGACGCCTGCGCCCGCGCCGTCGAGCGCAGCTTCGGCGCGATGCCCCGGGGCGAGGAGATCCCCGTCACCCCGCCCCCCGGGGCGCAGCGCCGGCCCCGCTTCCGCTTCGTCGAGAACCAGTCGAGCCAGACCGAGCTCCGCGTCGCCTTCCGCGGCGTGAGCGAGCGCGATCCCCGCGAGCCCGCCGTGGAGATGCTCCTCCGCGTGCTCGACGACGGCATGTCGACCCGCCTCTACGAGCGCATCTGCGATCGCCTGGGCCTCTGTTACGACGTCTCCGGCATGTTCGAGGCCTACGAGGACGACGGCGTCGTCGACATCGCCGCCGGGGTGCAGCACGATCGCGCGACCGTCGTCGTCCGCGAGATCTTCGCCCTCCTCCGCGAGCTCGCGGACGGGGGCCCCACCGAGGAGGAGCTCGCGAAGGCCCGCGATCGCCACCAGTGGTCGGTCGACGCGCTGCTCGACGACCCCGAGGCCACCGCCGGCTTCTACGGCCTCGCGACCCTCGCCAGGATCACCCGCACCCCCCAGGGCCGCCACGAAGAGCTGGCCCGCGTCACCCCCGCCGACGTCCGCGAGGCTGCCCGCTCCATCTTCCGCCCCGAGCGCCTCAGCGTGGTCGCCGTGGGCCTCCTCCGCGCCTCCGAAGAGACGAAGCTGGAGCGCGCCGTCCGGGGCTTCTGAGCCCCGCGTCCGCCGGCGCGCCTCGCGCCCGCTCGCGCCCGGAGTTATTACTTGCATCCATTCGCATGAACGCATATATCTCCTCGTGCAGTGACCGAGCCCCTCGACCCCTCCACGTCCTCGCTCAGGGACGCCGCCGCCCGCGTCGAGCTCTACCGCCTGCTCGCCGACCCGGTCCGCCTCCGCCTCCTGGGCCTCACGGCGTTCGAGGAGCTCGCCGTCGGAGAGCTCGCCGACCTCCTCCGCGAAGGGCAGCCCAAGGTCTCGCGGCACGCCTCGGCGCTCCGCGAGGCCGGCATCCTCTCCGCCCGCCGCCACGGCACCTGGACGCTCCTCCGCCTCGCCCCGCACGCCACCGACGACCCCGTCGTCAAGGACGCCGTCCGCGCGGGCATGCGCGCCTGCGAGGCCGACGGCACCCTCACCCGCGTCGCCGACGCGGTGGCGGCCCGCGACGAGGCCACCCGCGACTTCTTCGCGCGCGGCGGGCGCCCGCTCCGCCTCGGCCCGCCCGCCGAGCTCCCCGCCTACCTCGCCGCCCTCGCCCCGCTCGTCCCGGCCCGCCGCCTCGCCGTCGACGCCGGCACCGGCGACGGCGCCCTGCTCGAGGTCCTCTCCCCCATCTTCGACCGGGTCGTCGCCCTCGACCGCTCGGAGGCGCAGCTCCAGCTCGCGCGCGAGCGCGCCCGCCGCCGCCGCCTCGAGAACGTCGAGCTCGTCCTCGGCGAGCTCGACGGCCCCGAGATCCGCGCCGCCGTCGCCCGCGCCCTCGGCCTCTCGCCCCCGCCCCGCCGAGAGCCCCAGGGCGACGGCGCCGACGTGGTCTTCGCCGCCCGCGTCCTCCACCACGCCCCCCAGCCCGCCCGCGCCATGCGCGCCCTCGTCGAGCTCGCCAGGCCCCCCGAGCGCGGTCAGGAGCGCGGCGGCGCGGTGTGCGTCCTCGACTACGAGGCCCACGACGACCAGGCCCTCCGCGAGCAGCAGGCCGACGTGTGGCTCGGCTTCGAGCCCGCCGAGCTCAGGCGCCTCGCGGCCGGCGCGGGCCTGGAGGGCGCCGAGCTCCGGCGCCTCCCGGCCGCGTGGCAGGGCGAGGGCCCGGACAGACACCTCCCATGGCAGCTCCTCGTGGGCTTCCGCGGCAGCGCATCGACCGAAGACGCGCCCATTCACCCCCGAACCAAGATCGAGAGGACGAGATGAGTGAGAATCCCCGCTACAAGGTCGCCGACATCACCCTCGCGGACTGGGGCCGCAAGGAGATCCGCATCGCCGAGAAGGAGATGCCCGGCCTCATGGCCCTCCGCGCCGAGTACGGCGACAGGAAGCCCCTCCAGGGCGCCCGCGTCGCCGGCTGCCTCCACATGACCATCCAGACCGCGGTGCTCATCGAGACCCTCGTCGCGCTCGGCGCGGAGGTCACCTGGACGAGCTGCAACATCTACTCGACCCAGGACCACGCCGCGGCCGCGATCGCCGCCGCCGGCATCCCGGTCTTCGCCTGGAAGGGCGAGACGCTCGAGGAGTACGACTGGTGCATCGAGCAGCAGCTCCGGGCCTTCAAGGACGGCAAGGGCCCGAACATGATCCTCGACGACGGCGGGGACCTCACGATGGCGATCCACGAGAAGCACCCCGAGCTCTTCGAGGGCGACGATCCGATCCGCGGCCTCTCGGAGGAGACCACCACCGGCGTGCACCGCCTCTACGAGATGCACCGCGCGGGCAAGCTCAGGGTCCCCGCGATCAACGTCAACGACTCGGTCACGAAGAGCAAGTTCGACAACCTCTACGGCTGCCGCGAGTCGCTCGCCGACGGCATCAAGCGCGCGACCGACGTGATGTTCGCCGGCAAGACCGCGGTCGTCTGCGGCTACGGCGACGTCGGCAAGGGCTGCGCCCAGTCGCTCCGCGGCTTCGGCGCGCGCGTCATCGTCACCGAGATCGACCCCATCTGCGCGCTCCAGGCCGCGATGGAGGGCTTCGAGGTGAAGCGCCTCGAGACGGTCGCCGCGATCGGCGACATCTTCGTCACGGCCACGGGCTGCAGCGACATCATCCGGGCCGAGCACATGCTGGCGATGAAGGACGAGGCGATCCTCTGCAACATCGGCCACTTCGACTGCGAGATCCAGATGGCCTGGCTCGAGCAGAACCCCGAGATCCGCGAGGAGAACATCAAGCCGCAGGTCGACCACTTCATCTTCCCGGACGGCAAGCGCCTGATCGTGCTCGCGCGCGGCCGCCTCGTGAACCTCGGCTGCGCCACCGGCCACCCCTCGTTCGTGATGTCGGCCTCGTTCTCGAACCAGGTGCTCGCCCAGATCGCGCTCTGGACCGAGAAGTTCCCCCTGGGCGTCCACATCCTCCCGAAGAAGCTCGACGAGAAGGTCGCGGCGCTCCACCTGCCCAAGCTCGGCGTCGAGCTGACCAGGCTCAGCGAGCCCCAGGCGAAGTACCTCGGGTGCTCCGTCGAGGGGCCGTTCAAGCCCGAGAACTATCGCTACTGACCTCCCCGGCCCCGGACGTCCTTTCGTCGCCCTGCCCCCCGGGTTAGGCGAGCTGTCGATGCAATCGCGGTACGACGCGGCCGGGGCCCGGCAAGCCATCGACAAGTACGGCGCGGAGCACGGGGAGGACCTCGCGCTCCGCCTCTACACCTCGCGCCTCCTCGGCGCGGATCCATCGCTCGTCCTCCACGGCGGCGGCAACATCAGCGTCAAGTCCAGGGCGCGCGACCTCCTCGGCGACGAGGTCGACGTCCTCCTCGTGAAGGCGAGCGGCTGGGACCTCGCCGCCATCGAGCCGCGCGGGCTCCCCGCGTGCCGCCTCGAGCCGCTCCGACGCGCCGCCGCGCGCGAGGCCATGACCGACGAGGAGATGGTCGCGATCCTCCGCACCCAGATGCTGGATCCCTCCGGCCCCACCCCCTCGGTCGAGGCGCTCCTGCACGCCGTGCTGCCCGCGCGCTTCGTCGATCACACCCACGCCGACGCCGTGCTCGCGCTCGTCGACCAGCCCGACTCGGAGGCGGTCGTCCGCGCCGCGTACGGCGAGGGCGCCCTCTTCGTGCCCTGCGTCATGCCGGGGTTCGCGCGCGCCCGCCGCGTCGCGGAGCTCCTCCGCGAGCGCGCGGAGCGCGGCGCCCCGCCGTCGCTCATGATCCTCGACAAGCACGGCGTCTTCACGTGGGGCGACACCGCCGAGGAGAGCTACACGCGCATGATCGAGGCCGTGACCACGGCCGAGCGGTACATGGACGATCGGATCGCGCGCGCCCCGCTGCCCACGATCGCCCCGCCGAGCCCCGACCTCCACGCGGCCATCGGCCCCGTGGTCCGCGGCGCCCTCGCCCGCGCCTCGGGGCGGCCGTGGATCTGCTCGTTCCGGACCAGCCTGGAGCTCAAGTCCTTCTGCGATCGCGATGACCTCCAGCGCGTCTCGCAGGTCGGCTGCGCGACGCCCGATCACGTGCTGCGCACCCGGCCGGTCCCGCTCGTGATCGAGGGCCTCGACCCCTCGAACGCGCCCGCGATGCGCGGGATCGTCGAGGACGCGATCGAGCGGTACGCGGCGAGGTACCGGGACTACTTCAGGCGCGGCGAGGCGGCGCGCGGCGGCGCGCGGCAGGAGCTCGACCCCTTCCCGCGCGTCCTGCTCTTCCCCGGGCTCGGCGCGCTCACCGCCGCCGGATCGCGCGCGGAGGCCGAGATCGCGGCGGACATCTACGAGCACACGGCCTCGGTGATCGAGGCCGCGGAGGCGCTCGGGAGGTACCAGCCGGCGTCCGAGCTCGACCTCTTCGACGTCGAGCGCTGGAGCCTCGAGCGGGCCGAGCTCGAGGTCGGGGCGCGGGCCGCGGGGCCGCTCGATCGGCGGATCGCGCTGATCACGGGCGCGGCGTCGGGCATCGGCCTCGCCACGGCGAGGGCGTTCCTCGAGGCGGGGGCGCACGTCGCGCTCACGGATCGCGACGAGGAGGCGCTCGAGCGGGCCGCGGCGCCGCTCGAGGCCAGGCACCGCGCGCGGGCGCTCAGGATCGCGTGCGACGTCCGGACGGAGGCCAGCGTGAAGCGCGCCGTCGCGCAGGTCGTGGCGCACTTCGGCGGGCTCGACGTCGTGGTCTCCAACGCGGGCCGCGCGTTCACGGGGCCGCTGCACACGCCGGGCGGCGACGAGGCGCTGCACGCGTCGCTGGAGCTCAACCTGATCGGCCACCAGAACGTCGCGCGCGCGGCGGCGCGCGTGCTGCTCGCGCAGGACACGGGGGGCGCGCTGCTCTTCAACGCCTCGAAGAGCGCGTTCCACCAGGACCCCGACTCCGGGCCCTACGCGGTCGCCAAGGCCGCGCTGCTGTCGCTCATGCGCCAGTACGCCGTGGACCTCGGCCGCCACGGGATCCGCGCGAACGCCGTGAACGCCGACCGGATCCGGACCGGGATCTTCGAAGCGGGCGTGATCGAGGGCCGCGCCCGGGCCCGCGGGGTGTCCGTCGACGACTACTTCCGCGACAACCTGCTCCGCCGCGAGACGACGGCGGCGGACGTGGCGCAGGCGTTCGTCCACCTCGCGTCCGCCGAGGCCACGACGGGCTGCGTGCTGACCGTCGACGGCGGCAATCCGGCTGCGTTCCCGCGGTGACGGGGCAGGCCGGGGCGCCGCCCGGAGGGCTCAGGAAAGCTTTGGCTCCGGCAGCGCGTGTCGTGTAGAAGCCGCCCATGACCGACCCTGGAAAGCTCCTGTCCATGCTCGCGACGACGGCCGCGCTCGCCCTGGGGAGCGCCGGCTGCGTCAAGCAGATGATCCTCGACGGTCAGATCGAGTCCACCCGCAAGGCATCGGACGCGATCGACACGCTGAGCGACTACGAGGTCGCGGGCTCGATCGCGTCCGCCGGCCTGGGGCAGTTCGAGGGGATGCACTACCTCGCGCCCGGGAACGAGGACGCGCTGTTCATGCTCGCGAAGGGCTGGACCGGCGTGACCTACGGGTGGATCGAGGACGCGATGGAGCAGGCCGAGGACGCGGAGGGGGCCGAGAGCGATCTCTTCCTCTACCACCAGGCGCGCACGAGGGCAGGCTACGAGCGGGCGATCCACTACGGGATCGAGCTGCTCGAGATGAAGCGCGCGGGGTTCGAGAAGGCGAAGAAGAACGACGAGACGATGAAGGCCTGGCTGCAGGGCTTCGCCGACGCGGAGCGCGACACGCCGCTCCTCTTCTGGACGGGCTACGCATGGATGTCCAAGACCAACGTGGCGAAGGACGATCCGGCGGTGGTCGCCGATCTGTTCGTGGGGGTGGCGATGATGGAGCGGGCGGTGCAGCTCGACGAGAAGTACCTCTATGGGATGGGCCACGTGCTGCTCGGGGCGTACAACGCGGCGAGCGCGATGAGCGATCTGAACGCGAGCCAGAAGCACTTCGAACGGGCGATGAAGATCAACGGGGGCAAGGCGCTCCTGACGCAGCTGAACTACGCGATCAAGTACCAGTGCATGAAGGGCGACAAGGCGGCCTACGAGAAGCTGCTCACCCAGGTGCTCGAGGCGGGGGACACGCTGCCGGAGCAGCGGCTGCAGAACACGATCGCGAAGCGGCGCGCCAAGCGGTACCTCGGCAAGGAGCGGATGAAGAGCTGCGGGTTCTGAGCGGCCATTCTCCGTTCCTGGACGAAAACGCGGGGAGGTCGCCCGGCGATGTGCCGGGCGACAGCGTCCGGCCCCGGGGGCCTCTCGCCCGGTAAAAATGGATTTCGAGGAGAGCGGAGGCACAAATGCGGACGGTGACGCAATGCATCCCGGCGCCCGGGGACTGCATGTATTGCGTGACGAGCACGGCGCGCGCGCTTAACGTGCGGCGGACATGGCATCAGACGACGGGTCGGAGCGCCGCGACGAAGAGCCCAAGTCGACCTCAGCAGAGGAGTCGACCGCGCCTGAGGTGAAGGAGGGGGCGGCCGCAGAGAGCGCGGCAGAGGAGAAGCCCTCCGAGGCGGCCGCGCCGGAGAGAGAGGGGGACGCGGAGGCCGACGGCGCCGAGGCGAAGGCGCCCCCGGAGCCCCGAGCGCCGAACCGCGCGGCGTGGGGGGAGCCGATCGCGCGGTTCGAGCGCAGGTGGACCTGGCTCGAGACGCGGCTCATCACGCTCGTGCTGCTCGCGCAGATCCTGTCGCTCGTCGCGTGGGTGCTGCTCGCGGGGCTCGCGACGCCGGTCGACGCGAGCAGCTCGGCGGGGACCGTGTTCCGCGCGGTCGTGGGCGCCGCGGCGCTCAGCGCGCTGGCGTGGGCGGGCAGCAGGAAGCTCGCGCTGAACGCGCGGCGCGGCCTGGTCCTCGCCGGCATCGCGATCGGGATCCTCGCGGCGCCGCTGTGGCGCGCGAAGGGCGTCGAGTACTTCGACAACGTGCGCGGGTGGCTCCAGGAGGGGTCGACGCTCACGCTGATGGGCGGGCTGCGGGGGCTGGCGACGCGGCTCACGCTCTGGCTCGCGCTGCTCGGCGCGTCGCTCGCGACGAGCGCGGGCAAGCACATCCACGTCGACCTGCTCTTCCGCGCGCTGCCGGTGCGGCTCCGGACGCCCGCGGCGCTGCTCAACTACGGGGCCGCGGCGCTGGTCTGCCTCGCCGCGGTCTGGGGCTTCTTCGATCACATCGCGATCGAGTCGTTCGGCGCGCGCGCCGGGGACGCGGCCGGCGACAAGGTGGCGCGCGTCGCGCACCACGTGAGCGGCCACGCGTTCCTCGCGCGCAAGCAGCTCGGGCTCGACCTCCGCACGATGCCGCGGGTGATCGCCGGCGAGCGGTACGACGGGTGGATGACCGCAGGGGTCTGGAACGAGTGGGTGCGGGGGGCCGGCTTCGAGGGCCACTACGAGGCGGAGGACGTCAAGGGGCTGCTCGTCCCGGACGACTCGCCCGCCCACGTGCCGGTGGTGATCTCGCCCGACGGCGAGCCGACGCGCGGGATCCTCGTGCACGACCTCAGCCTGGTGTTCCCGTTCGGCCTGCTGGTGATCGGGCTCCGCTTCCTCCTGCGCGCGCTGCTCACGCTGAGCGGGCACATCTCCGTCGACCCCGACGAGGCCCATAAAGAAGAGCTCAAGCGGGTCGCCGAAGAGCAGGCCGCCGAGCAGCAGGGGGGCGTGTGATGGGCGCGCTCCTCGTCCTCCTCGTCGCCGCGCTGGCGCTGCTCGGGACGCCGCTCTTCGCCGTGATGGGCGGCTCGAGCCAGCTCCTCTGGCTCACGCACGACGACCCCGACCTCAGGTTCCTGCGCTTCATCGCGCCGAACGTGATGGAGGAGCGCTTCGCCGGCTCACCCATCCTGGTGACGATCCCGCTCTTCACGTTCGTCGGCTACATGATGGCCGAGTCGAAGGCGCCGGACCGGATCGTGCGCGCCTCGTCGGCGTTCTTCGGGTGGATGCCCGGCGGGCTCGCGATGGTCTGCATCGTGGCGAGCGCGTTCTTCACGACGCTCACCGGCGGCAGCGGCGTCACGATCGTCGCGATCGGCGGGCTGCTCTACCCGGCGCTCCGCAAGCAGGGCTACCCGGACGACTACGCGCTCGGCCTGGTCACGACCGGCGGATCGCTGGGGCTGCTCCTGCCGCCGTCCCTGCCGATCCTGGTCTACGCGCTGGTCGCCGGGATCGATTTCAACGCGGCCTTCAAGGCGGGCCTGATCCCGGGCTTCATGATCATGGCCCTGCTCGGGGTCCACGCGGCCTACAACGGCGTCAAGTACGACGTGCCGCGCTCCCGCCCGAGCGCGCGCGAGATGGCCGAGGCGCTCTGGCTGCTCAAGTGGGAGCTCGGGGCGCCGGTGCTGATCCTCGGCGGGCTCGGCACGGGCCTCACCTCGCTCGACGAGAGCGCGGCGCTCACGGCCGTCTACATCCTCGTCGTCGAGGTCTTCATCCACAAGGACCTCAGCCTGCGCGAGGACGTGCCCCGCGTCGCGAAGGCGTCCATGTCGCTGGCGGGCGCGCTGATCCTCATCCTCTCGATGGCGAACGCGCTCATCAACTTCGTCGTCGACCAGCAGATCCCCGGGCGCGTGCTCGACTTCATGCTCGGCCTGGGGCTCACGCAGACGTGGCAGTTCCTGGTCGTGCTGAACGTCTTCCTCCTCCTGCTCGGCATGCTGATGGAGGGCTTCAGCGCGATCCTCGTGGCGGTGCCGCTCATCCTCCCGTTCGCGGCGAGGTTCAACCTGCACCCGTTCCACCTCGCGATGATGTTCCTCCTGAACCTCGAGATCGCGTACTGCGCGCCCCCGCTCGGGCTGAACCTGTTCATCGCGAGCTTCCGCTTCGAGCGGCCGCTGGTCTCGCTCTACCGGATCGTGCTGCCGTTCACGGGGATCCTGGCGTTCGGCCTGCTGCTCGTGATGTACGTGCCGAAGATCGCCACGGTGCTGATCGACGCCGACATCCGGGAGGCCTACGTCGAGGCGGAGAAGAACAAGGAGGCGCCGCGGGGCGCGTGGCTCCTGCAATGCGTGCAGGAGGACCGCTCGAACCCGGTGCCGTGCACGGCCGAGGACAGGGCGCGCTTCGGCGACGACGGGACGAAGAACCCGTACGCGCCGCCCGAGCCCGAGGCGCCCCCGGCCGCCGAGCCCGGGGGGGCCGACGCCGGCGCGGGCGGCGCCGGCGCGGGCGACATGGATGACCTCTTCAAGCAGATGATGGGCGAGGACGCCGGCGCCGCCGCCCCCGCGGACAAGCCCAAGGGCGACGCGGACGACGAGCTCTTCAAGGAGATGATGGGGCAGTAGCGCCGCCTCGCGGGCGGCGGCCGCCTTTCCTTGTTCGCGGAGGCCGCCGCCGGTAGCATCGCTCGGAGGGACGCGGCCGCGCTGGCGCCGCGAGCTCCGAGGTGGCGTGGTGGATTCCAGGGTGGAGCGGGCCGGGAGCGCCAATATCCTCGGCAAGTACCGGCTGATCGCCGAGCTCGGCCACGGCGGCATGGCCGAGGTCTTCCTCGCGGTCGCGCAGGGCCCGGCGGGGTTCAACAAGCTCACCGTCATCAAGCAGATCCGCCCGCAGCTCGCCGAGGACCCCGAGTTCCTCGCGATGTTCCTCGACGAGGCGCGCCTCGCGGCGCGGCTCAACCACCCGCACATCGTCCAGACCAACGAGGTCGGCCACGAGGGCCACCGCTACTTCCTCGCGATGGAGTACCTCGAGGGCCAGCCGCTCAACCGCATCATCCACCGGGTCGGGCGCGAGCGCTTCCCGCTCGCGATGCACCTCGCGATCCTCACGGAGACGCTCGCCGGCCTGCACTACGCGCACGAGCTCACCGACTACGACGGCACGCCGCTCGAGGTGGTCCACCGCGACGTCACCCCGCACAACGTCTTCGTCACGTACGAGGGCCAGGTGAAGGTCGTCGATTTCGGGATCGCGAAGGCGATGAGCTCGACGGCGGAGACCAAGACCGGCGTGCTCAAGGGCAAGGTCGCTTACATGGCCCCCGAGCAGGCGCGCGGCGAGAAGGTCGACCGCCGCGCGGACGTGTTCTCGGTCGGCGTCATGCTGTGGGAGGCCGCGGTCGGCAGGCGGCTCTGGAAGGGCATGCCCGACGTCGCGATCCTCGCGCGCGTCGTGGGCGGCGAGATCCCGCCCCCGCGCGAGGTCCGCGCCGACGTCGCGCCCGAGCTGGAGGCGATCATCCTGCGCGCGCTCGCCCCCCGGAGGGAGGACCGTTACGGGACCGCCGGCGAGCTCGCCGCGGATCTCGAGCGCCTGCTCGATCGCTGGGGCCGCCCCGCGTCGCTGCGCGACGCCGGCCGCCTCATCGCGCAGCGCTTCGAGGAGGAGCGCGCGAAGATCCGCGCGCTCATCGACGCGCAGCTCCGCGACGCGCGCGCGATGCCCACCGACGAGTACCGCGCGGTGGCGCTCCCCGTCATCGATCCGAGGTCGATCGTCACGTCGTCGAAGGACGCCTCGAACCCCACGGATCCGCGCGCCTCGATGCAGAGCACCTCGAGCTACCCCGGCTCGGCCTCGCTGACGGCGCGGAGCGCCGCGCCCGATCCGCCGCCCGCGCGCCGCGCCCTGCTCCTGCCGATCGCCGCGGCCGGGGGCGCCGCCCTCGCCGCCGCGGTCTGGCTCGTGATCAGGACCTCCGCGCCCCCCGCCCCCCCCCCCCCCCCCCCCCCCCCCCCCGGGCCCCCCCCCCCCCCCCCCCCCCC
>CAYQYG010000086.1:0-24164 GCA_964421485.1 uncultured Polyangiaceae bacterium | reverse complement strand
AGCCGGCGCCGGGGATCCCGGTCGCGCCCGAGCCGGCGCGCGCGCCTCAGCCCGCGGCGCGCACGCTGCTCGGCGTCGCCCGGCCGGGGATCGCGCCGCTCTCGCCGGGCCTCTCGCCGGAGCCCGATCCGGCAGGTGGGGCTCCGGGGCTCGCTCCACACGGCGCGCCCTCCGCCTCGAACCCCGAGATCGAGCCGCCGCGCGACGATCCCGGGTACGAGCCGGCCTCGGAGCTCGGCGCGACCATCGCGCCGCGGCACTTCCCGTGGCCGCCCCAGCCGCACCCGCGCGCGGCGCACCCGCACGCGCAGCTCCAGCGGGTGCCGCGCGCGCAGCCCCGGCCGGCGGCCTCGCCGCGCGCGGCGCCGAGGCCGCCGCGCAGGGCGATCGCGCTGATGATCGCGGCGGGCGCGCTCGCCGCCGGCGCCGTGCTCTTCGTGCTTCTCTGGCCCGACGCGCCGCCGGTCACCGCGCGGGCGCGCGCCGACGCGGGCGGCCGCGAGGTGCTCGAGCTGCGCTGCGACACCTGCCCCGACGGCACCGTCGTCTCCGTCGGCGAGGGCCGCGCGACGACCGCGCGCGGCGTGGCGCAGATCCCGCTCGCGGCGCCGCTCTCCGTCGGAGACAACCGCATGAAGGTCTCGATCGATCGCCCTGGCAGCGGGCGCGACGAGACGATCGCGGTGAGCGCCGCCGTCGCGTACCGGATCCGCCCCGACCTCGCGACCCTCGACGCGGAGACGCCGTCCCTCCAGATCCTCGTCGAGGCGATGGCGGGCACGGAGGTCTCGCTGGACGGCAAGCCGCTCCCGCTCGCCGGGGGGCGCGCGGCGCTCGCGATCGACGTGGCGGACGCGGTCACGGGGCCCGCGGACGAGGCGCGGACGCTCAGCCGCCAGATCCCCTACGACGTGCGGCCCGCCGAGGGGCCGCGCGAGCAGGGCGTGGTCAGCGTCTCGATCGGCGTCGTCCCGCTGCGCATCGACGCGCCGGGGGCGAGCGTCGTGATCGACAAGGAGAGCTTCGTGCTCGAGGGGCGCACCGCGAAGGGGGCGAAGATCTTCGCCGGGGCGCACCCGATCCCGGTGCGCCCCGACGGGACGTTCGCGCACGTGATGAACGTCTCGTCGATCGGCGCGACGCGGTTCGAGGTGCGCGCGCGGATGGAGGGGATGGCGCCGCGGATCGCGAGGATCGCCGTGCGCCGCGTGGACCGCCTCGAGACCGCCGCGCGGGACTTCGCGGCGCAGGGCCCGATCGGCTGGGGCGAGATCGCGGCCTCGTCGAAGGAGCACGCGGGCAAGCCGATCGTGCTGAGCGGCGAGGTGCTCGAGGCGCGGCAGCAGGGGCACGCGACGGTGATCCTGCTGTCGGTGGCGCCGGCGTCGGGGTGCAGGGCGGCGGAGGCGGAGGGCTGCAAGGTGCGGCTGGTGCAGGGGACGCAGAGCCCGGCGCGGCGCGGGGACGCGCTGACGGCGTACGGGCGCGTCGGGCCGCCGTTCGCGCCGCCCGGGGGCGGACAGGAGATCCCGGAGATCGAGGTGGAGTTCTCGCTGGTGAAGGGCGCCCGGTGAGCGGGATCGGCGACGACGCCCTCGCGCGGACGCTCGCGGCCGCCGAGGCCCCGGACGGCGCCGCGCCGCCGCGCCCCGCGGCCGCCGAGGCGGACCCCGCCGCGCCCGCGTCGTCGATGGTGGGCCTCTCCGGCAGCCAGGCCGGCGCGCGGACGTCGATCTCGGACGAGGCCGAGCTGCCGGTGTCCGTGGCCGATCCGCTGATCGGGAAGATCATCGCGGACCGCTACCGGATCGTGGAGCTCATCGGCCGCGGCGGGATGGGCATCGTCTACAAGGTCGAGCACACGCGGATCGGCAAGCTGCTCGCGATGAAGCTCCTGGCCGGCGAGCTCACGCAGCGGCCCGAGGTGGTCCGGCGCTTCAAGCAGGAGGCGCTCACGGCGTCGCGCCTGTCGAGCCTCAACACCGTGCAGGTCTTCGACTTCGGCGTGTCCGAGGGGCTCACGTACCTCGTGATGGAGCTCGTCGCCGGAGAGGACCTCGGGCGCCTGCTCCGGGCCGAGGGCGCGATGCCGTTCCAGAGGCTCGGCAAGATCATCATCCAGGTCTGCAGCTCGCTCTCCGAGGCGCACCAGCAGGGGATCGTGCACCGCGACGTGAAGCCCGAGAACGTGATGATCCTGCGGGGGCAGGGCGGGACGGACCTCGCCAAGGTGCTCGACTTCGGGCTGGCGAAGCTGCGCGAGGGGTCCGAGCTCAACGCCGTCACGAGCCAGGGCGCGATCGTCGGCACGCCGTACTTCATGTCGCCCGAGCAGGTGCGCGGCGAGGCCGTCGACGCGCGCTCCGACATCTACGCGCTCGGCGCGGTGATGTACCGCGCGCTGACCGGGCACTACGCGTTCAACGGGCCGACGCCGATGGCGGTCTTCACGAAGCACCTCACGGAGCTGCCGCCGCCGCCCGACGAGCGCGCGCCGGAGCGGGGCATCCCGGCGGCCGTGAGCCGGATCGTGATGCAGGCGCTCGCGAAGAGCCCCTCGGACCGGTTCCAGCGCGTGGAGGACCTGCAGGCCGCGCTGGTCGCGGAGGTGCGCGCGCTCGGCACCTCGAGCGTCGAGGAGCTGCTCGACTCGGGCGCGCTCCGGCGGCTGGCGCAGCCCGAGGCGCAGGCGGCGAGCCCGCAGCGCGCGGCGGAGATCGCGACCCGCGACGAGGTCGCGGCGTACGAGCGGAAGCTCCGCCGGATGCGGTACACGGCGCTCGCGACGGTCGCGGTGGTCGCGCTCGTGGCGGGCGCGGTGGGCGCGCGGCTCGTCGCGCTCTCGGCGCGGCCGCGGTTCTCGGGGCTCGAGGTGGAGCCGAACGACGCGCCGGCGGACGCGCTGGTCGTGCCGCTCGGCCGCGGCGTGAGCGGCTACGTCGGCCGGCGCATCGACGCCGCCAGGGGCGACCGGGACTTCTACGCCTTCGACGTGCCCGAGGCCGGCCCGGGCGCGCCGGCGCACGTCCGGCTGACGCTCACGGCGCTCCCCAACTTCCCCATCTGCGCGCTGCTCTACCGCGCGGGGCTCCAGACGCCGCTCGGGCAGTACTGCGCGGGCCGCGCCGGCCGGGACCTCGCGATCCCGGCGCTCCGCGTCGAGCCCGGCCGGTACCTCGTGGCCGTGCTCCAGGACCTTGATCCGTACGGCGGATCAACGCCGTTCCGGTACGAGAACGTGTCGGACGCGTACACGCTCCAGGTGGACCGGACCGAGCCGGATCCGGCGGTCGAGATCGAGCCCGACGATCAGGTCGCCTCCGCGGTGCGCGTGCTCCCGGGCGACGCGGTCTCGGGGGCGCTCGCGTGGACGCGCGACGAGGACGTCTACTGCGTGCCCGCGGGCACGGCCGCGCCGATTCGCTGGATCGTGCGCGACGGCCCGCGGGACTCGGGGGTCGTGCTGGAGGCGACGCCGCTGCGCGGGAGCCTCGAGGGGGCGCCGGTGCGCATCCACGGCGCGGTGGTGCCCGGCCGCGAGCTGTCCGACGCCGACGCGCTCAACCCATGGACGAGCCCGCTCGTGATGCCGGGCGAAGCGGACCGCTGCCTGCGCGTGAGGCTGGCGAACGACACGTGGAACAACGAGCGGGGGAATCTTGTCCCGAGCGGCTCGAGCGAGCCCTATACCGTCGAGGTGATCGCTGCTCCCTGACCCGGACGGTTCGATTGTGAGCCCGCCACCGATCGCGGCGCATGTGCCGTGGATCCATGGCTCGCGCACGCTGAAAACTGGCGAGGTGCGCGCGGGGCGCGCCTATCATAGGTCTGGTCTGCGACGATGAAGGTCCGAGGCTCCGCGCTCATTCACACGCGCACCTATCTCAGGACGAGGTGGGGCTGGGAGCAGACTGCCCTGCTGACGGGCAAGCTGCCCGCCGAGGCCCGCGAGATCTTCGGCTCGCCGGAGCTCGCGCTGCACGGCTGGTACCCGATCACGGTCTGGAACGCGGTGCTCGACGAGATCGCGCGCGCGAACGTCCGCGGGGGCCCGAGCGCCGTGCGCGACGTCGCCTCCTTCATCGCGCAGGAGGACCTGACGTTGACGCACAAGGTGCTGCTCAAGCTGGGCACGCCGGACCTCGTGCTCCGCCAGGGCAGCACGTTCTGGAGGATGTACTTCACCGGCGGCGATCTCTTCACGGAGCGGCTGGGGGAGAAGCACTTCAAGCTCGTCTTGCACCTCGGCAACGATCCGAAGTCGGACCCCGGCCGGCTCACCTGCGCCGAGGCGGTGCCGGGCTGGCAGGAGAACTCGATCCGGCTCGCGGGCGGCTACGGCGCCCGGAGCAACCACGTGAAGTGCCGGTTCAGCGGGCACCCGAGCTGCGAGTTCGACGTGCGGTGGGTGCGCTGAGGGCGGCGGGCGGCGCCGCGCGGAGGGCGCCGCTCAGCGGACGCGGGTCGCGAACGCGAAGAGGTTCACGCCCGCCTCCTCGACGCGGATCTCCACGGGCGCGTCGCCGAAGGCGGACCGGGCGAACAGGGCCCGGAGCTCTTCGGCGGTCCTGTGGAACAGCTCCCACTCGAGGATGTGGTCCATGAACGCCTTGTCCGGGTTGCACGTGTCGAAGTTGCCGACGATGGCGGTGCCGCCCGGGAGGAGCTTGTCGTGGATCCAGTCGAGCAGCTTCACGACGAAGTCGTCGCGCAGGTAGTCGATGAGCCCGATCGTGTAGATCATGTGCTGGGGGTTCAGGACCGTCTTGCCCCGCCCGTGCGAGAGGCGGACCACGTTGTCCTGCGCGAAGCCGAACCGATCGGTCACGTTGAAGCGCTCGGCGAGCCCGGCGGCGTAGGTCAGCGCCTGGTTGTCGATGTCGATGCAGGTGGCCTTGATGTCGGGCGGCGCGTCCGACGAGAACAGGTCGAAGAGCTCCCGGGCGGGGCCGGACGCGAGGCTGGTCACGTAGGTGGGCCCCGCGCTCCTCTGCCGCGCGACGTCCCGGATCGCCCGGGTGAGCAGGCCGCGGCGGTTCTTCACGGCGCGCGCGGCGGGGATCCGGAGGAACCACTGGTCGATGAAGCGGCCGAGCCGGCCGTCGCCGGCGGGCTCGTCGCTGTAGACCATCTCGATCGTGAAGAAGTCGCCCGCGTAGCCGCGCGGCTTCGTGTACGAGCGGTCGACGAGGCGGCTCAGCATGAAGAACGAGAAGGTCTCGCGGAAGACGTAGGCGCCGATGCCCTTCTCGAGGTGCCGCTCCGCCTCGATGTGGACGCGGAGCTTGTCGGTGATCATCTGGCAGGCGGCGCTGACCTTCTCCTGGATCTCGGCCTCCGCGGTCTTGCCCTCCTTCACGAGGCGGTCGGCCTGCAGCATCTCGCCCTTGAACTGCTCGACGACCTCGATGAGCCTGGGCGGGATCGCGTTCGTGCCCGCCTGGCCGGTCCGGACCGCGTGGAAGCGGTTGACCTGCGGCACGTCCTCGACGAGGAGCGGCGGGAGCATGGCGGTGTTCTCGCGGAGGCGGCGGGCGAGCGTGACCGCGAGCGACTGGTAGAAGCGCGCCGCGAGGCCGGGCACCGAGCCCAGCAGGGAGTGCACGAACGCGCCCTCGATGACGTCGAGCTCGCAGGGCTCCTGCGCGACGATCGACGCGCTCGCGGCGGCGCTCTCGAGGAAGGACATCTCGCCGAAGACGTCGCCCGGGCCGAGCTGGCGGATCGCGACGCCGCGCCCGAGGTGCGCGATCTCCACGCCCGCGATGCCGCTGCGGATGATGAAGATCGCCTGGCGGCGCGAGCCCTCCTCGAGGATCTCCTGCCCGGCGTCGTAGGACACGCGGGTCGACTTCTCCAGGAGGAGCCGCTCGTCGTCGTGGGTAAGGAATTCGAAGCCCGTGGTCATCGTCCCTCCGGAGGCGCGGGTGGCGCTGCTGGGCCCTCCGCGGGCGGGGGCGCGCGGCGCGTTCTTATCACGGGGCCGAGGGGAGGCGTGCGCCCAAGCGCGAGGGCAGCGCGCCCCCCCGGCCGCGCCGCGGTTTCGCGCTTGCGCCCGGGGGCGGCGCGGCGGCACCCTGCCCGCGTGTCCTCGCCCATCGATCAGGGGGTCGTCCTCATCACCGGCGCGTCCTCCGGGATCGGCCGCGCGCTCGCCCTGGAGATCGCGGGGAGGGCGCGCGCCGTCGCGCTCGTCGCGCGCCGCAAGGATCGCCTCGAGGCGCTGCGGGCCGAGCTCCTCGCCGCCCGGCCGGGCCTCGAGGTGCTCGCGCTCGGCTGCGACGTGACCGACCGGGCGCAGACCGACGCGATGCTCGCCGAGGTCGAGGCGGCCGTCGGGCCGGTCGACGTGCTCGTCAACAACGCCGGCTTCGGCGATCTCGGCGTGTTCGATCTCACCGACTGGGGCCGGATCGACCAGATGATCGCGCTCAACGTGGTGAGCCTGACCTACCTCACGCACCGCGTGGTGGGGCCCATGGTGGCGCGCGGGCGCGGGGGCATCGTCCAGGTGAGCTCCGGCTTCGGGCTGACCTTCTTGCCGGGCATGGCGGCGTACATCGGGACCAAGCACTACGTGACAGGGTTCACCGAGTCGCTCCGGCTCGACCTCTCGGGGACCGGGGTGCGGGTGACGCAGGTCTGCCCGGGGCCCGTGGCCACGGAGTTCAACGACCACATCGGCAACTTCACGGGCATGGATCCGCCCGGGATCGTGACGATCTCCGCGGAGAGGTGCGCGCGCGCGGCGGTGCGCGCCCTCGACCGGGGGCGCGCGCTCGTCGTCCCGGGCCTCCTGATGCGGCTCATGATCTTCCTTGGCGTGAGGAGCCCGCGGTGGCTGCTCCGCGCCCTCTACGCGCCCGCGGGCCGGGCGCTGCGCAGGAAGCAGCTCGCGGTCGCGGTCGAGGGCGGCGGGGCTCTGCCCCGGACACCTGCCTGACGCTTGTGCGCGGCGGGGATGGATGCTCGACTCCCCGCGGATGGCCCTCCCCGGCGCCAGGGTGGACTTCAAGGGCACGGAGCGCTTCGAGATCGTGCGCTCGCTCGGGTCCGGGGGCGCGGGGGTCGTGTACGAGGCGTTCGATCGCGAGCGGGGGTGCCGCGTCGCGCTGAAGGTGCTCCGGTCGATGGCGCCGGACGCGCAGCGGCGGTTCAAGAACGAGTTCCGCGCGCTGCAGGACATCCAGCACCCGAACCTCGTGAGCCTCGGGGAGCTGCACGAGCACGGGGGCCGGCTGTTCTTCACGATGGAGCTCGTCCGCGGCGTCGACTTCCTCGTGCACGTCGGCGTGCACGAGGACGCCGAGTCCGCCCCGAGCTCGGGCGCTCCGTCCGGGATCCGGGGCGCGGGGCGCGGGGCGATCCGGGCGCGCGCGCCCGCGGCCGCGGACAGCCCGCCGTGGCGCTTCGACGAGGGGCGGCTCCGGTCGGCCTTCGGGCAGCTCGCGCAGGGGCTCGTCGCGCTGCACGCGGCGGGCAAGGTGCACCGGGACATCAAGCCCTCCAACGTGCGGATCACCGCCGAAGGGCGCGTGGTCCTGCTCGATTTCGGGCTGATCGCCGACGTGGGGCAGGGGGAGGCGGAGCCGCCCTCGAGCGCGGAGGGCGAGCGGCGCGCGCGGGTCGTCGGGACCGAGCACTTCATGGCGCCGGAGCAGGCGGCCGGCAGCGCCGCGGGGCCCGAGGCCGACTGGTACAGCATGGGGGTGGTGCTCCACCTCGCGCTGACGGGGAGCTACCCGTTCCAGGTCGCGCCGCGGATCGCGCTCGATCTCAAGCAGCGCGGCGAGGCGCCGCCGCCGAGCGCGCTCGCGCCGGGGCTGCCCGAGGATCTCGCGTCGCTCTGCGCGGACCTCCTGCGCCGCGATCCGGCCGCGCGCCCCTCGGGGGCGCAGGTGCTCGCGCGCCTCGGCCTCGAGGAGGAGGACGTGGAGCCGCCGCCCTCGTCCCGCCGCCTCGATTTCGTGGGCCGCCTGCGCGAGCTCGCCGCGCTCGAGGAGGCGCTCGCCGAGGCGCGGCGGGGGCGCGCGGTGACGCTGCTCATCGAGGGCGAGTCCGGCGTGGGCAAGAGCGCGCTGCTCCGGCGCTTCCTCGAGCGCATCCCCGGCGACGCGCAGGTGCTCGCGGGGCGCTGCTACGAGCGGGAGTCGGTGCCGTACAAGGCGATCGACGAGATCATGGAGGGCCTCGCCCGCGCGGCCTCGCGGATGCCGCCCGTGGAGGTCGCGGCGCTGCTCCCGCCCGACGCGGCGCTGCTCGGCGAGGTGTTCCCCGCGCTGGGGCGCGTGGTGGGGCACGCGCAGCGCGCCTCGTCTCCGCCGGGGCCCGGGCGCGCGTCCTCGATCTCGTCGAGGCCGGAGCCCGCGCGCGAGGTGCTCGATCCGCCGGCGATCCGCGCCCGCGCCTTCGCGGGGATCCGCGAGATCTTCCGCCGCTTCTCGGCGCAGCGGCCGCTCGTCCTGGCGATCGACGACCTGCAGTGGGCCGATCCCGACGGCCTGGCGCTGCTCTCCGAGGTCATGCGCCCGCCCGACGCCCCGGCGCTGCTGCTCGTCGCCACGGTGCGGACGGGCGCCGAGGTGATGACGGCGCGCGAGGAGCGATGGCGCGAGCGGCTGCTCCTGCCCGGCGAGGCGGTGCGCGTGCTCGATCTGCGCCCGCTCTCGGCGGGCGAGTCGAGGGAGCTCGTCGAGGTCCTCGCGCGCCGCGCGGCGCTGCGGGAGGCGGGCGTGATCGAGGCGATCGCCGCCGAGGCCGGCGGCCACCCGCTCCTGCTCGACGCGCTCGTGCGGCACCGGGTCGCCCGCCGCGGCGACGGCGGGCCGGTGCGCCTCGAGGACATGCTCTGGGCCCAGATCGAGCGGCTCGAGGCGCCCGCGCGGCGCGTGCTCGAGCTCTGCGCCGTGGCGGGCCGGCCGCTGCCGCTCGGCATCGCGGCGCACGCGGCCGCGATCAGCAGGGCGGACCTCGCGCGCGTCGCGGCGGAGCTGCGCGGCGCGAGCCTGGTGCGCGCGGGCGGGGCCGGCCACGCCGAGTTCATCGAGCCGCACCACGACCGGATCCGCGAGCTCGTCGTGGGCCGCCTCGACGACGAGGCGCGGTGCGCCTGGCACGGCCGGATCGCGCTCGCGCTGGAGTCCTCCGGGCGCGCCGACCTCGAGGAGCTCGCCGCGCACTGGCGCGCCGCGGGCGACGCGGAGCGCGCCGCCCGCTACGCCGAGCGCGCCGGCGATCAGGCCGCCGCCTCGCTGGCCTTCGACCGCGCCGCGTCCCTCTACCGCGACGCGCTCGAGCTCGTGCCGGCCGCGTCCGGCGAGCTCGACGCGCCGACGAGGAGCCTCCTCACGCGGCTCGGCGACGCGCTCTCGAACGGCGGGCGCAGCGCCGAGGCCGCGGAGGCGTTCGTGGCGGCGGCGAGCGGGGCGCCCCCGGGGGAGGCCCTGGAGCTCGGCCGGCGCGCGGCGGAGAACCTCCTGCGCTCCGGCTACATCGACGAGGGGACCGCGGCGCTGCGCGCCGTCGTCGAGCAGGCGGGCATGACCATGCCCGGCGCGCCCACCCGGACGCTGGCGTCCCTGCTGCTCCGCCGCGCGCGCCTCCGCCTGCGCGGCCTCGGCTTCGAGGAGCGCGCGGCCGCGGAGGTCCCGGCCGAGGCGCTCACCCGCATCGACGTCTGCTGGTCGGCCGCGCTCGGCCTGAGCCTCATCGATCCGGTCAAGGGCGCCGAGTTCCAGTCGCGCCAGCTCCTCCTCGCGCTGCAGGCCGGCGAGCCGTACCGCGTCGCCCGCGCGCTGGCGTTCGAGGCCGGCTACATGGCCGCGTCCGGCGGCCAGGCCGCGGCGCGCGTCGCCGAGCTGATCGACGCCGCCGCGGCGATCGCGCGCCGCACCGGCCACCCGCACGCGCTCGGGCTCGTCCAGCTCGTCACCGGCGCCGCCGCGATGCTGGAGGGCCGCTGGCGCGCCAGCGTGGAAGCGCTCGACCGCGCCGGCGCGATCCTGCGCGAGCGCTGCACCGGCGTGACCTGGGAGCGGGCCTCGGCGCAGTCGTTCGCGGTGTGGTCGCTCTGGTACCTGGGCGACATGCGCGAGCTCGCGTACCGCGTGCCGCTCTACCTCCGCGACGCCGAGCGCCGCGGCGATCGATACCTCATCACGAACCTCCGCTCCGCGCACTCGAACGCCTACTGGCTCGCGCTCGGCGATCCCGCCGCGGCCGAGCGCGAGGCCGCCGAGGCGATCCGCGAGTGGTCCACCTCGACGTTCCACCTGCAGGACTACTTCGACCTGGTCGCCCGCGCGCACATCGACCTCTACCGCGGCGAGGGCGAGGGGGCGCACCGCCGCTTCGTGGAGCGCTGGCCCGATCTCCGCCGCTCGATGACGCTCCGGATCCAGGCCGCGCGCATCACCATGACCCACCTCCGCGCCGCCGCCGCGGTCGCCGCTGCCCGCTCGTCGCCCGCCGCGCCCGCGCTCCTGCGCGAGGCCGATCGCACCGCCGGAGCGCTGGACGGCGAGCGCATGCCGTGGGCGAGGCCGCTCGCCGCGTCGGTGCGCGCCGCGGCGCGCTTCGCCCGCGGCGACGCCGGCGACGCGGCCGCGCTGCTCGCGGGCGCCGTGCGCGATTTCGAGGCCGCGGACATGCCCCTCTACGCGGCCGCCGCCCGGCGTCGCTGCGGCGAGATCGCAGGCGGCGACGAGGGCCGCGCCGCGGCGGAGGCCGCGACCGCGTGGATGCGCGCGCACGGCGTCGCCGATCCCGACCGCATGACCGCGATGCTCGCGCCCGGCTTCCCCGATTAGAGACCCACCCACCTCTCACCCGGCAGGAGGCCCCGGGGCCGGCCGTTTGGAGCGCACACCCTGGGCCCCTCCTCGGGCCCCGGGGCCGGCCGCCGTCGCCCGTCAGGGCTACTCCTCGAACATCACCAGCGTCCCGTCGCGGCACGCGACGAGCATCCTCGCGTCCCCGGCCGGCACCACCGCGACCGGCGACGAGCACACCCGCTCGCCGGCGAGGGCCACCCGGCCGTCCGCCAGGGCCACGCCCACGCGCCCCCCCGCCCGGGCGAACGCGACGCGGCCGCCGCGATCGATCACGACCGGCGGGCTCGGCTTCGCCTCGACCGCGGCGAAGAAGCCCGACACGCCGGCGTCGGCGGCCATGAGCGGCGGCGGCTTGTCGACGGCGATCCGGATCGCCTCGTCGCCCGCGGCGTCGAGCCCGAGCAGGAGGCCCGCGGACGTCGTCGTCACGGCCAGCCCGCCCTGCCCGATGGCCGGCGGCGCGTCGAAGGAGCCCACGCCGGACGAGCCGCCGGAGCGCGCGCTCGTCGTGCCCGTCGGCAGATCGAGCGCCACCACGCGGCGCCCGTCGACGACCGCGATCAGCGTGCGCTCGTCCGCGAGCGCGGCCCCGCGGCGCGGCGTCCCGCCGAAGGACCCCAGCTTGCGCGGCCCGGCCGGCGGCCGCCACCCGAGCACGTCGCCCGACTCGGTCGTGATCAGCGCGCCCTCCGGGCCTCCGAGGATCGCGCCGGTCGCCCGGTCGGGCAGCTCCGCGCGCGCCCGCACCGCGCCGTCGGCCGCGACCTCGACGATCGCCCGCCCGGCCGCGACCACCAGCCCCCCGTCGTCGAGCGCGAGCGGCGTCACGTCCGCGTCGCGCCCGCGCAGGCCGAGCGGCGTCGAGAACCGCACGCTGCCCGAGGGCGACAGCCCCCACGCGACCCCGGCGGAGCTCACCAGCGCCAGCGTGCCGTCGCTCGTCAGCACCGCGGGCGCGAGCGGCGCGTTCGCGCCCACGCGCACCCGCCACACCTCCTTGCCGTCGGCCCCGAGCTTCGCCACCTCGGGCACGGTGAGCGCGACGAGCACGTCCCCCTTCGCGTCGACCACCGGCGGCGACTCCACGCCGCCGCTGATGTGCCGGCGCCACGCCTCCTTCGGCGGGAACGGCAGCCGCGAGCGCGCCCGCCCCGTGCGCCTCGCGTCGAGCCGCTCGCTCGGCGCGAACCCGCGCGGCGCGCCCACCACCACCGCGCGCGGCCGGCTGGTGTCGATGCCGTCGGCGAGCGCGATCGTCGCCGCCGCCGGCAGCGCGGCGGCCGCCGCGGCGATCGCGCCGCGGATCCAGCGGGTCTTCGGGGTGGAGGCCATGACGGAGGGCGCGGCTCGCGCGGGCTCGCGGCGCGCGCTCAGACCCAGGCCTGCGTGGCCGCGTCCCATTTCACCCAGGCGCCGTCCTGCTCCATGTAGAGATCGGGAGCGCCTGCCACCGCCTTGAACCGCACCTGCTTCACCTTCTCCTCGAGCGCGGCGAGGTCGGGCTCGAGCCCGTGGTTGGTGCTCACCTCCGCGGCCGGGATCTGGTGCATGGTCACCACCATCTCCTCCGCGCTCACCTCGGCGACGCAGAAGCCGTTGTCGCCGCTGTTCGCGTACGCGAGGTGCGGGTTCGTCGGCTTGCGGAGGAACACGTCGATGATCCCGGCGAGCGCGTCCGAGTTCGGCACCGTGCTGAGCACCGGATCGGAGGCCACCTGCGAGAGCAGCATCTCCTTGAAGGTCTGCGACGAGATCGACGACCCCACGAACTCCACGATCCGCTTCGAGGGATCGTCGTTCGCGGTCGGCGTCGCCGCGTAGAACGCGTGGATGTCGCCGGTGATCGCCACGACGTTGGGCACGGCCGACAGCTTCTCGATGAGCTCGCTCCGCTTGTTGCGGAAGCCCTCCCACGCGTCGCAGTTCATGTTGAACTGCTTCTTGAACGTGTCCGGCAGGTCCGGCGGCGCGGGCGGCGCGCCCAGATCGACCGCGAACTGCGTGAGGCAGTACTCGTTCGCCCACACCTTCCACGTCTGGCTCGATGTCGTCATCCTGTCGAGGAACCACGCCTCCTGCTCGGCGCCCATCACCTCCTCGCTGGCGCCGGCGGTCGAATCCCAGGTGTATTTCCCGATCGCGTCGAACGCCTCCTTCACGACGAAGTAGCGGGACCCGATCGACGAGTAATAGGCGCTCTTCCCCGCGTCGAGGTAAGAGAACCCGCGCTGCAGGCCGGAGCCCAGGCCGAGGTCGATGAGCGGGAGCTGCTCCGCCGGCGGCAGCGTCGCGTTCAGCTTCTCGACCATCTTGTTGATGAACGCCCCGCTCAGCTTGCCCGCCACGTGCGCCGGGTCGTAGCCCTCCTCCGCGGCCGCATCGATGAGCGGCTGCTTGTAGATGCCGTTCGCGTAGCTGTCGACGTCCACGTACGGCGCGGCGGCGTCGGGCAGCGGCGCCCCGCCGGCGGTCAGCGCCTCCTCGGTCGCCGCCACCGTCCCGGGGAACGCCTCCTCCGGGATCACGTGGTCGGCGCGGTACGTCCGGAGGTCCGTGACCACCAGGTGGAGGTGCCGGCCGAACGTGAAATCGCGGTAGATCGCGATATCCTGCGGGTACTCGACGGTCTCGTCGTAAACGAAATCGTCCCCCGCCTGGTAATCGACGGGCATGTACTCGAACCACGCCTTGTTGCCCGCCTTGCGGCGCTCGACGTCGAGCTCGTCGCTCCTGCCGTCGAAGTAGCTCGCCGTCGCGCCGTGGGAGTCGTCGGAGAACTCGTGATCGTCCCAGGTCGCGATCATCGGGAACAGCTGGTGCACCGCCTGCAGCGCCGGGTCGGACCGGTACGTCCTGTAGAGCTCGCGGTAGTTGCTGAGCGAGCGCGCCGCATAATAGGGCTGCCCGTCGGCCGTCGTGAGCTCGAGCGCGCCGTCCAGGTCCGTGAAGCTCACCTTGCGGTCCTCGGTCGGGTTCTGGAACCCGGGGTCGCCGGTGGTCTCGTACACGTAATCGCCGAGGTGGACGAAGAAATCGATCTCCTGCTTCGCGAGCAGGAGGTGCGAGTTGTAATAGCGGCCGATGAAGTCCTGGCACGAGACGTAGGCGAAGCGCACCGGGACGTCCGCGTCCGGCGCGGGCGCGGTCTTCGTGCGGCCGACGGCCGAGCGGAAGCACCCCGCCGCGTTCGAGTAAAAGAACTGGTAGTAGTACGTCGTCCCGGGCTCCAGGCCGGCCACCTTCACCTTGACGCACCGGTCGAACGCCGCCTCGGCGAGGAGCGTCGCGACGGGCAGGCCCGCCGCGTCGGCCGTCGCCTTGCGGTCGCTCTCGGCGACGAGCCCGACGACCTGCGTGAACGCCTCGTCGAGCGCCACCTTGACCTGCACGAACAGGTCGCCCTGGGCCTCCGGATCGTCGACGCGCGTCCAGAGGATGACCGACGACTCGCGCGGATCGCCGGACGCGACCGACTGAGGGAAGAACGCCGCCCCGTCCACGGGGACGCAGGGCGTGGGCTGCTCGTCGGGATCGTCGGAGCACGCCGCGGGGGCGAGGATGGAGCCGGCGGTGACCAGGGTTGCTCGAAGGAAGTCTCTGCGCTTCATGGCCATGGTGGGAGGTACCTCCACGTGACCGGTACCACCACGCACGCGCGGCTGGCAACAGGCGCGACGCCCGGCGGGGGCCCCCGCGGCGCCGCGCTCCGCCCCGCCGCGGCCCCACCGTGGTGAGCCCGGAGGGCCTGTCAGCGCGCTGACCGCGCGCGTCGATTGATGTTCGCGATCGCGAGCCGATCGTATAGGTTGGGCGCTCGTCGCATCGTGCGGCGCGCAAGAAGAAGGAGAATCATGTCGGTCATATCGAGCGCGGTCCGTTTTTCCACTCCATTGCTGGTCGCAGCCGCGATCGCCGCGGGCGGCGGCGGCGCCGACGGGGATGATCCCGGCGGCGGCGGCGGGCAGGGCGCGTCGGGCGGCGCGGGGGCGGGCGGATCGACCACGGGCGGCGGCGCCGGCGGGGAGGCGCCGAGCACGCCTCGATCGCTCACGGTCCACCTCACCCCGCGCGCCGGCGTCTCGGGCGCGCAGCGCGTGAGCTTCGCCGTCCCCGTGTCCCCCGGCGTGCTCGACGATCCCTCGGCCGCGCGCGTCCTCCTCGCCGGCGACGAGCTCCCGAGCGCGCGCCGCGGCATCGCCTGGCACCCTGACGGCAGCGTCCGCAGCGTCCAGATCCAGGTGGATCTCGACATCGCCGGCGAGGTCGATCTCGACGTGCACCTCGGCGAGCCCCCTCAGGCCGGCGACCTCGATCTCGTGGAGGTCGCGGAGACCCTCGATCCGCCGGACGGCACCTCCGGCCCGCGCGTCTGGGCCCAGCTCTCCGCCGCCTATCTCTCGGCGAGCGGCGTCGCCGGCCCCCAGATCCCCGAGGCCGACGTCGAGGGCACCGAGCTCGCCGCCTGGAGCGCGCTCTGCGATTATGACGCTTACAACGTCGACGCGTTCCTCTCCATGTCCGACGACGCCAGCGTGTGGCTCTTCGACCGCGGCACCGCCCTGTACCGCGGCCACGCCCGCCGCGGCGACCTCGGCACGCTGGAGAGCGCCTACCGCGAGGCGGCCATCTATCGCGCCGGCATCACCGGAACGGGCTCCTCCACCGCGATCGGCGTCCCCGGCAAGGCCGACGACATGAAGTACTACTACTCGCAGAACATGGCGATCCATTACCTCCTCACGGGCGACGACCGGTTCCGGGAGTCCGCGGAGCAGATCGCATTCAAGATGGGGGAGATGTGGAATCCCCATTACGGCGGCGGCGACGCCTTCTGGACCGAGCGCCACGCCGGCTTCCTCCTGCTCGCCTACGTCTGGGCCGCCACCGTCTCCGACGACCGGGCCGAGGAGCTCGCCGCGCTCGCCGACGACGTCGTGGACGCGCTCGTCGACGTGCAGGAGACCTATCCTGTCGGCTACAGCGATCCTGACGCCCGCTGCTACGCCCACAGCTCGGACGCGCACGGCGAGGGCTACGGCTTCTTCGGCTGCAGCCCCTGGATGAGCGCCATCGTCGCCGACGGCCTCGACGCCTACGCCACCCTCCGCGGCGGCGAGCGCGCCGACAAGGCCCGCGGGTCCGTGCAGAAGCTCGCCCGCATCATCGCCGAGCAGGGCCGCGACGCCGACGGCCGCCCCTACTACTTCATGGGTGTCGGCGACGGCAACGGCGAGCCCGACTACTTCGAGGAGCACTGGGGCGAGTCGGCCTACATCCTCGCGATGGCCTGGGCGCAGGGGGGCAAGAGCGACGCCGCCCTGGAGCAGGCGGCCGGCGAGCTCACCCACGGCTTCGCCACGCTCGGCGAGGCCCCGCACATGCGCAGCTTCAACTGGCAGTGCCGGAGCGCCGTGGCCACGCCTTACTATTTGAAGTGATCCCGGCGCGGCTCGCGTAGACTCCGCGCGTGAGCCGCGACCTGGAACAGGAGCTGCACGGGAGGATCGCCGAGCTCTGCGAGCTCGGCGACGCCCACGTCGAGGCGGGCGATCTCGACGCCGCCGTCGAGAAATACGAGGAGGCGCTCTCCCTCGTCCCCCGCCCGATCGAGCGCTGGAACGTCTCCACGTGGATCCTGACCGCGCTCGGCGACGCCCTCTACCTCGGGAAGGATCACCGGGCCGCGCGCGCCGCGCTCGACGAGGCCACCCGCTGCCCGCGCGGCCTCGACAACCCCTTCATCCACCTCCGCCTCGGCCAGGCCGAGCTCGAGCTCGGCAACGAGCCCCGCGCCCGCGACGAGCTCGCGCGCGCCTATCTCGCCGCGTCCGAGGAGATCTTCGCCGGCGAGGATCCCAGGTACCTCGCGCTCGCGAAGGAGGCCGCCCGCGACCGCATCGGCCCGGAGGGCGCCGATAGCCGACCCGGAGCCCCGAGCGCCGATCCGAGCGGGGAGGGCGGCGCGTGATTCACACGACCCTCGGCCCCGGCCCGCCCCCCGGCCCCCTCCAGGGCACGCTGGACCGCCTCGCCCGCGCCAACGCCGCGGCCGCGGCCCGCTCCCCGGGCGATCCCTCGTCCCGCCAGCCCGTGCACACCGTGTACGGCGGCGCGCACCTCTTCCGCGCCGACACCCCGCGCAAGCTCGGCGACCTCGCGCTCCGCGCCATGGACGAGCACCTCCCCGACGGCGCCGCGCTCGCGGCCGAGCTCGGCGTCCCTGCGAGCATCGCCGCCGCCGTCCGCGCGCGCATCCTCGACAAGCTCCGCCGCGAGCCCGTCGAGGACCTCCGCATCGATTTCGAGGACGGCTACGGCGCGCGCCCCGACGGCGAGGAGGACGCGCACGCCGCGGCGGCCGCCCGCGAGGTCGCCCGCGCCGCCGCGGCGGGCGCCCTCCCGCCCTTCCTCGGCATCCGCGTCAAGCCCCTCGGCGAGGAGACCCGCGCCCGCGCCCTCCGCACCCTCGACATCTTCCTCTCGACCCTCGCCGCCGAGACCCCGGCCGGCGCCGCGCCGCCCCGCCTCCTGATCACGCTCCCCAAGGTCACCTCACCCGAGCAGGTCGCCGCGCTGGCCGACGTCCTCGAGTGGTTCGAGGCTGCCCTCCACTTGCCCGCGGGCTCCCTCTCCCTCGAGATCATGGTCGAGACCCCCGAGTCCCTCCTCGCCCCCGGCGGCGACGTGGCGCTCCCCCGGCTGGCCCTCGCCGCGCGCGGCCGCTGCGCCGCCGCCCATTTCGGCGCCTACGATTACACCGCGACCCTCGGCGTCACCGCCGCCTGCCAGCGCCTCACCCACCCCGCGTGCGACCTCGCGCGCGGGATCATGCAGCTCGCGCTCGCCGGCTCCGGAGTCCGCCTCTCGGACGGTGCCACGAACGTCCTGCCCGTCCCCGTGCACCGCCCCCTCCACGGCGCCGCGCTCACCGGAGCCCAGCTCGCCGAGAACCGCCGCGCCGCCCGCGCCGCCCTCCGCCTCCATTACGATCACGTCCGCCGCGCCCTCGACGCCGGCTTCTACCAGGGCTGGGATCTCCACCCCGCCCAGCTCCCCGCGCGCTACGCCGCCGTTTACGCCTTCTTCCTCGAGGGCGCCGAGGCCGCCGCCGCCCGCCTCCGGACCTTCGTCGACCGCGCCGCCCAGGCGAGCCTCACCGGCGCCGTCTTCGACGACGCCGCCACCGGCCAGGGCCTGCTCAATTACTTCCTGCGCGCCGTCGCCGCCGGCGCCCTCACCGAGGGAGAGGCCACCGCCCGCGCCGGCCTCACCCTCGACGAGCTCCGCGCCCGCTCCTTCGCCGCCATCGCCGCCGGCCGCCGCGGCGCCGGTCCGACATCCGGGCCTCCCGGTCGCTGAAGGCCCCCGGCGCCCCGGGCCCCGCCCGTGGAAAGCGTTCGCGTCCGGCTCCGCGCCCGGCTCCGTTCCCGCCCGCGCTCCCGTGTCCGCGCCCACTCCTCTGCTGGCATGGGGGTGGCGGCCGCCACCCTTTCCGCCGGTCCGCCACCCCTCTGGCCAGGAATCCCCAATCATTTCGCGACGTGTTTCCTGGCACGAGGATCGCCAGTCCGCGCCGCATGGACCCGGTCACAACCCCGAAACTCGCGCCCGGCGCCTGCCGCCCCCGCGCTTTCCCCCTCACGTCCCCCTCTCACATTCCCCTCGTGCCCGTAATGATCAGATGGAGCCCTCCGCACGCAGGGTCTCCGTCCACCTCCAGGAGGCACCATCATGTCCGACATATTTGCTCCGTCCCGTCCAGCCGCCCTGAGCTGCCTGCAGCGTTCTCACCGGACCCCGCTTGCGCCCCCCCCGCTCCTCCCGCATTCTCCGCCCATGTCCGGCGCTGCTCCCCCCGACCCGATCTCTCCGGACGCCGAGCTGCTCGACGGCCCGCTGAGCGATGAGCCTCCGATGGAGACCGTGAAGCACGTCCAGCAGCTCAAGCTGCTGCTCGAGCTCTGCGAGTGGATCTTCCGGGATCGGCACGACGTGCTCGCGACCGGCAACCTGACGATCTTCTTCAGCCCGGAGCAGCTCAAGCACCAGGACTTCCGCGGCCCTGACTTCTTCCTCGTGCTCGGGACGGACCCGCGTCCCAGGAACAGCTGGGTCGTGTGGAACGAGGGCGGCAGGTACCCTGACCTCATCGTGGAGCTCCTCTCGCGGAAGACCCGATCGAAGGACCTCGGAATCAAGAAGCAGACCTACCAGGACGTGTTCCGTACGCCCGAGTATTACGCCTTCGACCCCAGAACGGGCGCGCTCTTCGCATTCGAGCTCGTCGACGGCCAGTACCGCCCGCGGATCCCGGACGCCTCGGGCCGCGTCTGGAGCGACAAGCTGGGCCATTACATCAAGGTCCACGAGAAGCAGCTCCGGTTCGTCACGCGCGAGGGCGATCTCGTCCCGACCGGCCTCGAGCGCGGCCTGATGGCCGAGGCCGCGGCGCGGCAGGCCGAGGCCGCCGAGCAGCAGGCCAGAGCCGCCGCGAGGCGCGCCGAGGAGGCCGAGCAGCGCGCCGAGCGCCTCGCGGCCCGCCTCCGGGCGCTCGGCGGCGACCCCGACGTCGCCGGATAGCGGCCGCGCGGCTATGCGAGCCCGAACACGACGTCCATCACGTTGGTGCCCGTGAGCCCCGGCCTGAGGAGCGCGCCGGCGGCGTCGAGGGCGTGATACGCGTCGTGGCGCGCCAGATCCCGGACGGGATCGCGCCCGGCGGCGCGGATCCTCGACCACGTGCGGCCGTCGACGATCGCGCCGGCGGCGTCCGTGGGCCCGTCGCGGCCGTCGGTCCCGGCGGCGAGCAGCGACACCCCTTCCGCGCCGTCGAGCACCTGCGCGGCCGCGAGCGCCAGCTCCTGCGAGCGCCCGCCCAGCCCCGGCTGGACCCCGGGGTCGCCCCCGAGGGTCACGGTCGCCTCTCCACCCCGGATCACGCAGCGCCTCGCTCCGCCCGGCGCCGGGCGAGCTCGTGATTGACCCTTCAACATCGCGGCGAAGGCCGCGCCCGCCGCCCGCGCCTCCCCCGCGATCGGCTCGGAGACGACCTCCGCCGCGAGGCCCAGCTCCGCCGCCCTCCGCGCGGCCGCTTCCAGCGCCGTCCGGTTGCTCGCGACGATCGAAGTCTCGACGAATTCGAAGGCCGGATCGCCGGGCTTCGGTGTCTCGGGCGACCGGCCCGCCTCCGCCGCCTCGATCACCCCGCGCATGGAGGCGGGGAGGCTGGTCCACAGCCCGGCGCGCTCCAGCAGGGCGCGCGCATCCGCCGCGGAGAGGGGATCCGGGACGCAGGGCCCGGAGCCGATGGATTGCAGGTCGTCGCCGATCACGTCCGACACGACGAGCTGCAGCACGCGGGCGGGCGCGAGGGCCGCGGCGAGCCTGCCCGCGCCCCAGCGGCTGAAGCGCTTGCGAATGCGGTTCATATCGCCGATCTCGAGCCCCGAGGCCAGCAGGCGCGCATATACCTCCTGGAGCTCGCCGGCGGCGACGCCCTCGCCGGGCGCGCCGATCAGGCTCGTCGTCCCGCCCGACAGCAGCACCCAGACGTCGTCCCCCGCGCCGACGCGCCCGGCGACCTGCCCCAGGAGCCCGGCGGCCGCGAACGATCCGGGCCCCGGCTCGGGATGGTCGCCCTGCGCCACGAGCAGCGCGGCGTCGGGTGCCGGCGCCCGCTCCGGCGCGACCACGAGGCCCCCGGCGATCTGCCGCCCGCTCCGGCGGGCGTGGCGAGCGGCCGCCTCCGCCATTGCAATGGCGGCCTTGCCGAGGGCGACGATCCAGAGCGGGCGCGACCCGGAGGGCGCGAGCCGCTCGAGCGCCGCCAGGGTGGCGGGGCCCGGGTGGACGGCGCCGACCGCCGCCTCGTAGAGCGCCGCCAGCAGCGCCGCGTCGGATGGGCCGTCCTGGGTCCTCATGAGGGGCCCAGCATACCAGCCGCGCGGCCCTCCGCGACATGCCCCAGGCGCCTGCCGACCCTGGCCGGCGCGCAGCCCTCGAATCGACGCTTTCGCTCACCCGCCATGCGCGCCATACTGCCGCCATGTACGAGGCCGAGGTGGACGCGGCGAGGGCGGCGGCGGAGAGGGCCGGAGGGGTCCTCCTCGGCTATTTCCGCAAGCTCGACCCCGGGACCGTGACGGAGAAGAGCCCGAACGACCTCGTGAGCGACGCGGACCGCGCCGCGGAGGCCGTGCTCCGCGCCGAGCTCGGGTCCCGCTTCCCGCAGCATGGCTTCCTCGGCGAGGAGACGGGGGCCTCCGGGCACGGGGCGCGGCGCTGGGTCGTGGACCCCCTGGACGGCACCCTGAACTTCGTCCGCGGCTTCCCCCACTGGTGCGTCTCCGTGGCGCTCTGCGAGGGCGAGAGGGCGATCGTCGGCTGCGTGCTGGACCCGCTGAGGGGGGATTGCTTCGTGGCCGCGCGCGGCGGCGGCGCGACGTGGAATGGCAAGCCCATGGCGGTCTCTCGAAAGGATCGCCTCGACGGCGCCTTCCTGGCGACCGGGTTCACGTTCCAGCTCGGCGACCGCTGGCCCCGCCTGCGCGACGCGCTGGACCGGGTGTTCCCGAGGGCGCTCGGCATCCGGCGCCCCGGCAGCGCGGCCCTGGATCTGGCCCACGTCGCCTGCGGCATCTTCGATGGATACTTCGAGCTCGGCCTCCGCCCCTGGGACGTCGCCGCGGGCGCGCTGCTGGTCGAGGAGGCCGGCGGGCGGGTCACCGACTGGGAGGGCAAGGACGCCTGGACCGAGACGGGCGACGTCGTGGCGGGCAACCCCGCCGTGCAGGGCGAGCTCCTGCGGCTGCTCTCGGCGTGAGCTCAGGCCCTCCGCGGGAACAGGATCTGGAGCGGGATCGGCAGCCTCATCCCCCAGGACACGTTGTTGTGCCGGAGCCCCGGGAACGCGAGCGTGTGCAGGTTCGTGCCCGGCGTGTAGCAATGCGTCACGAGCGCCTGCCGCAGCGCCAGCGTGTGGTGCAGGCCGTCCACCGCATTGGCGTCCTCCTCGAAATTGGTCCTCGCCGCCCCGCTGTCGATGTAGAGCGCGGGCCGCGGCGCGGGGCACGACCCCCGCTGCACCTCCCGGATCATGCACCGGCGGTCCCACCAGAACGAGCCTGAGAGGCACGCCGCCTTGCCGAACACGTCGGGGCGCGTCCACGCCGCGAAGAACGAGAAGAGCCCCCCCATCGACGCCCCGAGCACCGCCGTGCTCGCGGGCTCGGGCCGCGCCCGATAGGTCCGGTCCACCCAGGGCTTCATCCTCTCCACGAGGAAATCGAGGTACCTCGGCGCATCGCCGCCGCCGTGCTTCGGATCCGGCGTGGGGCTCAGCATCTCCATGCGGCGCTCCGTCGTGTGGATGCCGACGACGATGATCTCCTCGATGGCCCCGATCTCGTACAGCTCGTCGAGCGTCTCATCCATCTTCCAGCTCGTGCCGTCGATCGGATCCGCGCCCGTGCTGAAGAGCGCCTGCCCGTCCTGCGCGTAGAGCACCGGATAGCGCTTCTGCGTGTGCTCGTCGTAGCTCGGCGGCAGCAGCACCTGGAACGCCAGCGTGCGCCCGAGCTCGCGGCAGCTCATCGTGCGCACGAACGCCTCCACCGACGACCGCGTCCTGTCGAAGTAGGGCTCCACCGTCACGCGCTCGCCGGCGAGCACCGTGTAATTGCGTTCACGCGACCAGCGCCGCCCGTCGCGCACGGGCTTGAACTCCAGGAGCGCGCCCTCGGGCAGATCGATCTCGAACACGTGGCGGTCCCCGGAGACCGACGTGGGCGCGAGCGAGCGGCTCCAGGACAGCGGCGCCTGCCCGCCGCGGAGCGTGATCTCGCCGAGCTCGTGTGGATATCGGACCTCGACGGTGGTCTTCGGCATGCGTCCTCCCCGCGGGGAGGGCGGCCATCTCACCACGCGCCGCCCGCGCCCGCAACGCCGCGGTCGCGGATCGAGCCGCGGGCGCCCCGGTTCCCTCCCGCCCCTCGAGCCTGTATCCTCGACCCCCGATCGCGCATCACCCCGCCGAGCCAGGTGCCCCCATGCGTGAGCTCCACCGCAGCGACCATTTCGTGATCACCCTGGACGAGGCGACCCGCGTCGTTCGCCGCACGCGCACGGGCCGCGCCTTCGCCTCCCTGGCGGAGGTCGAGGCCGCCTACGACGCGGCGATCCGCGCGACGGAGTCGCTCGATCGCCGCCGGTACGGCCTGCTCATCGACGTGCGCCTCGCCCCTCCGCGCAACGATCCGGAGTACGAGCAGATCGTCGAGCGCCTGGCCCAGCGCCTCTACGGCGCCTACCCCCGCGTCGCCATCCTCGCCCGGACCGAGGTGGGCCGGCTCCAGGTCCGCCGGATGACCGAGCGCAACCACAGCAACGCCCGCGCGTTCGTCGACGAGGCGGCCGCGCTGGCGTACCTCCGGGAGATCTCCCCGTCCTCGGCGCGCTGATAGCCTTCTCTTCATGACCACCTCCGCCGCACGCACGAGATGAAGAGCACCGCGTAACCCTTTGCCCCTCAAGCCCCTTACCGCGGCGCAGAATATTCGTCCGGTGCAGGATCTGCGCGCTTCGGGGCTGGAGCGACCAGTGCTGCCCGCCCTCCTTCGCGCCCGGCCTGGTTCTTTTCCCGCGCGGAGCCCGGCTCCGTCGCACGAATCTTCTGGCTCACTCCTTGGCTCCCTGTTATCCGTGAGATCAGGGGACACGATTCTGGCCGTTCAGCCGTCGATGGATCCATCCGTCGATGCCCGCGAGGACCATGCGCGCGCTGAGGACAGCTCCACCGAGGGGGACGCCGCGGTCCGGCCCGCATCGGATGCGGCGCTTCCTGCTGCTCATCCCGGTCCTCCTCGGCGTCAGCGCGGTCTGCTGCATGCGCGAGGACGAGGTGCGGTGCGAAGAGGCCGTCGCGCGCCTCGAGGAGTGCTGCCCCGGCACCGATCTCTCGCAGATCAGCTGCACCTACGTCGCGGGGGCCTGCAGCACGAATTACCCTGATCTGTCGATCGACGAGAGCCAGTGCATCTCGGACATGGATTGCGGGGAGCTGCGGTCGGCGGGCGTCTGCGCCCGCGCCGAGCACGCGAGCGACCCGCCGCCCGCCACCGGCGAGGGCGGTGGTACGCAGGAGGAGCAGCCCGTCTGTCCCTAGAGAGCGACAATGCGGTCCACCGTTTACTGGTCATCGATCCTGCTCGTCGCCCTCGGGCGATGCACCGTCGCGGCCGCGGCGCAGCCACCGCCTGCGCCGGCCGCGGCCGCGCCGGCGCTGCCGGCGCTGCCGCCGCCGCCGCCGCCGCCGCCGGCCGCGCCCGAGCCGCT